>NZ_JAATEP010000029.1:0-149568 GCF_012034275.1 Nonomuraea composti | reverse complement strand
AATCGTTGGTGTTGTACGGCTGTCCGTCCACGAAACGCAGACGGCGTCTCACCACCGCCAATTCCCCGTCGGCCAGCTCCAGCCTGCTGGCGATCTCCTCGACGGGAGACACCGTCAGCACCTCGATGTACTGGCTGGGGGCCCGGCCTTCCTGCCCGACGGCGTAGGCGAACGCCTCGCGCAGTTCCCCGCTGGGTTGCGGCTCCAGCTCCCGCTGCGGGTAGATCAGCAGCGGTCTGCGGTCTCTGACCACGGTGCCGCGCCGCGGCGTGCGCGTGACCAGCCCCTCATTGACGAGTTCGCCGAGGGCCAGCCGCACCGTGTTCCTGCTCACCCCATGGTCTTCCATGAGCTGCGCCTCGGTCGGCAGCTGCGCCCCGGGGCCGAGGACACCCGAGTAGATGGCTCGTCGCAACTCCGAAGCCACCTGCTGATACAGCACCGACCTTGCCACTTTCACCCCTTTTGTTCCAACAATTTAGACGATCTGGTTCTAGCAGGCCACAACCCCTTGACCGAACCGCCTCCACCGGCCCATCATCCATTCGTTGGTACAAATCCATCTAAAGGCCGGTGAGGGGGTGAAGGCCAGTGTTGCCGGTCCGCACGGGTACGCCATACCTGCCCTGGCATGACCCCCGCGAAGCAACACGTTTACTGCGTTACGCGTTGACTCGCCAGGGGTTCACCCACACCTGCCGGAGCGACGGCGTGCCCGAGCCATCGATGCCCATCGAGCTGACCGTGCGGTGCGACGACGGATCCTTTGTCGGGAACAAGGAGGGTGGCGCCCCCGTCACGCATCGCTTTGATGACCCGGTCGGTGCAGCTCATCGCATCGCCGCACGTCGCCGGCGACCGGAGCCTTCGCGCTCCCCCATCGACTCCGTGTGCGAGTCAACGGCCTAGGACTCCATCCCTCGCCGGAGTCCTGGTGCCGTCGCACGCGGGGCAGGAAGCGCGTCCTGGCGGGTCCCCCACGCCCGCCAGGACGCGCTCTCCTCCAAGCACCGGCCAGCGCCTCGCGCCTCCATCGCTCCCGATGGGGGCTTTTTCTTTGCCTGCGGGCGGATCCCGCGACCTGCCGGTCACGTCCGCCCTCGTCTGCGTACCGCTCACGTCTGCCGCCAAGTCCGCGCCGTCCATCCCGACAACGCCTTCTGTCACACATCATCGACCCTCGAAGGCCGGCCTGGGGGCTGCTTCGTGATGGTGGGACTGGTGGGATTTTCCGGTACCAATCCAATTCCGGGGCCAAGGTCAACGAGCGGGAGAATTTCCATCGGACCGGATGGCGATGCGGCTTTCCGGCGCCCAATCCAGAACCGTCAGCTCCTCGTCCACCTGCGTGAACGTGCCGCGCACCCGCTCCCCCGCCTCCGGGTGACGCTCCGCCCGCCAGTTTCCATACACCAGAGCCCCCGGGACGGCCGTCAAACGAACCATTACCACTAGGTATGGATCGCGATGCCCGGGAACGAAGGGCCGACGGCTGACGATCCAGCTCTCAACCGTCCCCTCGGGGACCGTCTCGCGCCAGTGCCAGCCCTCTTGGCGGCAGGCGGCGCAGAACGCCCGCGGAGGGAAGCGAAGAGTGCCGCAGGCGTCACATTCCTGTACCGCGAACTCGTGCCGGGCGAGCCGATCCCACCAGGCACGGGAGTCACGGTCCGGCTCGGGACGGTAGCCGGGCATCACGCCCTCCTCAGGATCAGGGCGGAGGTGGCGGGCAGGACGTAGCCGGGCTGCGCCGTGGACAGCGCCACCCCGGCGCCCGGCACCTGGCGGTCCCCGGCCTCGCCCCTGAGCTGGGAGACCGCCTCCGCGATGTGGTTGACGCCGTGGACGTAGCCCTCCGACAGGAAGCCGCCGTGCGTGTTGACGGGCAGCGCGCCGTCCAGGGCGGTGGCGCCCGAGGCCACGTACGGGCCGCCCTCGCCCTTGGGGCAGAACCCGTAGTCCTCCAGCTGCACGATCACCGAGTAGGTGAAGCAGTCGTACAGCTCGGCCACGTCGATGTCGGCCGGCCCGAGCCCGGCCTGCGCGTACAGGCGGGGCGCCAGGGCGGCGGCGGCCGTCACCGTGGGGTCGTCGCACGACAGGTGGGAGGTGCCGCCGCCCCACGCCGCGGCCGAGATGAGCACCGGGTGGCGGCGCAGCGAGCGGGCCCGCTCGGCCGTGGTGACCACGACGGCGCAGGCCCCGTCGGTCTCCAGGCAGCAGTCCAGGAGGCGGAAGGGCTCGGCGATCCAGCGGCTGGCCAGGTAGTCGTCGAGGGTGATGGGGGTGCGCATGAGGGCGCGCGGGTTCTTGGCGGCGTTGGCGCGCTGGGTGACGGCCAGGGCGCCGAAGTGCTCGGCCGTGGTGCCGTAGCGGAGCATGTGGGCGCGGGCGTACATGGCGAACTGCTGGGGCGGCGCCACGTACCCGTACGGGGCCTGGTACTGCACCTCGGGGCTCGCGGGCGCGCCGCGGCCGGTGCCGCCCATGCGGAACTCCGAGCGCGCGTTGATGGCCCGGTAGCAGACGACGACCTCGGCCAGGCCCGCCGCGACGGCGAGCGCGGCCTGGCCGACGACGGCGTGGGAGACGCTGCCGCCGCCGAACTGGTCGAGGTGCCAGGACAGGTCGCTCAGGCCCAGGGCGGGGCCGACGAGGGTGGGCGGGGCCGAGTCGCCGACGCGGTGGGTGGCCAGGCCGTCCACCTCGTCGGGGGTCAGGCCGGCGTCCTCCAGCGCGGCGAGCACGGCGCGGCAGGCCAGGGTCAGGGTGCTGACGCCGGAGTCCTTGGAGAAGGGCGTGTAGCCGACGCCGGCGATGGCGGTCCGGTCGGTGAATTCAAGCAAGCGCTTGGGCACATGCGTCACGGTAGGCAGGCTCTTTCCGGCCTGTCAACGCAGGTCCGGGAGGACGACTTGACACCTTTTCCGCGTTCCCCCTACCGTCCAAGCAAGCGCTTGGTAAGATGAGGTCATTCGGCGGATCGAGGAGGCGGACCATGAGCACACACGCTGCCCGGCTGATCGCGCCGGACGGCTGCCGCAGCCTTCCGACGCCCCATCAGCGCAGCAGGATTCGCAACGGAGCCACCATGCCGACGGGGCACTCGCAGCACAGCCAGAACGGCCAGCTCGACAGCCGCCGTTTCCGGCAGGTGCTCGGCCGGTTCGCGACCGGCGTGGTGGCGATCACGGCCGTCGACCCCATGGACGGGCAGCCGTGCGGCCTGGCCGCCAACTCCTTCACCTCCGTCTCGCTCGACCCGCCCCTCGTCGCCTTCTGCGTGGCCTACACCAGCACGAGCTGGCCCAGGCTGCGCGGCGCCAAGGCCATGACCGTGAACGTGCTGGCCGAGCACCAGCAGGCCGTGTGCGCGCAGCTGGCGACCAAGGGCGGCGACAAGTTCGCCGGCCTCGCCTGGACGGTCTCCCCCGGCGGCAACCCCGTGCTCGAAGGCGCGCTGGCCTGGCTCGACTGCGCCGTCGAGGCCGAGCACCCGGCGGGCGACCACCTGATCGTGGTGGCCCGGGTGCTGCAGCTCGACACGCACGCCGAAGGCGGGCCGCTGGTGTTCTTCCGCGGCGGCTACGGAGGCTTTGTTGAGCCTTCGTGAGGAGGCGCGGGCCTGGCTGGAGGAGAGCCTGAGCGGCGAGTTCGCCGGGGCCAGGGGGCTGGGCGGGCCGGGGCGCGAGCACGAGGCGTACGAGCTGCGCCGGGCGTGGGAGCGCCACCTCGGCGCGCACGGCTGGACCTGCCTGGGCTGGCCGCGCCGCTACGGCGGCCGCGCCGCCTCCATCGGCGACCAGGTCGCCTTCCACGAGGAGTACGCCAGGGCCGGCGCGCCCGCCCGCCTCGGCCTCATCGGCGAAGGACTCATCGGCCCGACCATCCTCGACTTCGGCACCGCCGAGCAGAAGGACCGCTTCCTGCCGCCCGTCCAGCGTGGCGACGAGCTGTGGTGCCAGGGCTACTCCGAGCCGGAGGCCGGCTCCGACCTGGCCGGCGTCCGCACCAGGGCCCGCCTCGAAGGCGGCGAATGGGTGATCACCGGCCAGAAGGTGTGGACGTCGCTGGCGCAGTGGGCCGACTGGTGCTTCGCCCTGTGCCGCACCGAGGAGGGCTCGCAGCGGCACCGCGGCCTGTCGTACCTGCTCGTGCCCATGCGGCAGCCGGGCGTCGAGGTCCGCCCGATCGTCCAGCTCACCGGGACCTCCGAGTTCAACGAGGTGTTCTTCGACGGCGCCCGCACGGCGGCCGGCAACATCCTCGGCGCGCCCGGCGACGGGTGGCGGGTCGCCATGGCCACCCTCGGGTACGAGCGCGGCGTGTCCACGCTCGGGCAGCAGATCGGGTTCAGGCGGGAGCTGGCCGAGGTGATCGCGGCCGCGCGGCGCACCGGCGCGATCGACGACCCGGTGCTGCGCGACCGGATCGTGCGGGCGTGGCTGGAGCTGGAGATCATGCGGCTGAACGCGCTGCGTGTGCTGCGCCCCAGCCCTGACTCCCGCCCCGGCCCCGAGGCGTCGATCACCAAGCTCTACTGGTCGGAGTGGCACCGCAGGCTGGGCGAGCTGGCGCAGGCCGTGCAGGGCCGGGCCGGGCTGGTCGCGGGCGACGACGGCACGCTCGGCGAGCTGCAGCGGCTCTACCTGTTCAGCCGGGCCGACACCATCTACGCCGGCTCCAGCGAGATCCAGCGCACCATCATCGCCGAACGCACCCTCGGTCTGCCCCGCTGATCGGAGCCACTGAACGGAGCCACTGAACGGAGCCACTGAACGGAGCCACTGAACGGAGCCGCCGATGTCACCGCCGTACCCGAAGGCCCACGGGCTACTCGACGGCAAGGTCACGCTGGTCACGGCCGCCGCCGGGGCGGGCATCGGCTACGCCACGGCCAGGCGGTGCGCCGAGGAGGGCGCCACGGTCGTGCTCTCCGACCGGCACGAGCGCCGCCTGGCCGCCGCCGCGGAATCGCTGACCGAGCTCACCGGCGTCAAGCCGCTCGCCGTCCCGTGCGACGTGACCGCGCAGGCGCAGGTGGCCGAGCTGTTCGAGGCGGTCGTGCGGGCGCACGGCCGGCTGGACGTGCTGGTCAACAACGCCGGCCTCGGCGGTACGGCCGAGCTGGCCGGCATGACGGACGAGCAGTGGCACGCGGTCATCGACGTCACCCTGACCGGCACCATGCGCTGCACCAGGGCGGCTCTGCGGCACATGATCCCCCAGGGCGGCGGCGCCATCGTCAACAACGCCTCCGTGGTCGGCTGGCGGGCCCAGCGGGGCCAGGCGCACTACGCGGCGGCCAAGGCCGGGGTGATGGCGCTGACCAGGTGCGTGGCGATGGAGGCGGCCGAGCACGGGATCCGGGTGAACGCGGTGGCGCCGTCGCTGGCCGTGCATCCGTTCCTGGCGAAGGTGACCAGCGAGGAGCTGCTGGCGGAGCTGGCGGCCAAGGAGGCGTTCGGGCGGTCGGCGGAGCCGTGGGAGGTGGCGAACGTGATCGTCTTCCTGGCCAGCGACTACGCGTCGTACATGACCGGGGAAGTGGTGTCGGTCTCCTCCCAGCACCCCTAACGATATCTTGGGAGACACGATATCGTGGGCGTATGAATATGACGGAGCCCATGTTCCTGGCGCTGACCGCGTTGGTGGACGAGCCGCGGCACGGTTACGGGATCGTCCAGGAGGTCGACCGGCTGTCCGAAGGGCGCGTCCAGCTCAAGATCGGCACGCTCTACGGGGTGCTCGACCGGCTCTCCGGCGCCGGGCTGGTCGCGCTCGACCGCGAGGAGGCGCAGCAGGGGCGGCTGCGGCGCTACTACCGGCTCACCGACGAGGGCGCCCGCGCGCTCCAGGAGGAGGCCGCCAGGATGGCGGCCACCGCCGCCACCGCCACCGCCCGGCTGCGCACGAGGACGGCCGGAGGCGCCGCGTGAACCACCACGAAGGCATGGGGCTGCTGGAGCGGCGTTACCGGGCGATCCTGCGGCTGCTGCCCGCCTCCTACCGCGCCGAGCGCGAGGAGGAGATGGTGGCCGCGTTCATGGAGATGTCCGGGGAGGTCCCCGACGAGGTGAACCCGCGGCCCCGCTGGGGCGAGATCGGAAGCGTGCTCGCGCTGTCGACGCGGGTGCGGCTGGGCGGGGCCGGCGCCACTCCCGGGCAGGTCGCCCGGGGAGAGGCGGTGCGGCTGGTCGCGCTGCTGGGCATGGGCACGCTGGCCGCCTTCGCGACGGCCGGGCTGATCCGCGTCGCCGGGTACGGGGCCGAGCTGTCCGTGGCGGGGGCGCCGGAGTCGGCCGAGCGGCTGAGCTTCATCGGCGACCTGGCGGCATCCGTCCTGTCGATCCTCGCGTTCGTCACGATCATGCGCGGTCACGTGCGGGCGGCGAAGGCGGCGGCGCTGCTCGGGCTCGTGCCCACGCTGGGCTACTCCGTCCTGCCGCTCGTGCTGGGCGGCCCGGACCGCTTCGCGCCGCTTCAGGACGTGGCGAACCTGGCGTTCGTGCTGCTGCCGCCGCTCGCGCTGCTGATCGGCTTCCACGGCGGCGTCGTGCACCGGCGGCGGCCGTGGGCGCTCGCCCTGGCGCCGGTAACGGCGGGCGCGGCGCTGATGGGGGTGACGACGCTGCTGATCGCGGCGGACGCGACCGAGCCGCTGTGGTACTTCCTGTGGCTCGACCACGGCGCGGCGGTCCCCGTGTGGGCGGCGGCCTCGGTGGTCGTGCTGGCCCGCCGCCGCTCACCGTCGTGGGCGCTGGCGCTGTCGGCCACCGGGCTGGTCCTGCTGGCGACCCGGCTGCCCCTGCTGGACACCCTGCCCGACGCGCTGTGGCCCACGGTCGCCGTCCAGTGCGCGCTGCTGGGCACGCTCGCGGTGGCGACGGGCGGCGCCGAGGTACGGGCTATGTCCCAGAGGCCCAGGCCCGCACCAGTGCGACCCTGACTCGGCCCGGTCAGGGAAAGATCGGGGTAGGCGGCAAGGGGATCGGCGACCTAGTGTCCGGAGCATGGGCACACGCTCCTCCTTCCTGCTCGATGTCCTGATGACGGAGTTCGGCGAGTCGATCAAGCGAGACCCCGCGGCGTTCCGGCGGAAGTTCCGGAAGATGGCGGCCTCGCCGTTCGCCTTCTACCGGGGCAGCGCCTGCCTGTTCTACGCGGACATGGCCGGCGCCTTCGCCGACGGTTCCTACCTCGACGGCCCGACCAGCCGGGTCTGGATCCACGGCGACCTGCACGCGGAGAACTTCGGCACGTACATGAACGCCTCCGGCGAGCTGGTCTTCAACGTCAACGACTTCGACGAGGCGTACGTGGGCCCGTACGTCTGGGACCTCAAGCGGTTCGCCGCCAGCGTGGCCCTGCTCGGCTACGCCAAGGCGCTGTCGGACGACTCGATCAGCATGCTCGTGACCGACTTCGCCGGGGCGTACCTGGTCGAGCTGTCCGCGATCGCGGCCGGCGGGGACGACGCGATCGGCTCGCTCACCCTCGCCACCACCAGCGGGACGCTGCACCGCGTGCTGCAGCGCGCGCGGCTCAGCACGCGCGTGGCGCTGCTGGACGTGGAGACCGTGATCGAGGACTACGACCGGCGCTTCTCGCTGCTGGAGGGACGCGAGCCGGTGGACGAGCCGACCAGGCAGGCCGTGCTGGAGGCGTTCGCGGACTACCTGACCACGCTGCCGGTGCCGGGCAGCCCCGTCGAGCACGTGGTCAAGGACGTGGCGCTGCGCAAGGGCGTGGGCATCGGGTCGGCGGGGCTGCCGTCGTACAACCTGCTGCTCGAAGGGCGCTCGCAGGCACTGGAGAACGACGTGATCCTCTACATGAAGCAGGCGGCGGTGCCGGCGGTGGCGCGGCACGTCACCGACGAGAGGGTGGCCTCCTACTTCCGGCACCAGGGGCACCGCACGGCGGAGTCACAGCGGGCGTTGCAGGCCTACGCCGATCCCTGGCTGGGTTACACGACGCTGGGCGGGGTGGGGCAGCTCGTGGCGGAGGTGTCGCCGTACTCGGCGGACCTGGACTGGGACGACGTCAACGAGCCGGACGAGCTGCGCTCGATCGTGCAGGACCTGGGGCGGGCGGTGGCCCGCATGCACGCGGTGGCCGACGACGACTCCAGCCACGACCTCGTGGACTTCTCGACAGAAGAGGCGATCGTGGGCGTGATCGGGGACGACCGGGCCGGGTTCGTGGGGATGCTGGTGGACTTCGCCCACCGGTACGGGGCGCAGGCCCGCGACGATCACCAGCGGTTCGTGGACCTGTTCCGGAACGGGCGGCTGCCGGGGGTGTGACCCACGACTGGCGACCGACCGGTCGGTATGGCATCCTCCCAGAACATGACTCTGTTCTCAGTGGAAGGCAAGACCGTCGTCGTCACGGGCGGGTCGCGCGGCATCGGGCGCATGATCGCGGCCGGGTTCATGGAGGCGGGCGCGAGCGTCTACATCTCCGCCCGCAAGACGGCCGAGGTCGAGAAGACGGCCGCCGAGCTGGGCTGCGTCGCCGTGCCCGCCGACCTGTCCACCCCCGAGGGGCTGGAGCGGCTCGTGTCGGCGGTGGACGGGCCCCTGCACGTGCTGGTGAACAACGCCGGCGCGACCTGGGGCGCCCCCTTGGAGGAGTATCCGGAGCACGCCTTCGACAAGCTCTGGAACATCAACGTCAAGGGCGTCTTCTCCCTGACCCAGCGGTTCCTGCCGCAGCTCAGGCAGGCGGCCAGCGCCGACGACCCGGCCCGGGTGATCAACGTGGGGTCGATCGACGGCATCAAGGTGCCGGCCCTGGAGAGCTACGCGTACTCCTCGACGAAGTCCGCCGTGCACATGCTGACCAGGCACCTGGCCCGGCGCCTGGCCAAGGAGCACATCACGGTCAACGCCATCGCCCCCGGCCCCTTCGACTCGAAGATGATGGCGTTCGCGCTCGACGACCCCGCCACCCGCGAGGTCATCGCCTCCAACGTGCCCCTGGGCCGCATCGGCCGGCCCGAGGACATGGCGGGCGCCGCCATCTACCTGTCGTCGCGGGCGGGGGCGTACCTGACGGGCACGGTCATCCCCGTGGACGGCGGGATCTCCTGCTGAGCCTCTGGTCAGAGCAGCTCGCGCAGCGCCGTCGCGAAGCGGGCCGGCGCCCGCGGGTCGTAGGTCAGGAAGAGGTACGGCTCGGTCAGCTCCAGCTCGATGACCGCGGGCGCGCCGCCGGGCAGCCGGACCAGGTCGATCCTGGCGTAGAGAAGGTCATGGGGTATGGCGGTGAGCACCTTCTCGGCTAGTTCGACCTGGTCCGGGGCTGGGGTGCGGAGCTGGGCCCGCGGGTTGTCGGCCTCGGTCGCCCCGGCGGCCAGCATGGCGCTGCGGCGGACGGCGTGGCTGAAGCGGCCGTTGAAGTACAGCAGCGACGTCTCGCCCTCCGCCTCGACCATGTCGAGGTACGGCTGCACCATCGGCGTGCGCCCCGCTGCCTCCAGCTCCTTCGCCAGGCGGGCGGCCTCGGCGCGGTCGGTGGTGCGGGTGGTGTCGCGAGCGCCGCCGGAGACGGACGGCTTGACGACGTACTCGGGCCAGTCGGGCAGGCCCCGCGACGACCAGTGGGTGGGCACGGTCGGCACGCTCAGGTCGCGCAGGTAGGTCTTGTCGGTATTGGTTTCCAGCACGGCGTACGGGTTCAGCAGTTTCGTGACGGACGCCACGCGGCGCGCCCAGGCGAGGAACTCCTCGCGCCTGAGGATGTAGTCCCAGACGGAGCGGATCACCACGGCGTCGTACGCGCTCCAGTCGGCCGACGGGTCGTCCCAGCGCTCGACCCGTCCCTCGATGCCCGCCTCCCGCCAGGCGGCCGGCACCAGGTCGCGTTCGTCGTCCAGCTCGAAATCCGCATATGTCACATAGGCGCAGATAGTCACCCAGCGATCCTAATGTGGCGCGAGCCGGGCCATTTCGGACCCGGCCCGCACCCGTTACGGACGCGGGCAGCCGGCCCCCATCAGCCGGCCGCGCTCAGCGGGCCAGGTCTAGTCGTGGACGTCGTCGACGACCGAGTCGCTGCCGTTGGTGGCCGTCACGGTGTTGCCGTTGACGTTGTTGACCCCGGTCGCGCCGGCGCCGTTGACGTTGGCGTTGACGACGTTGCCGAAGTTGTTGCCCGACTGGGAGGAGTCGCGGTTGGAGCTGGAGTTGCCGGCGTTGGTGTCGGCGTACGCGGGGGCCGACAGCAGGGTCACCCCCGCCGCGGCGGCGGCGGCGATGCCGGTCATGCAGAGCTTCTTCATGTCGATGTCCTTTCCGAATGCTGTGCTCGGACGTCAGCCGGTCAGTCGAAGACGTACGTCACCGCGATGCCGCCGTTGGCGGCGGTCGTGGCGAAGCCGTTGACGTTGTTGACGTTGGTCGAGTGACCCTCGCCGTGGTTGGTGGCGAGGACGTCACCGAAGGTGTTGCCCGACTGGGACGAGTCGTCGTTGGCACTCCGGTTGGCGGACCAGGTGTCACCGGTCAGGGGACCGGCCCAGTCGTCGTCAGCGTGAGCGGGAACCGCGAGTAGTGCGCCACCGGCCACCGCCGCCAGCACGGCCGAGACGGCGCACACCTTTCTGATCACTTCTGCTCCTTCGCCTGTGGGGAAGCCCTCCGGAGCGGCGCGCGCCGGGCCCAGCGCACCACCCCTCCCTTGGACCTTCCTTGACCCCAAGGGGATCAAGGACAGTGCGAGCATATAACTTGACGTGATCGAATGGTAGCGGAGCGTGTCGGAATATTGTTCGGACCTGACGCTGACACGGGATGTCAGTGACCGGGCCCTACCGTCGGCCGCATGATCTACGAGCTACGGCGCTACACGCTGCTGCCCGGGCGGCGCGACACCCTGATCTCCTTGTTCGAGCGGGAGTTCATCGAGGCGCAGGAGGCCACGGGCATGCGCGTCCCGGGCAGCTTTCGCGAGGTCGAGGAGCGGGACAAGTTCACCTGGCTGCGCGCCTTCCCCGACATGACCTCCAGGAAGGCGTCCCTGGAGTCCTTCTACGGCGGGCCCGTGTGGCAGGCGCACCGCGACGCGGCCAACGCCACGATGGCCGACTCCGACGACGTGCTCCTGCTGCGTCCGGCCGGCCCGGAGCCCGCTCCGCAGGACCGCCCGCCGGTCGGCGCGCCCCTTCCATCGTCACTCTACGTAGTCACCGTCTATCACGTGGACGGAGCCGACTTCGCCGAGCTCTTCCGCCGGGAAGCCCTGCCCGTGCTGGAGGGAGCCGGGGTGACGCCGGTTCTCCTCCTGGAGACCGAGCCTGCGGAGAACACCTTCCCGCGACTGCCGGTGAGGAGTGATGCGCGGGTGTTCGTCTGGCTCGCCCGGTTCGAGACGCCGGAGGAGGAGCGGGAGGTGGACCTGCCCATGCTGGAGCCGCGTTGCACGGCGCCGCCCGAGCGGCTGCGGCTGCGCCCCACCGCCCGCTCGGCCATGCGCTGACCCGCACGGCCGTGCCGCCCGGCCGGATCTCGCCGCCTCTGTCCACGCGGACCTCGGCGGCTCAGACCAGGTGCCGCCAGGCGGGAATCTCGCCGCCGCCGTCCACGCGGACCTCGGCGCCGGTCACGTAGCCGGGCGCGGCCAGCCACAGGCACGCCTGCGCCACGTCGGCGGGCGTGGCCATGCGGCCGGCGGGGATGGCCCTGCCGTCCAGGTCGGAGCGGCCGCCGTAGTGGCCGGCGGCGTCCTCGGTGGCGGCCAGGCCCACGATGACCGTGTTGACCCGCACCCGGGGCGCCCACTCCGCCGCCAGGCAGCGGGCCAGGTGGTGCAGCCCGGCCTTGGCGGCGCCGTACGCGGAGGTGCCCGGCGAGGGCCGGGCGCCGCTGGCGCTGCCGATCATCACGACGGCCCCGCCGGAGTCGGCGAGCAGCGGGTACGCGCGCTGCGCCACCAGCAGCGGGGCCGTGAGGTTGAGCTCGATGACGCGGGCGTGCAGGCGCGGCGAGGTGCCGTCCACCGGGGCCGGCGGCGAGCCGCCCGCGTTGTTGACCACCACGTCGAGCCGCCCGAGCCCGCCGATCAGCCGGTCCACCTGCTCGGGGTCGCGCACGTCGGCCTGCACGAACCGGTGCGCGGCCCGCTCGGGCCGGCCGCGCGCGCAGACGGTGACCTCGGCGCCGGCCGCCTCGAAGGCGGCCGCGATGCCCGCGCCGATGCCTCTCGTGCCCCCCGTCACCAGGACGGACCTGCCCGTGTAGTCGTAAGTCACGGTCACGGGTGCTACCGTACCAAGCAAGCGTTAGGGAGGTACATTGGGGATCTCGCTGCGGGAAGGCCCGATCGCCGAAGTGATCGTGGACGTGCCACCGGTGAACGCCCTGCCGGTGCGCGGCTGGGAGGAGCTGGCCCGGGCCGTGCGCACGGCCGGGGACGACCCCGCGACCAGGGTGGTCGTGCTGCGGGCCGAAGGGCGCGGCTTCAACGCCGGGGTGGACATCAAGGAGATGCGGGACAGCGAGGGCTTCACCGCCCTCGTCGGCGCCAACCGGGCGTGCTACGCGGCCTTCGCCGCCGTGTACGCGTGCGCCGTCCCCGTGATCGCCGCCGTGCACGGCTTCTGCCTGGGCGGCGGCGTCGGCCTGGCGGGCAACGCCGACATCGTGGTGGCCGCCGAGGAGGCGTACTTCGGGCTGCCCGAGGTGGACCGGGGCGCCCTGGGCGCGGCCACGCACCTGGCCCGGCTGGTGCCGCAGCACCTCCTGCGGGCCATGGTCTACACGTGCAGGAACGTCACCGCCGCCGAGCTGCACGCGTTCGGCTCGGTGCTGGAGGTGGTGCCGCGCGACAAGCTGCGCGAGACGGCCGTCCAGGTGGCCGAGCAGATCGCGGCCAAGGACCCGTACGTGATCCGCCGCGCCAAGGAGTCGCTCAACGGCATCGACCCGATCGACGTCAACCGCAGCTACCGCTTCGAGCAGGGCTTCACCTTCGAGCTGAACCTCATGGGCATCGGCGACCGGCACCGGGAGCGCTTCACATGAGCCCCGGAACGAGCAAGGTGATGACCGCCGAGCAGGTGGCCGCCTCCGTGGAGAGCGGGATGACGGTCGGGATCGGCGGCTGGGGCTCGCGCCGCAAGCCGATGGCCCTGGTCGAAGCCCTCGTCCGGGCTCCCGCCCGCGACCTGACGATCGTCTCGTACGGCGGGCCCGACGTCGGCCTGCTCTGCGCGGCCGGGAAGGTGCGCCGGGTCGTGGCCCCGTTCGTCACGCTCGACACCATCCCCCTGGAGCCCCACTTCCGGCGGGCCAGGCAGGCGGGCGAGATCGCGTTCACCGAGTACGACGAGGGCATGTTCATGTTCGGCCTGCTGGCCGCCGCGCACCGGCTGCCGTTCCTGCCGACGCGGGCGGGGCTGGGCTCGGACGTGCTGCGGGTCAACCCGGAGCTGCGGACGGTGCGCTCGCCGTACGGGGACGGCGAGGAGCTGGTCGCGGTGCCCGCGCTGACCATGGACGTGGCGCTGGTGCACCTCAACCGGGCCGACGCCCGGGGCAACGCCCAGTACCTGGGGCCTGACCCGTACTTCGACGACCTCTACGCGAAGGCGGCCGGGCGGTGTTACGTCTCGTGCGAGCGGCTGGTGGACCCGGCCGACCTGCTCAAGGAGGGGCCCGTGCAGTCGTTGCTGATCAGCCGGTCGATGGTGGCCGGCGTGGTGGAGGCGCCCGGCGGGGCCGGGTTCACCTCGTGCGAGCCCGACTACGGGCGTGACGAGGCGGCCCAGCGGCGCTACGTGGAGGACGCCCGTGAGCAGGGCTGACGTGTGCGTGGTGGCGTGCGCGGAGGCGTTCAGGGGCGACGGGGAGATCCTGGCGGCCGGGATCGGCGGGGCGATCACGGTGCTGGCGGCGCGGCTGGCCCGGCTGACGTTCGAGCCCGACCTGATCACGCACGACGGCGTGTGCCTGCTCACCGGCGACGTGCCCGCGCTCGGGCAGGCGCCGGAGGTGGTGGAGGGGTGGCTGCCGTTCCGGGAGCACCTGTGGCTGGTGCTGAACGGGCGGCGGCACGTCATGCTGGGCGCGAGCCAGATCGACCGGCACGGCAACACGAACATCTCCTGCATCGGCGACTGGGCGCGGCCGAAGGCGCAGCTCCTGGGGGTGCGCGGCGCGCCGGGGAACACGCGGTGCGATCCGACGAGCTACTGGATCCCCCGGCACTCCCGGCGCACGTTCGTGCCGGAGGTGGACATGGTGAGCGGGCTCGGCACCGACCGGGGGGCGTTCGAGCTGCGGCGGGTGGTGACGGACCTGGCGGTGCTGGACTTCGCCTCGCCCGACGGGGGGATGCGGCTGGTGTCGGTGCACCCCGGGGTGAGCGTGGACGACGTGGTGGCGGCCACCGGGTTCGAACTGCACGGCGTCTCCGGACAGGTCGCCCGGACGCGGGAGCCCACCGCCGAGGAACTGGCCGTCCTCGACCGCCTCGACCCCGGCCGCCTGCGCGAGCGCGAGGTGGCGGCATGAGGACCGCGCTGACCGCGCTCGTCGGCTGCCGCCACCCGATCGTCCAGACCGGCATGGGGTACGTCGCGGGCGCCCGGCTCGCGGCGGCCACCTCACGCGCCGGCGGGCTCGGCGTGATCGGCGCGGCCACCATGTCCGTGGCCGAGATGCGGGCGGCCATCCGGCGGGTGAAGGAGCGCACCGACGCCCCGTTCGGCGTGAACCTGCGCGCCGACGCCGACGACGCGGCCGAGCGGGTGGAGGTGCTGGTCGCCGAGGGCGTGCGGGTGGCCTCGTTCGCGATGGCGCCCCGCAGGGAGCTGATCGCCCGGCTCAGGGACGCGGGCGTCGTCGTGATGCCGTCGGTGGGGGCGCGGCGGCACGCGGAGAAGGTGGCCGGGTGGGGCGCGGACGCGGTGATCGTGCAGGGCGGCGAGGGCGGCGGGCACACCGGGCCGGTGGCGACCACGCTGCTGCTGCCGCAGGTCGTGGACGCGGTGGACATCCCCGTGGTCGCGGCGGGCGGGTTCTTCGACGGGCGGGGGCTGGTGGCGGCGCTGGCGTACGGGGCCTGCGGGATCGCCATGGGCACCCGCTTCCTGCTGACCAGCGACTCGCCGGTGCCCGACGAGGTGAAGAAGTTCTACCTGGCGGCGCGCGAGACGGTGGTGACCAGGAACGTGGACGGGGTGCCGCACCGGGTGCTGAGCACGCCGTTCGTGGCCTCGCTCGAACGCGCCCGCCTGGTCAGGGCCGTGGTGAACGGGGCGCGGTTCAAGCGGCTGTCGGGCCTGTCGTGGCGCTCGATGCTGCGCGAGGGCCGGCGGATGCGGCGGGCGCGCGGGCTGACCTGGGCGCAGGTGCTCCAGGCGGCGAACACGCCGGTGCTGCTGCGGGCGGCCATGGTGGAGGGGCGGGTGGACCTTGGTGTGATGGCCTCGGGTCAGGTGGTGGGGGTGCTCGACGACCTGCCGTCCTGCCAGGAGCTGATCGAACGGATCATGTCGGAGGCCGGAGCGGCACTGACCCGGCTCAGCGTCACCGGCCCCTGACTCGCCTGGGCGGCGCCACAGGACCGTGACGTCGCGGGCCTTACCGGACCGCGATGCCGCTCACAGGACCGTGATGCCGCGGGCCTTACCGGACCGCGATGCCGCTCACAGGACCGTGATGCCGCGGGCGGCGAGGATGGCGTTGGCCTGCGCCTGGTTGATGACCGCGCCCGCGAACGCGCGCAGCTTGGCGTCGTCGGGCTCCCCCAGGTCGGCCCCGCGCAGGTCGGCCTTGGTGAACTTCGTGCCGAGCAGCCGGGTGCCGCGCAGCCGGCAGTCGCTCAGCGTGGCCTCGGTGAAGTCGCAGCCCGACAGGTCGGCGTCGTCGAAGCGCACGCCCTCGATGTGCTCCTTGCGCAGCGTGCAGCCGCCGAGGTTGGCCAGCGTCAGGTTGGAGCGGCTCAGCTTGAAGCCGGTGCCGCGCGACCCGGTGAGCGCCGCCCCGATCATGCGGCAGCCGGTGAACGAGACGTCGGTCAGCAGCGCGCCCGCGAACTGCGCCGAGGACAGGTCGACGTCGGTGAAGGCGGCGTCGATGAGGTCGGCGTCGTTGAACCTGGTGCGCATCCCGCCGCCGCCGGCGAACACGGCGCCGTCGAGGTCGGCCTTGCGGAAGTCGGTCTGGTCGAGCACGCAGCTCTCGAAGCGGGCCCCCGCCAGCGAGGCGCCCCACAGGTCGGTCTCGGTCAGGTCGCACTCGCGGAACACGTGCGTCTCCCCCGGCGGCAGCCGGTCGCCGAGCGCCTTGCGGGACAGGTCCTCGCCCTCGAAGTTCACGCGCTAGAGCCTACCGGTCAGCACCTCGGCGGCCGCCCGGCCGCAGACCTCGGCCGACCCGTGCGTGGCGACGTGCACGGCGCCCAGGTCCGAGCGGGCGGGCAGGCCCATCTCCACCACGACGGTGTCGGGGCGGGCGCTGAGCAGGTGCTCCAGGGCCGCGGTCTGCCAGGCGTAGCGGTGCACGTCCCTGACGACCACGACGAGCGGGCGGCCGGCGGCCAGGTCGATGAGGCGCTCCAGCTCCGGCCCCGTGGCCTGGCCCGCCTCCAGGCGGGTGACGTCGGTGCCGGGCAGCAGCCGGGCGAGCGGCGCGCCGACGCCCCACGGGGTGTTCCTGTCGATGGCCAGGTTCATGAGGGGCGCCAGCTCCACCACGTACGGCGCGCCGGTGAGCGGCAGGACGGGCGCGGTGGAGCGGCGGGTGACGCGGATGGCCCGGCGGGCCGCCTCCAGGCCGGCGCGGCCGTCGGCGGGTGCCGGGCTGCCCGAGGAGGTGGCCCACGCGGCCAGCTCGCGGACCCTTCGAGCGGCGTCGGCCAGGCGCTCCTCGGGCAGCAGTCCTTCGGTCACCGCCGCCGCGATCGCGTCGCGGATCCCGGCGGCGGTGGCCTCGTCGGCGTGCTCGCCGCCGACGCAGATGGCGTCGGCGCCGGCGGCGATGGCGCGGGCGGAGGCGCCCCCGATCCCGTACGCCCCCGACACCGCGGCCATCTCGATGCCGTCCGTGATGATCAGCCCGTCGAACCCCAGCTCCTCCCGCAGCAGCCCGGTCAGCACCTTGGGGCTGAGCGTGGCGGGCCGCTCGGCGTCGTACGACGGCACGAGGAGGTGCCCGGTCATGACGACCTTGACCCCCTCGTCGATCGCCTCGCGGAAGGGGTGCAGCGCGTCGTCGATGCCGCTCTCGGCGACGACGGGCACGCCGTGGTGGGAGTCCACGGCGGTGTCGCCGTGCCCGGGGAAGTGCTTGGCGCCGGCGGCGACCCCGGCCGACTGGAGGCCGCGGACGAACGCCCGTACGTGCCGGGCGACGAGCGCCGGGTCGGCGCCGAACGCGCGCAGGCCGATGACGGGGTTGTCGGGGTTGGAGTTGACGTCGGCGGAGGGGGCGAAGTCGATCGAGATGCCGGCCCTGGCCAGGTCGCCGCCGAGGCCCCTGGCCAGCGACTCGGTGAGTGCCACGTCGTCCACGACGCCCAGCGCGTACGCGCCGGGCCGGCTGCTGCCGGTCGCCACCTCCAGCCGGGTGACCTCGCCGGACTCCTCGTCGATCCCGACCAGCACCGACGGGTTCTCGGCGCGCAGCGCGGCGGTGAGCTCGGCCACCTGGCCGGGGCCGGCGATGTTGCGCGTGAACAGCACGACGCCGGCCAGCCCGTCGCCGAGCCGGCGGCGCAGCCAGTCGGGCGGGGTGTGGCCGGTGAAGCCGGGAAAGATCACGGCGTCGGCGAGGCGAAGCAGGTCACCGCTCAGGGGCATGACCCGAAATCTAATAGGAAAGTTTCCTATTTGCTAGAGGCATTTTCTGATGTCAGCCCGCTCCCTTTGGTCACGAACTCCCCCACCGGACGCACCGGAGCCCCTGCGCGGTCCACGAAGTCCACCCCTCGGAACGCCACCCGTAACTCCTCCAGGCTCGCCGTGCACGACAGGTAACCGCGCCGGTCGTCGAAGAAGCGCAGGTGCGGGTTGGCCGCCAGCACGGCGGGCCCGTCGGTCTCCGGGGGCCGGCTGGTGATCGCGCTGCCCACGAACTCGACGCCGACCGTGGCCGAGCCAGGATCCAGGAAGTCCGCCTTCAGCTCCCCCGCCCAGGCGTTGTGCACGTCCCCGCTGAAGACGACCAGCCCCGGCGCGTGCACCCCCAGGATGCGCGCCCGCTGCGCCGGATGGCCGTCCCAGGAGTCGGCGCGCAGGTTCGGGGCGGGGCCGGGCACGAAACGGCGGGCGAAGAACAGCGGCTGCACCAGCACCCGCCACCGTACGGGGCTGGTGACCAGGCGCGACACCAGCCACTGCTCCTGCGCGGCCCCGAGCATGGTGACGGCGTCGCGGTGCTGGCGCGCGTCCAGCACCAGGAAGTCCGCGACCGTCCCGTACGTGCGCCTGCGATACATCTGCAGGTTCCCGTCCTCGGGCCGCACCCTGATCGGCTGGTTCTCGTAGTACGCCTGGTACGCCGCGCCCCTGCGGCGCAGGAACGCCGCCGACCCGTCACCCCGGCCCCGGTAGTTGTCGAGCACCTCGTGGTCGTCCCACGTCGGCACCCACGGCGCGGCGGCGTGCGCGGCCTGGAGGTCCGGGTCGGTCTTGTAGCGGGCGTAGCGCTGGCGGTACTCGTGCAGCCGGCTCGCCTCACCCGGCAGCGGCCCGAGCGCGCGCACCACCGTGGCCGACTGGCGGGACTCGTAGATGTAGTCCCCCACATGGAGGACGACGTCGGGCCGCTCGTCCGCCAGATGCCGGTAGGCGGTGTAGAAGCCGTGCTCGTAACGCTGGCAGTTGGCCACCGCGAACCGCACGGGCCGCGTCGAGGCCGGGTCGTCGGCCGTCCTGGTGCGCCCCACCGCGCTCTGCCGGCCGCCGGCCCTGAACCGGTAGAAGTAGTCGGTGCCCGCCTTCAGCCCGGCGACCCTGACGTGCACGCTGTGCGCCCAGACCGGCAGCGCCTGGGCGATGCCGTGGCGCAGACCCTGGGTGAACCGCTCGTCCTCGGCGAGCTGCCAGCTCACCTCCACGGACCTGGGGGCCATGCCGCCCGGCCGCCGGGGGTCGGTGCCGAGCGGGTCGACTGCTAATCGCGTCCAGAGCACCACGCCGTCGGGCAGGGGCTCACCGGAGGCGACGCCGAGGGTGAACGGGTTCGCCATACCTTCATGGTGCGGGAGCCAGGCGCTCGATGATGGTGACGTTCGCCTGTCCTCCGCCCTCGCACATGGTCTGCAGGCCGTACCTGCCGCCGGTGCGCTCCAGCTCGTGCAGCAGCTTGACGGCCAGCACGGCGCCGGTGGCGCCGAGCGGATGGCCGAGGGCGATGGCGCCGCCGTTCGGGTTGACCCTGGCCGGGTCCGCGCCCGTCTCCTTGATCCAGGCCAGCACCACCGGGGCGAACGCCTCGTTGATCTCGATGGCGTCGAAGTCCCCGATGGACAGGCCGGTCATGCCGAGCGCGTGCACGGTCGCGGGGATCGGGGCCGAGAGCATCATGATCGGGTCGTCGCCGCGTACCGACAGGTGGTGCACGCGGGCGCGCGGGGTAAGGCCGTGCTCGCGGACGGCCCGCGGCGAGGCGATGAGCAGGGCGGCGGCGCCGTCGGAGATCTGCGAGGCCAGGGCGGCGGTCAGCGTGCCGCCGTCGGTGAGCGGCTTGAGCGCGGCCATCCGGGCGCGCGTGGTGTCCCTGCGCGGGCCCTCGTCGGTGGTGACGCCCTCGTACGGGGCGATCTCGCGGCGGAAGTGCCCGGCGTCGATGGCGTGCAGCGCCCTGCGGTGCGACTCGTACGCGTACGCCTCCATCTCCTCGCGCGAGATCCCCCACCGGGCGGCGATCATCTCGGCGCCGGTGAACTGGGAGACCTCCCGCGTGCCGTACCGCTCCGTCCAGCCCTTGGAGCCCGAGAAGGGGCTGTCGTGGCCGAGCGGGCGGCCCGCGAGCATCGCCGCGGAGATGGGGATCATGCTCATGTTCTGCACGCCCCCGGCCACGACCAGGTCGTTCGTGCCCGACAGCACGGCCTGCGCGGCGAAGTGCAGGGCCTGCTGCGAGGAGCCGCACTGGCGGTCGATGGTCACGCCGGGCACCTCCTCCGGCAGCCCGGCGGCCAGCCAGCACGTACGGGCGACGTCCCCCGCCTGCGGGCCGATCGTGTCCACGCAGCCGAAGATCACGTCCTCGACGGCGGAGGGGTCGGCGTCGGCCCGGAACATCAGCTCCTTGAGCACGTGCGCGCCGAGGTCGGCGGGGTGGGCTCCGGCCAGGCCGCCGTTCCTGCGCCCGATGGGGGTGCGGACGGCGCCGACGATGTACGCCTCACTCATCCCCGCATCGTAGCAAGCGCTTGGTCTACGCGGGAACGCCGTATGAGCTGGGCCGGTTAGGCGAACAAGCGATTGTCTCAGGGCCCATAATGGGAACGTGACCACGCGAAAGAACTCCGGCACGACCACCACCCCGGCGAAGCGCCAGCGTACGACCTCGTCGGGGTCGGCGTCCGAGCGCCGTGACCACCTCGTCAAGCTCGCCGCGGAGCTCTTCGCGCGCAAGGGCTTCCAAGCCACGACAGTACGCGAGATCGCCGACGAGGCAGGAATCCTCTCCGGAAGTCTCTACCACCACTTCGACTCCAAGGAGACGATCGTCGACGAGGTGCTGTCCACCTTCCTCGACGACCTCATCGCGCGCTACCGCGCCGCCCTCGACTCCGGCTCCAACGCCCGCGAGGTGCTGTCGGAGATGGTCCGCATCGGCTTCGGCACGCTCGAGCCGCACCGCGCCGCGATCACGGTGATGCAGAACGACTGGAACTACCTGCGCCAGTTCGAGCGCTTCAACTACCTCGTCAAGGCGGAAGACGAGGTCGAGCAGATCTGGGTGTCGCAGATCAAGGCCGGCCAGGCCGCCGGGCTGTTCAGGTCCGACGTCGACCCCAAGCTCACCTACCGGATGATCCGCGACACCATCTGGGTGGCCGTGCGCTGGTTCCGCCCCGGCGGCAGGCTCAACACCACGGCGCTGGCCGAGCACTACATCACGGTGCTCTTCGACGGCCTCGCGACAGGCGAGCGCACCACCCAAAAGGGATGAGCCTCGGCAAGGCGGTGCGCCTGGCACTGCAGGACGCGGCCGAGCCCGGCAAGGCCGAGGCGATGCGGGCCTACATGAAGTCGTCGATGCCGTTCCTGGGCGTGCAGGCCGTGCCCAGGCGCGCGGCGCTGCGGCGGGTCTTCGCCGAGCACCGGCTCGACAGCGCCCCCGAGTGGCGGCGCGCCGTCCTGACGCTCTGGCGGGAGGCCGAATACCGCGAGGAGCGCTACGCCGCCATCGAGCTGTCCGGCTACCACCTCTACCGCGAATACCAGACCCTCTACACGGTCCCCATGTACGAGGAGATGATCGTCTCCGGCGCCTGGTGGGATCTCGTCGACGAGCTGGCCACCCACCGCGTCGGCGGGCTGCTGGCCGCCTACCCCGACTCGATGCGCCCGCTCATGCTGGAGTGGGCGCACGACGCCGACCTGTGGAAGCGGCGCACCGCCATCCTGTGCCAGAACCGGTTCAAGTCCCGCACCGACACGGCGCTGCTGTACGCGTGCATCGAGCCGAGCCTGTCCGACAACGACTTCTTCGCCCGCAAGGCCATCGGGTGGGCCTTACGCGAATACGCCAAGGTCAACCCGGGCGAGGTGATCCGCTACGTCAAGGCGAAGGGCATCTCGGGGCTCAGCCGGCGCGAGGCGCTGAAGAACCTGCCGGTCACCTGAGCCGTCACCTGAGCTGCCGGGCGGGCCGTCACCTGGTCCACAGGGCGTCCTGAACGGCCTGCACCAAGGCCATCAGCTCCGGGGTGACCCGCTCCCTCGACCACGCCAGCGCATACGTGATCCGCAGGTCCCCCGCCTCCAGCGGCACGAACCGCACGTCGTCCCGCCGCACGGTCCTGACCAGGAGCTGCGGGATGGGCAGCAGGCCCGCGCCCGCCGCCACCAGGTCGAGCGCGGCGGCGAAGTCGTCGTCGGCCACCAGCCGGGAGCGGCCCGGCAGCCCCGGCCACGGCCGGGTGCCCGGCGTGAGCAGCACGTGGCCGCCCAGCTCGTCCGCCGTCACCTTGGGCCGCGACTCCAGCCGGTGCCCGGCGGGCACCGCCAGATGGTCGACCGTGACGTGGAACCTGGCCGCCGTGACGAACGGCGCCGGCGCCGGCGTGGCCAGGATCGCCGCCGACACCTCGCCGTCCGCCAGCGCCCGCGCCGCCGCGCTCCGCCCGGCCGCGCGCAGCTCCACCCCGATCGCCGGCGAACGCCCCGCCAGCCGCCGCACGATCCGCGCCGCCAGCGCGCCCACGAGCGGTGGATAAGCCAGGTGAATGGTCGGCCGGGCCAGCCGGGCCGCCTCGACCTCGAACGCCCGCACCGACTCGATCACCTGCTCCGCGTACGCGAGCAGCGCCTTGCCCTCCGCCGTGAGCCGCACCTCGCGGGCCGAACGCTCGAACAGCCGGGACCCCGTGGCGCGTTCGAGACGGGTGATGGCCTGGCTCATCGCGGGCTGGGACATCCCCAGGTCGGCGGCGGCGGCCGAGAAGCTGAGCCGTTCCGCGACCTTCGTGAAGCAGTGGATCTCCCTGAGCATAAGCAGCACGAATCCATGGTGCACGACCCGGCGGGCAGTCGGCACGATCGAGCGACCTGATCCAGATCGAGGGAGCTGAAGAGATGTCCACCTTTCCCCCGTCCACCGTGCTGGGTTACCCGCGCATCGGGCCCCGGCGGGAGCTGAAGCGGGCGCTGGAGTCGTACTGGAGCGGGCATTCCACCCGCGCCGACCTCGACCGGGCCGGCGCCGAGCTGCGGGAGCGGACCTGGCGCCGGCTGGCCGAGCTCGGGCTGCACGGGCTGCCGTCGAACACGTTCTCCCTGTACGACCAGGTGCTCGACACGGCCGTGCTGCTCGGCGCCGTGCCCGAACGCTACCGGGACGCCGCCGACCCCTACTTCGCGATGGCCAGGGGCACCGAAGGGCTCGCGCCGCTGCGGATGACGAAGTGGTTCGACACGAACTACCACTACATCGTGCCCGAGATCGAGCCCGGCACCGTGTTCAAGCTCGACGCGAGCAAGGTGCTGGGCGAGGTGCGGGAGGCGCGGGCGCTAGGCTTCGAGACGCGGCCCGTGATCGTGGGGCCGGTGACGTTCCTGCTGCTCGGATCGGCGCTGGACCGGCTGGAGGACGTGCTCGGCTGCTACGAGGAGCTGCTCGCCGCGCTGGCCGCCGAGGGCGTCGCCTGGGTGCAGCTCGACGAGCCCGCCCTCGTCGGCGACCGGACCCCGGAGGAGCTGGCCGCCGTCCGCACCGCCTACGAACGGCTGGGGGCCGTCCCGTCGCGGCCCGGCCTGTTCGTGGCCTCCTACTTCGGCGAGCTCGGGGAGTCGCTGCCCGTCCTGGCCGGCACGCCGGTGGAGGCCATCGGCCTCGACCTCGTACGCGGCGGCCTGCCCGCCGCCGACCTCACCGGGAAGATCGTGGTCGCGGGCGTGGTGTCGGGGCGCGACGTGTGGCGAACCTCCCCCGGGCGGGCGCTGAGCCTGCTGGGTGCCCTTCAGGGCGCGCAGGTCGTGGTCAGCACGTCGTGCTCGCTGCTGCACGTGCCCTACACCCTGGCCGACGAGCCGGAGCTGGAGGCGGGGCTGCGGGGGCGGCTGGCGTTCGCGGAGGAGAAGGTGGCCGAGGTCGTCGCCCTGGCCGAGGCTCATGCCCGCGGCGCGGCCCCCGGAACGCCCGCCGGGATCGCCCCCGGCACACCCGCCGGGATCTCCGCCGGCGGACCCGCGTCCGGCGCGCTGCTCTGGGACGACGACGAACCGTCCGTGGAGCTGTCCTGGGACGAAGAGCCGTCCGTGGCCCTGCTGCCGGAGACAGGGCCGGCGTCCGCCGAGGCCGTGGAGCCCGCGGGAGAGCGTTCCCCGTACCCCGTGCGGGCTGCCGCGCAGGCCGAGCACCTGCGGCTGCCCCCGCTGCCGACCACCACGATCGGCTCGTTCCCGCAGACCGGCGAGCTGCGCGCGGCCCGCGCGGCGGTGGCCGCCGGCACGCTGTCGCAGGCGGACTACGAGCGGCGGGTCGAGGCCGAGATCGAGCGGGTGATCCGGCTCCAGGAACGGCTCGGGCTCGACGTGCTCGTCCACGGGGAGCCCGAGCGCAACGACATGGTGCAGTACTTCGCCGAGCACTTCGACGGGTTCGCCGTCACCAGGAACGGCTGGGTGCAGTCGTACGGGTCGCGCTGCACCCGGCCGCCCATCCTGCACGGCGACGTGAGCCGGCCCGAGCCGATCACCGTCCGGTGGGCCCGCTACGCCCAGTCGCTCACGTCCCAGCCGGTCAAGGGCATGCTCACGGGGCCCGTCACCATCGTCGCCTGGTCGTTCGTGCGCGACGACCTGCCGCTGCGGGACGTCGTGTTCCAGGTCGCCGACGCCATCAGGCAGGAGGTGCGTGACCTGGAGGCGGCCGGGGTGTCGATCATCCAGGTGGACGAGCCCGCCCTGCGCGAGCTGCTGCCCCTGCGCCGCGCCGACCAGGCCGCCTACCTGGAGTGGGCGGTGGCCGCGTACCGGCGGGCCACGTCCGGAGCCGGCGACCGGACGCAGATCCACACGCACCTGTGCTACTCGGACGCCGACCAGATCCTCGCCGCCATCGACGGCCTCGACGCCGACGTCACCACCATCGAATCCGCCCGCTCGGGGGCCCGCATCCTGGGCGCGGTGTCGACGTTCGGACGGGGCCTCGGGCCGGGCGTCTACGACATCCACTCGCCCCGGGTGCCGTCCGCCGAGGAAGTGGAGTCGCTGCTGCGCCGGACTCTTACGGCGTTGCCGGTGGAGCGGGTGTGGGTGAACCCGGACTGCGGGCTGAAGACGCGCACGTACGAGGAGGTCGAGGCGTCGCTGGCGAACGTGGTCACCGCCACCCGCCACCTCCGCACCACACTCGGCGCCTGACCACCTCTCCCTCCGGGTGCCCGCCACACACCGGGCACCCGGCCCGCCTCCCACCCTCGCCCGGGAGCCGGAGCCACGCCCCCGCCTCCCACCTTCACCCGGGAGCCGGAGCCACGCCCCCGCCTCCCACCTTCACCCGAGAGCCGGAGCCGCCCCCGCCTCCCACCTTCACCCGAGAGCCGGAGCCGCCCCCGCCTCCCACCTTCACCCGAGAGCCGGAGCCGCGCCCCCGCCTCCACCCACGAGCGGCACCGCCACCCCACCTTCATCCGCGCAGAGGAAAGAAGGCTCAGTGCGAGGCGGAGTGGCGGTCGGCGATCCTCGTGAGCAGGGCGATGAGCTGCTCGCGTTCGGCCGAGGACAGGGGCGTGAGCAGCTCGTCCTGTGCCTGGGACAGCAACCGGTCGAGCTCCTTGAGCCACTGGACGCCCGCCGGCGTTACCGTGATGATGTTGCGCCGCCGGTCGCCGGGGTCGGGGTTGCGCTCGACGAACTCGCGCTCGGCCAGCTCGTTTACGGTGGCCACGATGTCGCTGCGGTCGATGCCGGTGCGCCGCCCCAGCGCGGCCTGGCTCGCCGGCCCGAACTCCTCCAGCGCCGCGAGCAGCGCGTAGTGGTAGCGGCGCGACCCCGTCTCGGCCAGCGCCTGGTCGACGAGCCGGTTGGCGGACATGGCGACCTGGTTGATCAACCGGCTGGGCAGGACGCGCAGCCGCTGCGGGATCGGGTCCTCGGGTTTCTCCACGCGCCCCACCGTACCAACCCCATTGGCGCAACCAACAATCTCCTGTATTGTTAGTCGAGCGAACATTGGCACGGCCAACGAAATGGGAGAGAACCCATGCCCACCACCACCGACGACCGCACGGACGTCACCGAGCTCATCTACCGGCTCTACGCGTGCATGGACGAGGGCCGCTTCACCGACCTGCCCGCCCTCTTCGCGGACGGCATCAGCGTGCGCACCCCCGGCGGCCTCGCCACCGGACGCGACGCCGTCGTGGCCCAGGCCGCCCGCAACCACTCCCCCGAGGAACGCGTCCAGCACTTCGTCCACAACCCTCTGGTGGAGGTGGACGGCGACCACGCCACCATCCGCGCGGACGTCATCGTCACCTTCACCCCGGAGAGCACCCCGCAGAGCACCCCGGAGCCCCGCTACACCCTGAGCGAACGTTTCCGCTACGAGGCGACCCGCTCCCCCGAAGGCTGGCGCCTGTCGCGCGTCGACGGCACCCCCGTCTGGTCCACCGGCACCAGCCGCCGAGCCGCCGCACCCCAGCGCTGACGCTCAGGCGTACCGCTCGGTGTACTCCTCGACCGTCATCCCGAACAGCACCTCGTCGTCATAGCGGCCGTTGGCGAAGTGGCTCCTGCGCCGGCGCCCCTCCTCCACGAACCCGAGCCGCCGGTGCAGCGCCAGCGACGCCTCGTTCGAGCCGTAGACCCAGGCTTCGGCCTTCTGGAAGCGCCGCTCGAAGAACATGTACCGCAGGAGCAGCACGACCGCCTCGCTGGCGTACCCCTTGCGGTGGTGCGGGGTTCCGACGGAGATCCCGTAGGCGAAGGTGCCGTGCACCCGGTCCACCTGGTGCGTGTTGAGCGACCCGACCGGCGCGTTGTCGTGCTTGCTCGCGATGACGAGGGAGAACTCGTCGAGGTCCGGCTCCTCCTCGGCGCTCTCGGCCAGCTCCTTCTTCATCCGGGCGACCGACGTCGGCGGGGCCAGCCGCCAGCCGTTCCTGATGGCGTCGGAATCCTCCTCGAAGGCGTGGAACGCCTCCCAGTCCTCGGGCTCCCTGCCGCGCAGCCGTACCCGTTCTCCCACCCAAGCGGACGATGTCATGTCAGGCAGCCAAGCAGACCAGGCAAAAGCTCCGCGAACGATTTTCGGCCCGGCCCGGACTGGGCCGGATCGGGCCGGAGCGGTCGCCATCGAGTTCAGGAGACGGATGTGCGTTCGTCAAACCCGCAGGACGGTGACCTGGCGGCCGGACGGCGTGGCCGCCTGCTCGAAACCGCCCCGCTCCTTCCACGGCGGCGCCTCCGGGCGCCGATCGAAGATCACCAGCACACCGGCCCTCAGGGTGAGCCGGTCCAGGTACCTGTCGAGCTGGGCGAGCCCGTCGGGCATGGGGTCGTTCTCGCCCGCTCGCCAGACTTTCAGTTCCATGGCCTCGCGCTGCACCAGCCGGTCCCCGTCGGGGCCGGTGTAGGGCCAGCGGACCAGCACGTCCAGGCGCTTGGTGCCGGCGGCGTACTCGCGGTCGAGCTGGCCGCCGCCGTTGACGAGGCGGTGCAGGAAGGCCATGAGGATGATCTGGCAGGCGGCCTCGTGGTAGCCATCCTGCCGGATGAGCACCTCACCGTGCTCGCGCCAGAACACCACGAACTCCTCCAGCAGGCGCGGCAGGTCGAACCGGCCGTCCGGCAGCACGAAGCTGTGCGGATCGGCTCGCACGAACCGCTCCGCGCGATCGCCAAGGATCCGGAACAGCACTTCACGGTAGATCGGGTTGGCGATCTTCAGGTCTCTGGTGCTCCGGATGAGACCCAGGTCGTGGACGTAGGAGACGTCGTCGTCGAAGGCGGTGTCCGTGTGCGGCCACGTTCCCGCCATGATCGGGGCGATCACCCGTTCCACCCGCGGCTCACGCAGCCGCGCCGCCAAGGCGTCCAGGTGGGTGGCTCGCGCCCGGATCAACCGTTCCTTGGCCTCTTCCACGTGGTCGCCGGTGATGGAGCCGCTCACTCTCATCTTGGTGATGACCTCACACGCGAGGGCGTTGACCAGCCACGGCTGTCCCTGCGTCAGCTCGAAGACCCGCTCCACCGCCTCCTTGGTGAACTCCTGGCCGGTCGCCTCGGTGTGCTGGCCGTACAGCTCGGCGATCTCGTCGGCGGTGAAGTCACCCAAGCGCAGCGACTCGGCGACGACATTGAACGGAACGATCGCGTCCGATCCTTCCGGTGCGCCCCCCATGGCTATCGTGCGGTTGCCCAGCCCGCACAGCACCATGGACGCCGGGAATGGACGGCCCATGTGCCTCGTGTTGTGGCCGTGGCGGAGCTGGCTGAGGATGCTCACCATGCTGTTGCCCTGCAGCGCGTCGACCTTGTCAAGGAACAGCACCACCCGTCGCGGACTGCGCAGGCACCACTCACTCAGCGCCGAACTGAACCGGGCGCCGGCCGGGGCCTCGGGCCGGGGACCCGGCGGCAGCAGCTCCTCCGGCCAGCTCGACAGATCCGCGGCCTCGCGAAGGGAGTCCAGCAGAAGCTGCTCTGCCCGCCCGACGTCGTCTCCGGCCGATCTCGCACGTTCGCAGGAGAACATGAGGGCGGCGACGTCACCCTCGGCGGTCAGCTCCGCGGCCATGGTTTCCAGCGCCGTGGTCTTGCCCGTCTGACAGGGCCCCTGCAGCACGAAGTAGCGATCCATCTCGATGAGTTTCCGTGTCTCAGGGAGACGCTGGGCGGGGGGCAGCATGTAGTGGTGCTGCGCGTTGCACGGGCCGATGGTGTTGAAATACCTCGCTTGGCGTGGCTGCATGGTCGCAGTCTGCCATCACCCTTGTCTGGTTGTCCGAAGACGACGAAGGTACGTCTGCGGTATTCGTGCTCAGGCGTCGTCTCGACGCGTCGCGCGGGCGATAGCTGCGCAGTGAGGGCGGGGCTAGTCGGTGAAGGTCCAGGGAAGGTGGGCCAGGGCGGCGTCGGCGTAGTGGCGGGGGCCGGTGCTCAGGCCGTACGCCAGGTCTTCGATCAGGGCGCAGCGGGCGTAGAAGAGGATGCGGGCTCGGTCCTGCTTCGTCACCGGGAACTCGTAGTGGGTCAGGGTGCGGGTGAAGAGGTCAGGGCCGAGGTCGCGGTAGATCAGGGCGAAGTCGTGGGCGGGGTCGGTGATGGCGGCGTCCGTCCAGTCGATGATGCCGGTGATCGTGCCTGTCTGCGGGTCCACCAGGATGTGTTCGGCGCCCAGGTCGTTGTGGCAGAAGCGGAGGGACGGGGGCTCGTCGGGTGGGGCTTCCGACAGGAAGCGCTCCACCAGGCTGCGGTGTGGCTCCGGGACGTGGGGGGCGACGTCCTGGTAGTCGAGGGCGGCGTCCTGGAGGAGCGTCGGGGCGGGGTAGACGTCCAGCGGGGCCAGGTCGCGCATGGTGCCGGGGATGGCTCCGTGGATGGCGCTCAGGAAGGTGCCCAATTGTTCCGCCAGGGTGGCGGGGCCCAGGGTGCCGCCGACCCGATGGTGGTGGTCGGGGTCGCCGGGCTGATGGTCGTCGTGCAGGTGGTGGTTGAGGGGGGTGCCGGGGAGTTTGCGGTACGCGATGGTGCCGGTCTCGTCGTCGGCGAAGACCACCTCGGGGACGGGGAGGGGGGACAGCTCCCTGACGGCCGCCAGTCGGGCGACCTCCTGCCGGTTGGCCTGCGGGTCCGCCACTCTGCTCCGTCGTACGAGCAGCTCGTCGTTGACCTCGTACACGAAGTTGTCGAGGCCGTGGCCGAGCCGGTTGACGGTGCGTACCCGGTAGTCGGGCAGGTGGCGGGCCAGCAACGCGCGGATGTCGCCAGTCACATTCCGCACCCTAAGCCGGAGTCGTCCGGCATGCGACCCGTTTGAGCACTCGAGCGGTATGAGCGTGCGACCCGTTCGAGTGCTCTGAGAGCTACTTGAGCGCTCCCGAGGTGAGGCCGGACTGGATCTGGCGTTGGAAGACGGTGTAGACGATCAGCATGGG
This sequence comes from Nonomuraea composti, assembly GCF_012034275.1. NCBI lineage: Bacteria > Bacillati > Actinomycetota > Actinomycetes > Streptosporangiales > Streptosporangiaceae > Nonomuraea > Nonomuraea composti. The sequence continues at coordinate 119,778 of NZ_JAATEP010000029.1, read as the reverse complement.
CAGGATGGCGAGGGTGAGGGCGGCGAACAGGGCGGACCAGTCCTGGTCGTAGCCGGCGGCGGTGGAGATGTCGGCGATGCCCATGGTGAGCACCCATTTGTCGCGTTCCTGGAGGAGGATCAGCGGGAGCTGGTACTGGTTCCACTGGCCCAGGACGTTGAAGATCGTGATGCTGATGATGCCGGGCCTGGCCATGGGCAGCATGATCTGGAAGAACACGCGGGTGTGGGAGGCGCCGTCCACCATGGCGGCTTCTCCCACGGCGGTCGGCAGGGTGCGGAAGAAGGCCGACAGGAAGAAGATGGTGAAGGGCATCGAGTACGCGATGTAGACGAGGACGACCCCCGCGTGCGTGTTCAGGCCGATGTACGGACCGACCACGGGGATGGTGCCCATGTTCTGGACGACGAAGAACAGCGGGGTCAGCGCCAGGTAGACGGGGAAGGCCAGGCCGGAGACGAACAGCAGGTAGATGGCGCGGTTGCCGCGGAAGGGGTAGCGGGCCAGCACGTACGCCGCCATCGACCCGATGAGCATGGTCCCGAAGGTGCTGAAGGACACGACGATGACGCTGTTGAGCATGTACTGCCCGATGTGCGCCTGCTCCCATGCCCGGGCGAAGTTGTCCCAGCGCAGCGTGGCGGGCAGGGACCAGGCGTCGCCGAAGATCTCGTCCTCGCTCTTGACCGAGGCCAGGAACGTCCACAGGATCGGGACCATCACGAGCAGGGTCCAGATGAGCAGGGCCACGTGCGTGAGCACGCCGAGGGGGCCGAGGCGGCGCTTGCGTTCGTCGCGGGCGATCTTCCGCGAGTTCGCGGCCGTCCACGAGATCATCGTTGTCATCAGTACTCGATTCGTTCGCGCCGGGACAGCCGCAGCGACAGGATCGCGAAGCCGACGGTGAAGAAGAACATCACCACGCCGAGCGCGGAGGCGTAGCCGAAGCGGAAGTGCTCGAAGGCGTTGCGGTAGATCTCGGCGGCCATGACGGTGGTGGCGCGGTCGGGGCCGCCGTGCTGGAGGGTCATCACCCAGACGATGGCGAACACGTCGAGGGCGAGGATGCCGAGGTAGACCCAGGCGGTCTGGACGGTGTCCCAGAGCAGCGGCAGCGTGATGCGGAAGAACAGGCTGGTCCGGCTGGCGCCGTCGATCTGCGCGGCCTCGAACATGTCCTTGGGGATGGAGGCGAGGCCGGCGGAGAAGAGCACGACGTAGAAGCCGACCGCCTGCCACACCATGACGCCGAGCACCGACCAGAACGCGATGTCGGTGTCGGACAGGAACCCGACGGGGCCGAGCCCGAGCGCCATGAGGGGGCCGTTCAGCATGCCGCTGGCGTCGGGCCGGAACACCTGCTGGAACAGTACCGCCACCACGGCGACGGCCAGCACCTGCGGGAAGAAGAACACGACGCGGTAGAACTTCGACCCGCGGATGCCGGTCACGCCCTGCGCCCCGCCGACGTTGAGCAGGAAGGCGAAGAACAGGGCGATGACGATCGTGATCAGCGGCAGCAGCACGAGCAGCGCCGCGTTGTGGGTGACGGCCTTCCAGAAGACGGTGTCGTTGAAGAGCCGGACGAAGTTGTCCAGGCCGATGAACCTGGGGGTGGCCGTCACGCCGCGCCAGTCGGTCATGGCGATGTAGAACGCCTGGATGTACGGGGCGATCACGTACACCAGGTAGAGAATCACCGGGGCTGCCAGGAACGAGGTGATGAACAGCCCGCGGCGATACCTGTTGAAGAACATCAGCGCTTGAACTTCTTGATCGAGGAGTCGTTCTTGATCTCGTCGGCCTTCTTCTGGAGACGTTCGAGGTACTTGTCGGCGGTCAGGCCGCCGGACATGAGCTCGCCGGTGGCGGCGACGGCCTCGTCCTTCAGGGGGCCGTACCAGTTGTACCAGCGGTAGTAGACGGCGTTCGCGCCGGCGGCGGCGACCGCCTTGGAGGCGCTGGTGACGCCCGGGGAGATGTCGCGGCCCTCGGTGGCGCCCTTGACGACGGTCAGGGTGCGGACGAGCGCGCTGAAGTCGCCGGCCGCCTTCTTCGACAGCATGGCCCGCAGGTACTCCATGCCGGCCTGCGGGTGGGCGCTCCTGGCGGAGACGATGAAGTTCTCGCCGGGCTGGGTGTGCAGGGTGCCGTACGGGAGCTTGTCGGAGCCGGTGACGTCGGGGATGGGGAACATGCCGTACTCGAAGTCGGCGGGGGTGGTGGTCTTCTGCTCGTTCTCCAGCCAGGAGCCGGAGGGCAGCATGGCCACCTTGTACTTGTTCTGGGCGGTCTGGGTCTGGACGTGGTCGAGGCCGGTGGTGCCCTCCATGAGGTACTTCGCCCCGACCTCGGCCCAGGCCGCGGCGGCGGTCTTCATGGCCTCGGTGGTCCAGGCGCCGTCCTCGAGGTTGTCGATGTTGACCAGCACCTCGTTGCCGCCGATCTTCGCGGCCATGGTGAGCAGCGGCTCGTACAGGTATTGGGGGAACTTGCCGGCGTAGGTGAACGGCGCCATCTTGCCGGACTTCTTGATGGTCTCGCACAGGGCGAGGAACTCGTCCCAGGTCTTGGGGATCTGCCAGTCGTTGTCCCGGAAGACCTTCTGCGAGTACCAGATGCCGTGGATGTAGTTGACGTAGCCGAGGACGCTGAACTTGCCGTCGTAGGTGCCGATGTCGATGACGGACTGGTCGATGGTGTCCCTGACCTTGACGTTCGGGTCGTCCCAGCTCGGGGCGTCCAGCAGCGGGGTGAGGTCCTGGAGCTGGCCGTCCTGGGACAGGGCGCCGAAGTCCATGAAGTTGGCGCCGGAGTTGTCGATCACCTCGGGCGGGTTGCCGCCGGCGAAGCGCGGCTGCAGGACCTTGGTGATCTCCTTGGTGGCGTTGTGCTTGATCTCGACGCCGGAGTACTTCGACTTGAACAGCGGCTCGTGGATGTTCTTGGCGTAGTCCTGGCCGAAGCCGCCGTCGAAGATCCAGATTTCGAGTGGTTTGGTGCCGACGCCGAACGGGTTGGCGGCGCTGGTCGCGGCCGGGGCGGCCGAGCTCGTGGCGGCGGGCGGCGCCGCCGGCGTGGCGCACGCGGCGAGCGCGCCCGCGACGGGCACGAGCGCGGCGCCGCGGAGGAGTTCGCGCCTGCTGATATGGGGGGTGTGAGGCATGATGGTTGCTCCTGACCTTTCATTTTCCGCGTCTGATGCGCCCTGCGTAGCGGCTCTCCAGGGCCTTGTTGTGCTCGTCGCCGCCGGTCACGTTGACCGACAGGTAGACGGGAGGCGTCTCGCCGAGCGCGACGAGCGCGTCCACCGCCTCGGTGACCACGAGTTGCGCGAGCAACGCCGAGGTGATCGTGGAAACCGCACCGTAGCTGCCGCCGCCGGGCAGGTCGAGAATGGCGTCGCCGTACGGCGCGCCGTTGTCGAGCACCACGTCGGCGAGGTCGAGCAGCTTGCCGCCCGACGGGTGGCGGGAGGTCATGCGGGTGCTGTGCGCGACCGAGGTGATCGCGATCAGCGGGTGGCCCTGGTCCTTGACGATCCTGGCCAGCTCGACGACCGCGCCGTTCACGCCGGAGCTGGACACCAGCACGAACACGTCCTCGGGCGCGACCGGCGCCAGGTCGTAGATCTGCCGCGCGATGGCCGGGTCCCGCTCCAGCTCCGGGGTGAGCACGCTCGGGGGCTGCCCGCCGTACAGGACGAGGTCCCTGGGGCTGAGGCGGTTGCTCGGGACGAGCCCGCCCGCGCGGCCGGCGATCTCCATGGCGATGGCCTCGGAGTGGCCGGAGCCGAAAGCGTTGACGACACCGCCCGCCCTGATGGCCGCGACGAACAGCGCCGCCGCCCGGGTGACCGGCTCGGCCTGGCTCTCCGCGACCTGGCGGGCCAGCTCCAGGACCTTGGTTGCGTACGTCATGGGCCCCTCTCCACCCGGTGGCTCTCCACGGCGCTGATCGTCCGCTCGAACGCCTCGTTCGTCCGCTCGTAGGTGCGCTGGGCGACCGCCACGTACACGGCGTCCAGCACGAACAGCTGCGAGTGCACGGCCGCGAGCCCGCCCAGCCTGAACGTGGTCTCCCTGCTCGCGGTGGTCAGCACCAGGTCGGCGAGCTCGGCCAGCGGCGAGCGGGCGAAGGAGGTGACGGCGACGGTGAGCGCGCCGTGGCTGCCGGCCTCGGCCAGCGCCTCCATGACCTCGCGGGTACGGCCCCGGTGGCTGATGCCGATGGCCACGTCGCCCGCCTTCATCAGCGCCGCCTCCGACAGCGCCACGTGCGCGTCGCCCGCGCTCCAGCCGGGGATGCCGATGCGGCGCAGCCGGCCTTCCAGCATGGTCGCGACGTTCCCGCTGGTGGAGACGCCGACGAGCAGGACGCGCGGCGCGGCCACGATGGCGTCGGCCACCTGCGCGACGGCGTCGGGGTCGAGCCCGGCGGCGGTGTCCTGGATGAGCCGGGTGTCGGCGGCGGCCATGACCTCGATGGCGGCGTCGAGCGGGTCGTCGGGGCCGATCTCGTGCCCGACGCCGGCGCCCCAGCCGGCCTGCGCGGCCCGGCCCGTCTCGGTGGCCAGCGCCACGCGCAGCTCCGCGTAGCCGGAGAACCCGAAGGCCCGGCAGAACCTGGTCACGGTGGCGGGCGAGCTGCCGGCCCGCTCGGCCAGGGCGATGATGGTCGACCGGGCGGCCTCGGCGGGGTCTCCGAGAATGACCTCGCCGACCCTGCGCAGAGCCTCCGGCAGGCCGGGTAGTTCCGTTTCGACGCGCGCGAGCGCTCCTGAAGTCACGAATATTCCTTCCGGATACCCGGTCTTCTGGCGAAAATTATTCTTGCTTCTTGGTCGCGTCAACCCCCAGACTCGGACCGTGACGCAATCGCTAGTGGTCGGTGTCGACGCCGGCGCCACCTCCACGCGGGTCGCCGTCCACACGCTGGAGGGCACCCGCGTCGGGTACGCGCGGGCCGGCGCGGGCAACCCGACCGCCCACGGGCTCGGCAAGGCGCTGTCGGCCCTCGACGAGGCTCTGGGGGCCGCGCTCCCGCCCGGCGGCGGGCCGCGCGTGGTCGCGTCGATGGCGGGCGTGGCCGGGTACGCCGACGAGGTCGTGCCCGCGCTGGCCGAGGTGTGGGCCGCGCACGGGATCGAGGGGGCGCCCCGGTTCCAGGGCGACGTGCCGATCGCGTACGCCGCCGGCTCCGCCGAACCCGACGGGTCGCTGCTGCTGTCCGGAACGGGGGCGGCCGCGGCGCGGATCGTGGGGTACGAGCTGGACCTGGTCGCGGACGCGATGGGGTGGCTGCTCGGGGACGCCGGCTCCGGGTTCTGGATCGGGCGCCGGGCGGCCAAGGCGCTGGTCGACGCGCTGGATCGCGGGCTGCCGGTGGCGACCCTGTTCCCCTACCCGCCAACGCATGGAACTGCTTCCATCGAGCCGGGCACGCCGGCCGGGCTCGATGCCGAGGGCCTGCTCTTCCGGCTCGTCGGGCAACACTTCCTGGGCGCCGAGCGGCCGGCCACGCCGCGTGCCGCCGGTGCCCGCATCGTCCGCCTGGCGCAGGCCGACCACATGCGGCTGGCCGCGCTGTCCTCGCTGGTCAGCGAGGCCGCGGCGGCCGGTGACCCGCTGGCGGTCAAGATCGCGCACGAGGCCGCGGACCGGTTGGTGGCGACGCTGCGGCGGGTGCACGTGTCGGGGCCGGTGGTGCTGGCGGGCAGCGTGCTGACGAGCGCGGGCCCCGTACGGGAGGCCGTGCTGGACCTGCTGGCGGGCGAGACGGTGCTGACGGCGCGGGACGCGGCGGGAGCGGCGGCCTGGCTGGCGGCCCGCACCGTCCTCGCGGACGCTGAGGCCAGGTCCGTGCACGCGGCCTTCACCGCCGCCGCCTGAGCACGCGTCCCCGAAACCGCCGCCGCCTGAGCACGCATCCCCGAAACCGCCGGGCCACGCATCTCCGGAACCGCCGCCTGATCAGGCATTTCCGGCATCTCCGGCGGCTGAGGCGGCGGTCGCAGGCATGACTGGTCGTCTGTTCTCGTCCGGCCGCAGCGGGCGCTTCGTCTGAAAAGTCGATTCGATTTGAGCGCTCTTGCCCCGCGTTGGCCTATGTTTCTTACGTGCTCGACTACGAAGGGGACACCCACATCTACCTCCAGATCGCCGCCATCCTCAGGGAGCGGGTCGCCGGCCTTCCGGCCGGAGAGCCGATACCGAGCGAGGCCGAGATCCAGGAGGAGTTCGGCGTGGCCAGAACCACCGCCAGGCGGGCGGTGCACGTGCTGCGCGAAGAGGGGCTCATCTACACCGTCCAGGGTGAGGGAGCCTTCGTGGGCCCTTCGACGGGAGCGCCCCGCAAACAGCGGAAGGTGCCGCTGTACCAGCAGATCGCGTCGGATCTCACGGAGCAGATCAAGGCGGGCAAGTACCAGCCGCGGCGGCCCATCCCGGGCGAGACCGCGCTGGTGAAGCAGTACGGCGTGGCGCGCGAGACCGTCCGGCGGGCCATGGCGCTGCTGCGGGAGCGCGGCTGGATCTACACGGTCGCGCAGCGCGGCAGCTACGTCTCCCAGAAGGACTCCTGGCCCGAGACCTGACGCCCGAGACCTGACGCCCGAGACCTGACGCCCGGGACCTGACGCCCGGGACCTGACGCCCGGGGGCGCGGTCAGCCCTTGACCGCGCCCGCCGTCATGCCCGTCCCGACGTGGCGTTGCAGGAACAGGAAGAGCAGCAGCACCGGCAGCGCGAACAGGCTGGCCGCGGCCATGGTCGCGCCCCAGTCGGTGCCGAAGACGTCCCGGAAGGACGACAGCCACACGGGCAGCGTGCGCTTGTCCTGATCCTTGATGATCAGCACGTTGACGAAGGCGAACTCGTTCCAGGCGGTGATGAACCCGAACAGCGAGGTGGCCATCAGGCCGGGCGCCAGCAGCGGGAAGACGACGCGCCGGAAGGCCACGACCCGGCTGCACCCGTCCACCTGGGCGGCCTCCTCCAGCTCGGGCGGGATCGCGGCGAGGAAGCCGCGCAGGGTCACGATGGTGAACGGCAGCGTGATCATGAAGTAGACGCCGGTCAGCATGGCCAGCGAGTCCAGCAGGTCCGTGTCGCGGGCGATGATGAAGACCGGCACGAGCAGCGCCTCCCACGGCGCCATCTGCGCGGCGAAGACCGCCACCACGAACGCGCCGCGCCCCCGCCAGCGCATCCGGGCCACCGCGAAGGCCGCCATCAGCGCCACCACCAGCGCGATCAGCACGGCACCTGCGGTGACGAGCAGGCTGTTGCGCCAGTAGGTCCAGAACCCCGGGGCGTTCACGGCGGTGACGAAGTGGTCGAGCGTGGGGTGGGCGGGCCAGAACGTCGGGGTGTCCGACTGGATGTCGCGGGTGGGCTTGAAGGCGGTCAGGAACATCCAGTAGACGGGGAAGATCGTGACGATGAGCACCGCGACGGCCGTGACGTTCAGCGCGAGCCGCTTCATGAGCGCACCATCCGGCGCAGGTTGGCGACCAGGGCGACGGCCAGGAGGAGGACGGTCAGCATGGCGACCGCCGAGCCGAGGTCGTAGCGGTGCAGCACCCGGGCGATCTTGAACGCGTACACCGGCAGGGTGGTCGTGGCGTCGCCGGGGCCGCCCTGGCTGAGCACCCAGATCTGCGGGAAGCACTTGGCCACCCAGATCACCTCCAGCGCGGCCACGAGGGCGAACAGCTGCCTGAGCATGGGGAAGGTGACCCTCCAGAACACCTGCCGGCCGGTGCCGCCGTCGATCCTGGCCGACTCGAACAGCTCCACGGGGATCGTCGTGAGCCCGGCGTAGAGGGTGAGCGCGGCGAACGGGACGGACTGCCACACGACGAGGACGACGAGCACGGCGAAGGTGGCCGTGCCGTTCGCGAACCAGGTGTAGCCCTGGAAGGAGTCGAAACCGAGCGTGACCAGCAGCCAGTTGACCACGCCGAGCTCCGACTGGAACAACCACTGGAAGACGGTGGTGGCCGCGATGATCGGCATGGCCCAGGCCAGCGCGAGCGCGCTCATCAGCGCCAGCCGCAGGCCGCGCCGCAGCCGCGGCAGCATCAGCGCGACCCCCGTGGCCAGCACGACGATGAGCACCACGTTGATCGCGGTCCAGGCGAGGGTGCGCAGCAGCACCTGCCAGAACTCCTCGCCCGACAGCAGCTCGGCGTAGTTCTCCAGGCCGGCGAACGCCGCGCCGCCCCTGATCAGCTCCCCCATGCGGAAGTGCTGGAACGAGATGACCGCCGCCTTGAGCAGCGGATAGAGCAGGAGGAAGGCCCCGCCCGCCACCGTGGGCGCGATGAGCAGGTAGGGCCAGGGGGAACGGCCGCGCATCAGGATCCGCTGTTCAGGGTCGAGGTGATCGACTCCGAGACCTTGCGCGCCTCCGCCGCCGGGTCGGCGCCGGTGAGCACGGCCGTCATGTACTGCTTGATGACGGAGGTGGCCTCGACGGCGGCCCAGTTGGGGGTGTTGGGGGTGGCGCGGCCGTTGGCGGCGCCCTTGGCCATGGCGGCGGTGCCCTCCTCGCCCGACAGGACGCCGGCCAGCGAGGTACGGTTCGGCACGAAGCTCATGGTCTTGGCCAGCTCGGTCTGGAACTGCTCCCCCGCCAGGGCCTTGACCAGCTCGTACGCCTCCTCCTGCCGCTTGGAGGCGGCCGGGATGATCAGGTCGGAGCCGCCGGTGAACACGGTGCCCGGCTTGTCGGCCGTCTTGCCCGGGATGGGGAAGAAGCCCATCTTGTCCTTGAGCTTCGCGTCCACCTCCAGGACGCGGGCGGCGATGCCCGGGACGGCGATGATCTGCGCCACCTTGCCCTGGGCGAACACCTCGTGCTGGGGCGGGTTCGCCTCGTCGGCGTCCTTCGGGCCCTTGCCGAGGGCCTGGAGCCGCTTGTAGAAGTCCATGCCGGCCAGGGCCTGCGGGGTGTCGAGGGCGCCCTTCCACTTGCCGCCCTCGTGGACCGCGAGGTCGCCGCCCTCGTCCCAGATGAAGCCGGCCAGGGCGTACCAGGTCTGACCGGTCAGATAGATGCCCTGATTGCCACCTTTATTGAGCTTTTTCGTGATTTCTAGCCATTCGTCGCGGGTCTTCGGGGGCTCCTTGATGCCCGCCTCGGCGAACAGGTCCTTGTTGTAGACGACCACCCGGTTCGCGGCGTACCAGGGGATCCCGTACTGCTTGCCGTCGATGTTGCCCGGCTGGGCCAGGCCCGGCAGCCAGTCCGCGCCCTTCAGCTCGCCCACCTTGGCGGTCAGGTCCGTGACGCCCCCGCTGGCCGAGTACTGGGCGACCTGCGTGTTGCCCACCTCGATCACGTCGGGGGCGTCGGTGCTGGCCAGGGCCGCGGTGACGCGCTCGCCGATGCCGTCCCACGCCTGGATCTGGATGTCGAGGTCGATGCCCTGGTGCGCCGCCTCGTACGCGGTCTCGAACTTCTTCAGCAGCTCCTGCGTGACGCTGCCGTCCATGATCCAGACGGTCAGTTTCGCCGGGCCGCTCGCCTTCGGCTCCTCGGCCGGGGTGCCGCACGCGCTCAGCGCCAGCACGGCCACCAGGGCCAGGATGCGGTGTTTCATGGCGTTCCTCTTCACGGGGGGTGCCGCGCCCGCCGCGAGGGCGGGCGCGGGGGTTCGTCACGGGTTGGGGACGGTGTCCTTGAACGCGGTGCCGGCGGCACGCAGCGCGGCGACGCGGGAGAGCACGGTGGCGGGCGCGACGACCTCGTTCTTGCTGTAATAGAGGTAATCGGCCTGCTGCCGGTACGTACGGGCCCCGGTCACGCCCTGCAGATCGATGAACCACTGGTTGAACATGATCCACATGGGCGTCTCGGGATAGTAGATGTCACCGTGGTCGGCGAACAGGCGGCCGTCCACGTAGTACTTGATCCGGCCGCCCGACACCTGGATGACCAGGTCGTGCCAGCCGGCGAAGCTCGCGCGCTCCTCCGTGTGGGTGTTGACGGCCTGCCACGGGTCGGCCTGGTAGGTCTCCCAGCTCGTCGTGTAGAGGATGTTCGACGGCTCGCCCCAGCCGCCGTTCGGCAGGTACTCGAAGTCGAGCTCGCCGTAGTCGGGGTCCAGGTTGTAGCGCAGCGGGGTGATGGTGAAGAACGTCTGCACCACGTGCTCGCCGTCGGGGCCGCTGGTGGGGGCGTCGCTGAAGCGGACGCGGGCCGCGTACGTGCCCTCGTGGAACTTGCGGCTCGCGGTGGACAGCTCGGTCTGGACGGTGCCGGCGGCGGTGCCGTTCGTCGAGGAGTCGAGCGTCAGCAGGCCGCCGGGGAACGAGACGGCCGACGGCGACCAGGTGGCGCCGGGCACGCCGGGGCCGCCGGAGCTGGAGCGGACCGTCCAGCCGCGCTGGGCCAGGCGCGGGTCGCTCGGCCCGGTGTAGGTGAAGTCGTCGAAGAGCTCGCCGGTGCCGCCGGTGGGCGGGTCGGTCGGGTCGGGGTCGGGCTCCGTTCCGGTGGGCTTGCCCCAGGCGAGCGTGCCGTTCACGTAGACGGCGATCCTGTCCCAGTCGGTGTACGAGGTGTTCGCGCCGTAGGAGTAGTCGTCGCCCTGCGCGAAGGTCTGCCAGTCGGTCCGGTAGAAGCGCAGCTGCATGTCGCTCGTGTTCTGGCCGGGGCCGAGGCTGCCCGAGGTGAAGCCCACCTCCAGGTACTGCTTGCCGCCCTCCTGCGGGGCGAACCGGCCGGTGATCGTGGAGCAGCCCACCACCGCCCAGGAGCAGGCGAAGCGGTACGTCTCCGTGCCCGTGAGGTAGTAGCGGATCTTGACCTGGCCGAGCGGGATCGTGGTGGTGCCGTCGTTGAACAGGCGCAGCCAGGGCTCGGCCTGGGCGGTGGTCGCGCCGGGGGCGCTGGTGCGGTACTGGAGGCGGACGGCCTGGGCGGCGGCGGCCGGGGAGGCCACCAGGGTCACCGCGATGAGGAGGGCGGGGAGGGCTAAGGAGACGAGGACTTTTCCGAAATTTCGGGACATGGGTGGGGTTCTCCTTGCGGGTTGTGCGGCCCCCGAGAGTCGTGCATGCCGAAGAGAGCTGACGGTGCCGTGCTGCGAGGTGTCAGGCGCCGCGGCGGATGCGGCCCGCGTACAGGGCCTCCAGGCGCAGGTTGTGCGCGTCGCCCTCGGGGACGTTCGCCGAGAGGTAGACGGGCGGCACTTCGCCGGCTTCGAGCAGGTTGCGTACCGTCTGCGTGACCACGAGCTGGGCCAGCAGCGCGGAGGTGATGGTGGAGACGGCCCCGGTCGCGCCGCCACCGGGCAGCGGCAGAACGGCGTCGCCGTACGGGGCGTGGTTGTCCAGGACGACGTCGGCCAGGTCGGCGAGCTTGCGGCCCGAGGGGTGCCGGGACGCTCCCCCGCTTCGCGAGGTGATCGCGATCAGGTCGTGACCGCGTTCCTTGACGAGGGTGGCGAGCTCGACGACGACGCCGTTCACGCCGGAGTTGGAGATGATGACGAACAGGTCGTGCGGCTGGACGGGAGCCAGGTCGAGCAGGGTGCGGGCGACGGCCGGGTCACGTTCGAGGTCGTAGCGGTCGAGCTCGGAGCGGGGCGCGTCGCCGTACAGGACGATGTCCCTGAGCGCGAGGCGGTTGGTGGGCACGAGGCCGCCCGCGCGGCCGGCGATCTCCATCGCGATGGCCTCGGAGTGGCCGGAGCCGAATGCCTGGATGACGCCGCCGGCGGTCAGGGCCTTGGTGAACAGGTCGGCGGCGCGGGTGATCTCGGGGTCGTCGGGGATGGTCCGGACGAGGTGGGCGATGTGATCGGCGAAGTCTCTCGGATTTATCGTCATATATCCCCTTCTGGGAGGCGGTGTCCGGCTACTGCGCGGACGGTGACGTCGAAAGCCTGTTTCGTACGCTCGTAGGTCTGTTGCGCGACCGACACGTACACGACGTCGAGCACCAGCAGCTGCGAGTGGATCGCCGCGAACCCCTCCGACCGGAAGCTCGTCGCCCTGCTCGCCGTCGTCAGCACCAACTCGGCCACCTCCGCCAGCGGCGACCTCGGCTGCGAGGTGACCGCCACGGTGATCGCGCCATGGCTGCCCGCCTCCGCCAGCACCTCGATGACCTCGCGCGTCCTGCCGCTGTGCGAGATCCCGATCGCCACGTCGCCCTGACCGAGCAGCGCCGCGTCCGTCAGCGCGCTGTGCGCGTCGGACCTGCTCCACGTCGGCACGCGCATGCGCTGCAGCCGGTACTCCATCTCGCTGGCCACGGCGGCGCTGCTCGACACCCCGAACAGCAGCACCCGCCCCGCCCGCGCCACCGCCTGCGCGACCTTCTCCACCACGGCCAGGTCGAGCTGGTCGCGGGTCTCCTGGATCAGGCGGATGTCGTTGCCGGAGACGACGCCCAGCACCCGTTCGAGGCTGTCGTCGGGCAGGATCTCCTGGCCGATGTCGGTCTCCCACGTCTGCTGCGCGACCCGGCCCGTCTCGGTGGCGATGGCCACGCGCAGCTCCGCGTAGCCGGCGAAGCCGAGGGCGCGGCAGAAGCGGGTGATGGTGGCCGTGGACGTCCCGCTCCGCTCGGCCAGGTCGACGATCGTCAGCCGGGCGGCCTCCGCCGGGGCCTCCAGGATGGCGTCCGCCACCTTGCGCAGGGCCTCGGGCATGTCGTGCTGGTCGGATCTGATGCGGTTGAGGAGTTCCACGCGGTGATAATTATGCTCAGACTATGGTGCCGTCAAGGCGATTCGGCAATAATTTTTGACATGCGACTCGTGCTCGGGGTGGATGCGGGAGGGACGTCGACGCGGGCGGCGCTGTTCACCCTCGAGGGTGAGGTGGTGCGGCGGGGGCGCGCGGGCGGGGCCAACCCGGGGGCGCTCGGGGCGTCCGCGGCCGCCGCCAACCTGACGTCCGCCGTGCGCGCCGCCCTGTCCGGGGCCTCTCCTCCGCAGGTGGAGGCCGTGGTGGTGGGGGTGGCGGGCAGCCCTGCGGCGTGCGCGGAGCTGGCCGCACAGGTCTTTCGTGACGTGCTGCCCGGCGTTCCCGTCACGTCCGTGGGCGATCTCGTCACGGCCTTCGCCGCCGGTACGGCTCTGCCGTCCGGGAGCGTGCTCATCTCCGGGACGGGGGCCATCGCGGCAAAAATTACCGGCCACCGGGCGGTCGCCATCGCCGACGGGTTCGGGTGGCAGCTCGGCGACGAGGGCTCCGCCTTCTGGCTCGGCCGCGCCGCCGCCCGCACCGCCATCCGCACCCTCGCCTCACTGGAGCTGCAGGATGCCTCACCGGAGCTGGGAGACGGTGGTGAGCTGGTGGCCCTCGTCGTCCGCCACCTCCTGCCCGACGGGCCCGGCCAGGACCCGGTGGCCCGGCTCGCGGCGGCGGTGCACGCCCGGCCGCCGCTCGCCCTCGCCGAGCTGGCCCCGCTGGTCAGCCGGGCGGCCGAGGCAGGCGATCCGGTGGCGGCGGGGATCGTCCGCGAGGCCGCGTCCCGGCTGGTGACGACCTTATGCACGGTCCACGACGCGGGGCCGGTGGTGCTCGCCGGCAGCGTCCTCACCAACGCGGGGCCGATGCGCCGGGCCGTCACCGAGCTCCTGGCGACCGGAACCGCCGACGCGGCGGACGCGGTCGGGGCGGGCGCGGCCGGGACGGGCGCCGTCGGGGCCGGGACGGGCGGGGCCGTGGCGGGCAGGGTCGTGGCGGGCAGGGCCGTGGCGGGCAGGGTCGTGGCGGGCAGGGTCGTGGTGGCGGGCGATCCGGCGGGGGCGGCGGCGTGGCTGGCCGCGCGTGAGTGGCTGTCCGCCGCGCAGGCGGAGGCCCTTCATCCGGCCTTCACCGCCACGGCGTGACCCCGTCCGCGCAGCGGCCTTCATCCGACGGGAGGCTCCATGTCCCCGTAGACCGGGTTCTTCGGCAGGCGCTCCTTGGTGACCAGCAGCCGGACCGTGTCGGCCGCCACCGACTCGGCCTCCCAGACGAACCAGTCGTCCCCGACCCCGGCCGAGCCCTGGCCGGGGCGGATGGAGTAGCCCTCGTAGTTCTCCCCGGGCGTGATGATCTGCAGGATGGTCCGCAGGCCGCGCCGGCGGGCCTCCGAGGTCAGCTCCCCCACGGTGCGCCCGCTCACCTTGACGCCCTCCAGCGGCTCACCCTTGGCGTTGGCGCGGCCGGGCTGGTCGTACGCCTCCCCCGGCCTGGCCAGCCGCCCGAACTTGACCCACGCCTCACCGGTGACCCCGACGGGCACCTTGATCACCAGGTCGCAGCCGGGCCGCCCCGGCTCGCAGCCGTCGGGCTCCGTAACGGTCGAGACCCGCATGCCCCGCCCCGACCCGCCGAGCTGGAGCAGTTGCCCGGCCCGGCTCGGCGACGCGGGCACGATCCGCACCTGCACGTTCAGCCCCACCGCCGCGAACCCCCGGGTGTACTTCTCGTTCTCGGCGTAGGGATCCTTGATGCGGGCGACCCATTCGCCGCCTTCCTGCGTGATGTCCAGCTCGGCACTGGCATAGGACACCGTGGCACCTCCTGTTACGTTGACGACGGTCACTCCGGCGGCCAGCACGGTGGCGGCGGCCACGCTCACCAGAAGCCGCCGCGCCCGGCGGCGGCGCGGCCCGGGGGTGGCCGGCCGGGTTTCCGGATCCTCGGCGGTGATCGACTCCAACAGTGCCCGCGCCCCCGCGCCGGACACCCGCCCCGACAGGTCCTCGTCCCGCACCCGGGCGAGGTTGCTCAGCTCGTTCATATGAACTCCACAGCGAAGCCGTCGGCCGCGATCCCGGCGCTGGACAGTGCCTTGGACAGGCGCTTGCGGGCCCGATGGAGGCGGATGCGCGCGGCGTTGCGCGAGCAGCCCAGGACCCGGGCGATCCCCCCATGGTCCAGCCCCTCCCACACCACCAGCGAGATCAGCTCCCGATCCCCGTCGGGCAGCTCGCGGAACGCCCGCGCGATCGCGCCCAGCTCGACGCTGCCCTCGGGCGAGCGGGCGTACAGGTCGGCGAGGTCGGCGTCGAGCTCCACGCTCCGGTGCCGGTGCCTGGCCAGGCCGCGCCGGTGGTTGGCCAGCACGTTGCGCGCGACACCGTACAACCAGAGCCTGGCCTCGCCGCCCGCCGGCAGCGCGTCGAAGCGGCGCCAGGCGATGGCGAACGTCTCGGCGACCACGTCCGCCGCGTCCTCAGGGGAGTCGCAGCGGCGGACGGCGTAGCCCAGTATCTGTTCGTACGTCTGTCTGTAGAGGGCCTCGAACCGGTGCTTCCGGTCATCATCCACGGGCGGTCCCCATGGTCGGCCTCCTCGGTCTCGGGGTCGGAACACCCCGTACATGTCGCGGCGGCCCCCCGCATTTCACGCTTTTTCACCGTACGAGCGGGATTTCACCATGCGAAGGCGGCTCTCATCGTACGAGCAGGGCCGCGCTCCCGTAGCTGCCGCCGAACCCCGTCACCAGCGCCACCTCACCACCCGACCGCAGCTCGCGCACGGCCTGCGCCACGTTGTTCAGCCCGTGCACGTACCCCTCGGACAGCAGCCCGCCGTGCGGGTTCACCCACGCGTGGCGGCGCTCCAGCAGGTACGCCCCCAGCTCCTCGCGCGCCACCAGCCCGAAGTCCTCCAGCTGCCTGGGCACCAGCCACGAGTAGGCGTCGTAGAGCAGCGCCACGTCCACGTCGGAGGGCCGCATCCCGGACGCCTCCCACAGCATGGGCGCCACGTACGCCGAGAAGACCGCCGTCACGTCGGGCGCCCGGTCCATGGCCGAGCAGCCGGGCCCGCCGCCGCGCACCACGGCCCGCACGCGCGGCCCGTCCAGCACGCCGCTGACCAGCAGCGCGCACGCCCCGTCCGTCTCCTGGCAGCAGTCGACCGTGCGCAGCGGGGTGCAGACGTACGGCCTGGACAGGTAGTCGGCGAGTTCGAGCGGCTCGCGGCGCAGGGCGCGCGGGTTGGTCTTGGCGTTCTGCCTGGACTGGGCGACGACGGCGTGCAGGTGCTCGTCCGTGAGCCCGGTGTCGTGCAGGTAGCGGGTGGCGGCCAGGGCGAACAGCGGGATGGGGCCGGCCAGCCCGTACGTGAAGCGTTCCTGCGGGCCGGTGGAGACCGTGTTCATGCGCCTGCCCGAGCGGCCGTTGAGCGCCCGGTAGACGAGGACGTTACGGGCCAGGCCGCAGTGGATGAGCATGGCCGCGTCGCCCAGGATGGAGGCCGCCTGGGTGCCGCCGCCCGCGATGTCGTTGTGCCAGCCGAGCCGCTCGATGCCGAGCGCCCGTGCGACCTGGACGACGGGCGCGGAGTCGTTCAGGTGGTAGCTGAGCACGGCGTCCACCTCGCGCGGCGCGATCCCGGCATCCGCGCACGCCGCCCGGCCCGCCTCGGCGGCCAGCTCCAGCTCACTCAGGCCGGACTCCCTGCTCAGGGTCGTCATCCCGATCCCGGCCACGGCCGCCCGCCCCGCGAAGGGCTGCATCGGCCCTCCTCCCGCCGTCGCGCCACCCCCGGTTCGCCGCCACGCTAACCCGACCCCGATAGGTGAGGCAAGCGCTTGCTCGGCTCACTACGATCATGCGCCCTCACGGCATCACCACCCCAGCCGACCTCACCGCCCCGCCCGGCATCCGCCCGCCAACTGAACGGCGAGGCACGCGAGGCGGCAGGGCAGCAGGACGGCGCTGCGCACGGACGGCAGAACGCGAGACAGCGAGGCAGGCGGGGCGGCGGGCGGCGCCGAGGGCGGCGGGATCGCAACCGGGCGGCGGGGCGGCGCCTAAGACTCGGGCGCGTGGGGCGGTGGAGCGGCGGGGTGCCGCGGCGCCTGAGGCGGGGGTGCGCGGGGCGGTGGAGTCGGTCAGGGGTCCAGGGGGGCCAGGCGTCTGGCCAGGGCGTCGAGTTGGGTGACGATGTCCTTGACCTCGTCGGCCTCCATGCCCATGGCGCGCGCCAGCACCCCGTCCACGGTCGTCTCCCCCGCGAGCCGCTGCCCGCGTTCCGCCACTCCGGGCGCGGGGGCGACCAGGGTGCGGCGGCGGTCGGCGGGGTCGGGCTCGGTGGCCATGATGCCGGCGTCGCGGAGCTTGGCGACGGTGGCCGAGACGAGGCTCTGGGGCAGGCCGGTCCGTTCGGTGATCTCTTTGATGGAGCTGCCGGGGTGGCTGAAGACGTCCACGACCACCGTGCGGGCGCCCCGGGAGAGCTGCCGGAAGTGCGAGGGCGGCAGGGCGTCCTCGCCGAGGCGGATCAGGCGGTGGCCCAGGAGCAGAAGTTCGAGGCCGTTCACGCTCCCCATTGCACCACATTTATGATACATCTAAAACATGATGCATCAGAAAACAGATGTAATTCAGGTCCCTGGCGCTACGTTGCGGTACAACATCCGGGGTGCGGGGCCGCTGCTCCTGCTGGTCGCCGGGGGTGACGGGGACGCGGAGGCGAGCGCCGCGCTCGCCGATCGGCTCGCCGGGCGCTACACCGTTCTGACGTACGACCGCCGCGGCCTTTCCGGCAGCGTGATCGACGCTTCGGCGGGGCCGCCGACGATCGGGACGCACGCCGACGACGTGCACCGGCTGCTGGCCGCGATCACGGACGAGCCCGCGCTGGTCTTCGCCAGCAGCATCGGCGCGATGATCGGCCTGGAGCTCGTCGCCCGCCATCCCGAGCAGGTGCGCCGGCTGGTCGCGCACGAGCCGCCCGCCACCCAGTTCCTGCCCGAGGCCGAGCGCGAGGCGGCGCGGCGCGACCAGCGGGAGGTGGAGGAGGCGTTCCGGGCGGAGGGGGCGTTCGCGGCGCTGCGCAGGTTCCTGGTGGTGGCGGGGATCGATCCGGCCGACCGCGAGGAGGACGTCGTCCTGACCCCGCCCGGCCCCGATCGGCTGGCGAACCTGACGTTCTTCCTCACGCACGACGCCCCGGCCGTCCGTCGCCACCGCCTCGACGAGGCCGCACTCAAGGCCGCCGCGCCGCGGATCGTGCCGGCCGTGGGTGCGAGCTCCGGGCCGATCATGCCGTACCGGTGCGCGCTCCGGCTGGCCGCCCGGCTCGGCCTTTCGCCGGTGGAGTTTCCGGGCGGCCATAATGGCGCTCTTTTCCGCCCGAAGGCCTTTTCCGGACGGCTGCGCGAAATCCTCGGCGGCCCGTCTGACCAGCACGAAAAGGCTATATAGCGGGAATTGTCACTACAGCCGGGTGACTGAACACCTTCACGGAAGCTGCCCCCTCTTGTAATACGGAGGTGCGATCTACCGATTGCCCATCATCATCATCCGAGGTGAGCGATGGATCTACGCTATGTCCGATATGCGATGGCAATCGCGCGAGCCGGCAGCCTGCGCCGGGCCGCCGCCGCGCTGCACATCGCACAGCCCACGCTGTCGGAGCAGCTCAGGGCGCTGGAGAAGGAGATCGGCGTCGAGCTGTTCAGCCGCTCGTCGAGCGGGGTGACGCTCACCGAGGCCGGCGAGGCGTTCCTGGCCCAGGCGACGGTCGCCGTCGACGCGTTCGAGCGCGCCGTGGCCGCCGCCAGGTGCACGGGCGGGACCGCCCGCCTGGGCGTGGCCGACGGCCTGGCGGACGTGGCCGCGCGACTGCTGTCCCAGCTGCACACCGGCCGCCTGCGCATGGCTCCCATGGGGACGGCGGAGCAGGTCGTCTCGATCGCGGACGGCGCCTTGCAGGCGGGGCTCGGCTACGCGCCCGGCTCGCTGCCCCGGGGGGTGGGCCGCATGCTCATCCACCGCTTCCCGGTGCGCGCGCTGCTGCACCGGGAGCACCACCTGGCGCAGCACGAGGCGCTGTCGCTGTCGGACCTGGCGGGCGAGCCGCTGATCATGCCGGAGTCCGACGCCGTGGCGGGGGCGCGCCGCTTCCTGGAGGCGTTCGTCCGGCAACGCCTGCACCCCCGCCTGGGCCCGTCGGCGGCCGGCCACGACCTGGTCGTGAGCATGGTCAAGGAGGGCGCCGGATACGCTCTGTGCGTGCGCGAGGGCACGACGGTGCCGGGCACGCTGGTGTTCGTCCCGATCAAGGAGGACGTGCCGCCGCTCGACGTGGTCTTCCTGTGGAACCGGCAGGCGGACGTGCAGGAGCTGGTGAGCGCGGCCCGGCACCTCGCCCGCTCTGGATAGCACTATTATCTAACGATGCGGATCTCCGAACTCAGCGCCAAGTCCGGGGTGGCCATCCCCACGATCAAGTACTACCTGCGCGAAGGCATGCTGCACCAGGGTGAGCAGACGGCCGCGACCAGGGCCGAGTACGACGAGACGCACCTGCGCCGGCTCCGCCTGATCCGGGCCCTGCTCGACGTGGGCCGCCTCTCGGTGGCTTCGATCAAGAAGATCGTGGCCGCCGTCGAGGACGAGTCGATGCCCGTGCACCAGATGCTGGGCACCGCCCACTGGGCGCTCAGCCCGGCCGTCGAGCCCGAGCCGGGCGAGGAGTGGCAGGCCGCCCGCGCCGAGGTGGACGCGTTCGTCAAGGACCTGGGCTGGGACGTCCACCCCGACGCCCCCACCCGTGACGAGCTGGCCCAGACGCTGATCAGGATGCGCCAGCTCGGCGTGCCGGTGGACCTGGCGCCGTACGTGGAGGTGGTGCGGAAGCTGGTGTCGGAGGTGGAGATGAGGGCCATCCCGTTCGACGGGCCGCGCGACGCCGCGGTGGAGGCGCTGGTGCTCGGCACGGTCCTGTACGGCAGGGCGCTCGACACGCTGCGCCGCATGGCCCAGGAGTCGGAGTCGGCCCGGCGCATGAGCTCCCCACCCGGCCAGACGAGTGACGCCTAGAGTCAGGCCAGGCCGTTCGCGCGCAGGATCCGGACCGCGCTGACCGTGGCGGCGCCGCGCCACTCCAGCGACCCGGCCGGCGAGATCCGCGCGTAGTCCACGGTCCACCCGCCGTCGTCCTGTTGCTCCCCCGCCAGCCGCACGAGGTCGGCCGCGATCACGGAGGGCTCGAACAGGTCGCGCACCGGCCGTCCGGGGAACGGCGCGAAGTCGAGCGGCCGCAGCGTCTCGTTCTCGGTGCCGCCCTCGACGGGCACCCGGCCGTCGCCGGGGATGCGGGCGCCGAGCCGCTTGAGCAGGTCGGCCGCGCGGGGGTGGTCGTCGTACAGGGCGTCGAGGAAGCGGACGGCGAACAGCAGCACGTACGCGTGCGGCGGCTCCTCCATCGCCTGGATGGCGTCGAGGCAGTAGCGGGTGGCCCGCTCCAGCCACGGGTGGGCGGCCACGGCGGGGTCGTGGGCGCCCACGCGGTGGGCGGCGGCCGCGGTGATGGCGGTGATCTGCAGGGACGAGCTGGCGTGGTCGCTGCCCGCCCACCAGGGGGCGGTGGCGGTGGGCACGGCCAGCGGCAGGGAGAACGGCAGCCCGCCGTCGGGCAGCGTCACCGTCTCCAGCCAGTCGCACAGCGCCGCGGCGTGCGGCGAGGTGACCGCGCCGGCCTCCTCGAACACCTCGAAGGCGTGCAGCGCGGCGCCGGGCTGGCTCTCGGGCGAGCGCAGGTCGGGCTCCAGCCCCCAGCCGTAGCCGCCGTCGGCGTTGCGGTAGCCCTCCAGGGCCGCCAGCGCGCCGGCGGCGTCGCCCGCGCCGGTGAGCAGGTCGTAGCGGCGGCGGTCGAGGAGCCGCCCGTGTCCGGCGAGGAAGCCGGGGATGAGGTCGAGGTTCACGTTCATGACGTCATCGTGCCCAGATGGCCGCGAGCCGGTCTTGCACGTTCCGGACATGTCAGGGGCGCAGGGCCTCCATGAGGGGCAGCGGGTTGATGTAGTCGCGGTAGCTCACGACCTGTCCGTCGCGGACGCGCAGGACGGCGACGGGGCGCTGCTCGAACGGCCGGCCGGTGGCCTTGACGGTGCCGCGGGCGACGTATTCGACGATGACGACCTCGGGGTCCAGGGTCTGGTGCAGCTCGACGTCGGCGTACTCGTGGAACTCGATGATCCCGCCGCTGCCGGCCAGGAACGCGGCGAAGGACCGCTTGCCGCGCAGCTCGCCGGGCACCCCCTCGGGACGGTACGGCCACTCGACCACGACGTCGGGCCCCATGAGCGCGAGGAGGCGCTCGGTGTCGCCGGCCAGGCTCGCCGCCATGACCTCTTCCACCACTTTCGTTGTACGCGTGTTCATTGAATGAGCGTACAACGAAAGGGAGGATTGTTGAACACCCGTACAATGAGAAGGTGACAGAGCCGCCCCGCCGCACCCGCGCCGAGCAGCGCCGCGACACCGAAGCCCGCATCCTGTCCGCCGCCCGCGAGACGTTCGCCGAGCTCGGCTACGAGCGCACCACGATCCGCGCGGTCGCCGCCGCCGCGGGGGTCAGGCCGGGGCTGGTGATGCACTACTTCGGCTCGAAGGAGGACCTGTTCGCCAGCGCCGCCCACTTGCCCGCCGACGAGCTGCCGCCGGGCGATCCGGCGCAGGCGCTGCTGTCCGCGCTGCGCAGGCGGCTGGAGGGCGCGCCGGTGGCCTCGCTGGCGGTGCTGCGCTCGATGTTCACCCACGACGAGGCGGCCGAGGGCTTCCGCGAGGCGGGCCGCGAGTGGCTGGGCTCGATCGAGCGGGCGATCCCCGCGGGGCAGCCGGAGCTGCGGGCCGCGCTGATCGCCGCCATCATGACGGGGGTCGTGGTCGACCGTTACCTGCTCAAGCACAGCGCGCTGGCCGACGCGCCCGCCGACGACGTCCTGGAGCTGCTGCGGCCCTGCATAGAGA
This sequence comes from Nonomuraea composti, assembly GCF_012034275.1. NCBI lineage: Bacteria > Bacillati > Actinomycetota > Actinomycetes > Streptosporangiales > Streptosporangiaceae > Nonomuraea > Nonomuraea composti. The sequence goes on along the minus strand of NZ_JAATEP010000029.1, from coordinate 98,057 downwards.
GCCTGGCGGGAGCGCGGTGAAGGGAGCACGGTGACCGGGAGTACGGTGACGAGGTTCGCCGCGCAGCCCGTGGCGCGGCTGGCCAGGATCGCCGCCGACGGCACGCCGCGCGTCGTGCCCATCACGTTCGCCCTGTTGAACGGGAAGATCGTGACGGCCGTCGATCACAAGCCCAAGACGACCACCGCCCTCGCGCGCCTGCGCGACCTCAGGGCGAACCCGGCCGTCAGCGTGCTGGCCGACCACTACGACGACGACTGGACGCGCCTGTGGTGGGTGCGCGCCGACGGCCTGGCCACCGTCCTGGCGGACGGCGACGAGCGGGAGCGGGCGCTCGACGCGCTCGTGGCGAAGTACGCGCAGTACCGCGAGCGCCGGCCCGCCGGGCCCGTCATCGTCGTCGAGGTGACCAGATGGAGCGAGTGGTCGGCTACTCCGTGATGGTGACCGGCCGCTTCAGCAGCCACAGCGCCGCCCGCTGCAACACCGTCCGGTGGACCTCGTTGTCGTAGGAGCGCGTGTCGTGCCCGAGCGCGTCGTAGAAGACCCGGCCGCGCCGCACCGGCCGCGCCCACATGAGCGGCTGGCCGTTGGCGGAGGCCAGCGGCTCGACGTCGGGCAGCACGTCGAGGTCGCTGTAGACCTCGTCCACCACGTCGAAGTCGCGCAGCCCGTCGACCACGGGATGCTTGCCGTGCACCCGCACCCCCGTCCAGCCCAGCGGCGGGTGGTGGGACTTGGGCCAGGTCCAGCAGCCGCCGAGGACGCGCGGCCAGCCCTGCCAGTCGTCGAAGCAGATCGACGCCGCGTGCATGCACAGCAGCCCGCCGCCCCGGTCGAGGTGGTCGAGGAGGGTGGTGCGGGCCTGCGAGGGGAGGGTGAAGCGCCACTCGTCGCGCAGGTCGGCGAAGCGGTCCTGGCCCATCTGCCAGCGCAGCGCGTTGACCGTGATGAGCTGCACCTCCGGCGGCTCGCTCAGCGCGCCCGCGATGTCCTCCGTGATCTCCGACTCGACCCCGACCTCGGCGAGCACCCCCGCGAGGGCGGCCGAGGTGGCGGCGAAGTCATGGAACAGTCCTCCTGACAGGATCAAGTTTCTCGCCACTCGCCCAGCTCATCACGGACGTCGCCGCTTTTCCACCCGTTCGCCGGCACATCTGGTGCCCCGGTACGCGGGCCCGCACGGGGACGCGGCATGATGCCGGACGTGGACGACTTCGAGGAGCACCGGCCGATGCTGCTCGGCCTGGCCTATCGCCTGCTCGGCAGCATGTGGGACGCCGAGGACGTGGTGCAGGAGGCCTGGCTGCGCTGGCAGGCCACGGACCACGACGAGATCAGGGAGCCGCGGGCGTTCCTGGTGACCGTGGTCTCGCGGCTGGCGCTCGACCAGCTCCGCTCGGCGCGGGTCAAGCGGGAGGCGTACACGGGGCCGTGGCTGCCGGAGCCGGTCGACACGGCGGAGGCGGGGCCGCTGGACACCGCGGAGCTGCGCGACACCGTCTCCTACGCGACCCTGCACATGATGGAGCGGCTCTCGCCGCCGGAGCGGGCGGTGTTCGTGCTGCGGGAGGCGTTCGAGCTGCCGTACGACGAGATCGCCGGGATCGTCGGCGCGTCGGTGGCCAACGCGCGGCAGCTGCACCACCGGGCCTCGGTCCGGCTGGCGGAGGGGCGCGACCGGTTCAGGCCGTCCAGCGAGGAGCACGCGGAGCTGCTGGCGAAGTTCATGCGGGCGGCCGGAGGCGGTGACCTGGCGGCGCTCACCGAGCTGCTGCACGAGGACGTCGTGTCCTACAACGACGGCGGCGGCAAGGTGCGGGCGGCGCTGCGGCCGGTCATCGGGCGGGACAAGGTCGTCGCGTTCCTGCGCGGCCTGGTGGCCCGCTACGACTTCCGCGGCGTGCGGATGCTGGAGGTCAACGGCCTGCCCGCGGCGATGACCGAGGTGGGCGGGCACCGGCAGCTCGTCATGCTCGACATCAGGGACGGCCGCATCAGCGCGATCTACGGCGTGCTGAACCCCGACAAGCTCGCACACGTGCACGTGGGCTGAGCATCGATAGAGTCGCCCTCATGGATCTCGGCATCTCGGGGAAGGTCGCACTCGTCACCGGAGGCAGCGCGGGCATCGGGCTCGCCGCCGCCAAGAGCCTGGCGCGGGAGGGCTGCGACGTGTGCGTCAGCGCCCGCGACCCGGAGAAGCTCGCGGACGCGGTGGTGGAGTTGCAGGAGTTCGGCAAGGTCGTGCACGCGGTGCTGGCCGATGTGGAGGATCCGGCCGCCGCGCGGCGGCTGGCCGAGGAGACGCGCGACGTGCTCGGGCCGGTCGACATCCTCGTCGCGAACGCGGGCGGGCCGCCGGCCGGCCGCTTCGACGCTGTGGGGCTGGAGGAGTGGGAGGTGGCGGTGGAGCGCAACCTGCTCGGCACCGTGCGCCTGATCCACGCGGTGCTGCCGGAGATGCGCTCGCGCGGCTGGGGCCGGATCGTCACGGTGAGCAGCAGGTCGGCGCGGGAGTCGCTGGACAACCTGGCGCTGTCGAACGCCATGCGGCCCGCCGTGGCCGGCGTGGTGCGCACGCTGGCCCGCGAGGTGGGGCGCGACGGCGTGCGCATCAACAACGTCCTGCCGGGGCCCATCGAGACCGATCGGCTGCGCGAGCTGTCGGGCGGCGAGGAGGCGCTGCGCCGGCGCGGCGAGAGCGTGCCGGTGGGCCGCATCGGCCGGCCCGAGGAGGTGGGCGACGTGGTGGCGTTCCTGGCCAGCGAGCGGGCCTCGTTCGTGAACGGCGTCTCGCTGCTGGTCGACGGCGGCGAGAGCCGCGTCATCGCCTGAACAGGGTCTGCACGATCGAGGCCGCCCAGGTGGCGTCGTCGTCGGGCAGGTCCACGAAGTGCGTCAGGGTCGCCCGGTGGAAGCAGGCGCCCATCAGCAGGGAGGCGGCGGCGCCCGGGTCGATGCCGGGCGCGATCCGGCCGCCCTGCTGCTCGGCCCGCAGGATCTCGGCCAGCGCCTGGATCGGCAGGTGGGGGCCGAGGTCGTGCTTGGCGAGCATGCTTCTGAACCCGGCCATGAGCGGCGGGTCCCCCAGCACGCCCCCGGCGACGGCGGCGGCCCTGGTGTAGAACTCCAGGGCCTTGCCGGTGAACTCCACCAGGTTGGCGGCCAGGTCGCCCTGCCCGACGCCGAGCCGGAGCCTGGTCAGGGCGGGGGCGAGCGCGGGCATGCGCTCCAGCAGCACGGCGAGGAAGAGCTCCTCCTTGCCGGCGAAGTGCTTGTAGAGCAGCGCCTCGGAGCAGGCGGCCTGCTTCGCGATGCGTTTGGTGGTGGCGCCCGCGATGCCGTACTCGTGAATCGCCTGCTCAGCGGCGTCGATGATGCGGTCGCGTGTGCCCATCCGCCCATGATAAGAGCGCGTGCCTGTCCACACCGGCGTACATGACATCCTCTGAGTAGGAAGAGCGTGAAGAAGGGCGTGGGGCATGGACAAGCCGGTCATCGTGACGGTGGATGATGATCCAGGCGTCTCGCGGGCGGTCGCCCGTGACCTGAGACGCCGTTACGGGCAGGAATACCGCATCGTGCGCGCGGAGACCGCCAGAGACGGCATCGACGCGGTGCGGGAGATGCGGCTGCGGGGCGACGACGTGGCGGCCATCCTGGCCGACTACCGCATGCCGCAGATGAACGGCGTGCAGTTCCTTGAGGCCGCGATGGACATGTATCCGTACGCGCGCCGGGTGTTGCTGACCGCCTATGCCGACACCGACGCGGCGATCCAGGCGATCAACGTGGTCGATCTCGACCATTACCTGCTCAAGCCGTGGGATCCGCCGGAGGAGAAGTTCTACCCGGTGATCGACGGGCAGCTCGACGCCTGGCTGCGCACGGATCGGGTGGAGCGGGCCGAGCTGCGGGTGGTGGGCGACCGGTGGTCGGCGCCGTCGTACCGGGTGCGTGACTTCCTGGCCCGCAACCACGTGCCGTACCAGTGGATGCTGGCCGACGATCCGGAGGGCGCACAGCTGGTGAAGGCGGCGGGCGAGGGGTGTCACCTGCCGCTGGTGGTGACGGCCGACGGCACCACGCTGGAGTCGCCCGACCAGGCGACGCTGGCGACGGCGGTGGGGCTGTCCACGACGCCGGCCACCGACTTCTACGACCTGATCGTGGTGGGCGGCGGCCCGGCGGGGCTGGGCGCGGCGGTGTACGGCGCCTCCGAGGGGCTGAACACCGTGCTGGTCGAGGCGTACTCGTCGGGCGGGCAGGCGGGCCAGAGCTCCCGGATCGAGAACTACCTGGGCTTCCCCGACGGCGTGTCCGGCCAGCAGCTCGCCGACCGGGCGCGCAGGCAGGCGCTGAAGTTCGGGGCGGAGCTGCTGACCGCGCGCAAGGTGACCAGCCTGGAGCCGCGCGGGCAGGCGCGGGTGGTCGGGTTCAAGGACGGCGGGGAGATCGCGGCGCACGCCGTGATCCTGGCGACCGGCGTCACCTACCGGCGGCTCGAAGCGCCGGGGCTCGACGAGTTCGTGGGGCGGGGCGTCTTCTACGGCGCCGCCCTGACCGAGGCGCCGGCGTGCCGGAACACCGAGGTCTACATCGTCGGCGCGGCCAACTCGGCCGGGCAGGCGGCCGTCTACCTGTCGGGATTCGCGAGCAAGGTCCACTTGTTGGTGAGGAGTGATGGTTTGGAGAGGTCCATGTCTCACTACCTCATCGAGCAGATCGCCGCGATCCCCAACATCGAGGTGCACGTGCAGACGCAGGTCGTCGGCGGCAGCGGCGACGGGCACCTGGAGCGGCTGACGCTGTCCACGAAGGGCGAGGAGCGCACGGTCGACGCGCAGTGGTTGTTCGTGTTCATCGGCGCGCAGCCGTACACCGAGTGGCTGGGCGAGACGATCGAGCGCGACGCGCGCGGGTTCGTGCTGACCGGGCCCGACCTGGTGCAGGGCGGGCGGCGGCCGCGCAACTGGCCGCTGCGGCGCGAGCCGTACTTCCTGGAGACGAACGTGCCGGGGGTGCTGGCGGCGGGCGACGTGCGCGCCGAATCGATCAAGAGGGTGGCCTCCGCCGTCGGAGAGGGCGCGATGGCCGTCGCGCTCGTGCATCGGTACCTGGAGAAGCAATGATCGACATTGACGAGCTGCGCAAACTCTTCCTCTTCGAGCGGCTGTCCGACGAGCAGCTCACCAAGCTGGCGAGCACCGGCCGGGTGCAGAGCTACGCCCAGGACGAGGACATCCTGCGGCAGGGCGAGCCGGCCGAGTGCTTCGCGGTGCTGCTCGAGGGCGAGATGCAGATGATCACCGAGACGGTCAGCGCCGGCACCGTCGCGATGCCCCGCACCTCCCAGCCCGGCGTCTACGGCGGCGCCACCTCGGCCTACCTGGGCGAGCGGGCGCCGCAGACCTACCAGCACACGTTGCGGGCCACCGCCCCGTCGCGGGTGTTCATGCTGCCGGCCAAGAAGTTCGCCTACATCGTGGCCGAGTGGTTCCCGATGGCGATGCACCTGCTCGACGGCATGCTGTCCGGCGGGCGCATGCAGCGCGAGATCATCGACCGGCGGCAGCGGCTGAGCGCGCTCGGCACGATCACGGCCGGGCTTACGCACGAGCTGAACAACCCGGCCGCGGCGGCCGTGCGGGCGGTCAGCGAGCTGCGCTCGCTCATCAAGGCCTCGCGCTTCCAGCTCGCCCAGCTCGCCGAGGACGGCATAGCGCCCGACAAGCTGCGCGCGCTCATCGAGGCGCAGGAGGCGTGCACCAGCAACCTGGGCAAGCTCGACAAGCGCTCGCCGTTGGAGATCTCCGACGCCGAGGACGAGCTGGGCGAGGCGCTGGAGGCCGTGGGCGTCGACGACGCGTGGGACCTGGCGCCGGCGCTGGTGGGCGCCGGCTTCACCAGCGAGTACCTGCAGAAGATCCGTGCCAAGGTCGGCGACGAGCACACGCCGAAGGCGCTGCACTGGCTGGCCGAGGCGATCGAGATCTCGCAGATGCTCAACGAGGTGACCGAGGCGACCGAGCGCATCACCACGCTCATCCGCTCGGCCAAGCAGTACTCCCAGATGGACCGCGCGCCGTTCCAGCAGGTGGACGTGCACGAGCTGCTCGACAGCACGGTGGCGATCTTCCGCGGCAAGATCCCGCCGGGCATCACCGTGGTCACCGACTACGACCGCACGCTGCCCGAGATCCCCTGCTACGCGGGCGAGCTCAACCAGGTCTGGACGAACCTCATCCACAACGCCCTCGACGCGATGGACGGCGAGGGCACGCTGACCATCCGCACGGCCCACGACGAGGACGAGGCGATCGTCGAGATCGGCGACACCGGCCACGGCGTCCCCGAGGCGATCAAGGACCGGATCTTCGAGCCGTTCTTCACCACCAAGAGCGTGGGCGAGGGCACGGGTCTCGGCCTCGACATCTCCTACCGGATCGTGGCCGGCCGGCACGGCGGCGAGATCAAGGTGCGCTCGGTGCCGGGCGACACCTGGTTCGAGGTGCGGCTGCCGCTGAGGGAGCCCGCCGCGACGAGTTGATCGCGCATCGTTACGGACGACGACTTGTCAGGACGTCCCCTGACCGCATGTAATGGTTGACCGAAATGCGGGAAGGAGACGTCCCCCCATGAGCACGCCCGAGACGGTGCCGGGTTCGCGTTCGCTGAACGTGCTGCTCAGGGTGCTCGGCGGCATCGAACGCCTGGGCAACAGGCTGCCGCACCCGTTCTGGCTCTTCGTCCTGCTGAGCGCGGTGCTGGCCCTGCTGAGCTGGGGGCTGGCGGCGGCCGGGGTGTCGGCGGTCAACCCGGCCACCGGCAAGACCGTCACCGTCAAGAGCCTCGTGTCCGGCGACGGCGTGCGGATGATGGTCGGCGACGCCATCGAGAACTACACCTCGTTCCCGCCGCTCGGCACGATCCTCGTCGTCATGCTCGGCGTCGCGGTGGCCGAGCGCTCGGGGCTGCTGGCCGCGATGCTGCGCTCCGGGGTGGCGAAGGTGTCGCCGCGGTGGGTGACGTTCGCGCTGGCGTTCACCGGGATGGTGGCGCACGTGGCCTCCGACGCCGCGTACGTCGTGCTCATCCCGCTCGGCGCGCTCGCGTTCCGCGCGGTGGGGCGCAGCCCGATCCTCGGAATTGTGGTGGCGTTCGTGTCGATCTCGGCGGGCTACGACGCCAGCCCGCTGGTCACGCCGACGGACGCCATCCTGTCCGGGCTGACCACGGCCGCCGCGCACACCATCGATCCGGCGTACCTGGTCACGCCGCTGGCCAACTACTTCTTCTCGCTGGCCTCGTCCCTGGTGCTGGCGGGCACGATCACGCTGGTCACCGAGCGGGTGCTGGCCCGGCGGGTCGAGTCGATGCCCGTCGATCCCGACGCGGAGGAGGACGACCTCGGCTCGCTGACGCTCAGCGCCGAGGAGCGGCGCGGGCTGCGTGCCGCGCTGATCACGCTCCTCGTGTTCGTGGCCGCGCTGACGGCCGCCGTGCTGCCCGCCGGCTCCCCGCTGCGCGGCGAGGGCGGCGGCATCGTGCAGTCGCCGCTGCTCACCTCGATCGCGATCTTCCTCGGGCTCGCCTTCCTCGCCGTCGGCTGGGCGTACGGCAGGGCCGCCGGCACCGTCACCGGCAGCGGGGACATCCCGGCCTTCATGGCGCACGGCCTGCGCGAGATGGCGCCGATCCTGGTGCTGTTCTTCGCGATCTCGCAGTTCCTGGCCTATTTCAAGTGGACCGGCATCGGCGAGATCGTCGCCATCGACGGCGCCGGCCTGCTGAAGTCGGCCGGCGTGAGCGGGCCCGTCGTGTTCCTCGGCATCCTGCTCGTGGTCACCGTCATCAACCTGGTGGTGACCAGCGGCTCGGCCCAGTGGGCGCTGGTCGGGCCGGTGTTCGTGCCGATGCTCATGCTGCTGCACATCCCGCCCGAGCACACCCAGGCGCTCTACCGCATCGCCGACTCGTGCACGAACGCGATCACGCCGATGAGCCCGTACTTCGTGATGGCGCTCGGCTTCCTGCAGCGTTACCGGCGCTCGGCCGGCATCGGCACGCTGGCCTCCATGACGATCCCGCTCGCGCTCGCCCTGCTCGTCGTCTGGACGCTGCTGTTCTTCGCGTTCTGGGGGCTCGGCATCCCGCTCGGCCCCGGAGCGCCCGTCCCCTGACTCCCGTGAAAGGAATCTCGTGTTGATCACCGACTGGGCCCGGCAGGCCCTGCCGGCCATGGTCGACGACCTGAAGGCCGTGGTGGAGCTGGAGACCCACAGCTACGACAAGGCCATGCTGGTCAGGGGGCTGCGCGAGATCCGCGCCCGCACCGTCGGGCACCTGGGCACGCCCGACGACGAGATCCTGCACGAGGGCGGCGGGCACGGCGACATCCTGGAGCTCTACTACCGGGGCACCGCGCCCGGCGTCGTGCTCCTGCTCTGCCACTACGACACCGTCTGGCCGACCGGCACGCTGGCGGGCTGGCCGTTCGCGGTGCTGGACGGCAAGGCGACGGGGCCGGGCGTGTTCGACATGAAGACCGGGCTCGTGCAGGCCGTCTGGGCGCTGCGCGGGCTGCGGGAGCTGGGGCTGCCGCATCCGGGCGTGCGGTTCCTGTTCAACGGCGACGAGGAGATCGGCAGCCCGGCCTCGCGCGAGTACATCGAGTCGGCCAGCGAGGGCGCGCTGGCGACGCTGGTCTTCGAGGCGTCCATGGACGGGGCGCTGAAGACCGCGCGCAAGGGGGTCGGGCTGTTCAACGTGACCGTGACGGGGGTGGAGGCGCACGCGGGGCTGGATCCGTACGCGGGGGCCAGCGCCGTCCACGCGCTGGCCGAGCTCGTCACCACGCTCGCCGGGGCGGGCTCGCGCGAGCGCGGCACCACCGTGAACGTCGGCCTGATCAGCGGCGGCACCGGCCGCAACGTCACGGCGGGCCGGGCCACGTGCGGCGTGGACGTGCGCGTCACCGACCCGGCGGAGATGGGCCGGATCGACGACGTCTTCGCCGCCCTGCGGGTCGCGGACCCGCGCGTCAAGATCTCCGTCACCGGCGAGTGGAACCGGCCCCCGATGGTCCCGAACCCCGCCTCCCAGCGGCTGTTCAAGGAGGTCCAGGAGGTGGCGGCCGGGTTCGGCTGGCTGGTGGACGAGGCGGCGGTCGGGGGCGCCAGCGACGGCAACTTCGTCTCGGCCCTGGGCCGGCCGGTGCTGGACGGCATGGGCGCGGTGGGCGACGGGGCGCACGCCCGGCACGAGCACGTAGTGATCGAGCACATCCCGGAGCGCACGGCCCTGACGATGGGTCTCATCACCGCCCTGGCCTGAGGGGCTGAGAGCCCTCTCGACCCCTGAGGGCCGAGCGCGCTCTCAGCCTCGTAGGGGTTGAGAGCGCTCTCAGCCTCAGCCGAAGACGCGGTCGCGGGCCTGGTCGAGGGCCGTCAGCACGGCGCCCTGGAGCACCGCGTTGCCCGCCACCGTGCTGGCGCGCACCTCGGTCGGGGCCGGCGCCAGCTCGCGCAGGCGGGCGGCCACCTCGGCGGCCAGCTCGTCGCCGCCCGCCTGCCCGGCCTCCCCGCCCAGCACGACGAGGCCGGGGTCCAGCAGCGTCACGAACGCGAAGGCGCCCTTGGCGATGCGGGCGGCGAACTCGGCGCGGCCGAGCCGGCGCACCACGCTCTCGGTGACCAGGTTGCAGAACGCGGTGCCGTCCACCTCGAGGAACCCGACCTCGCCGGCGCCGCCGGACACCCCGCGCCGCAACCGGCCGCCGAGCACGACGGCCGCCCCGACGCCGTCGCCCACCCACATGAGCACGAAGTCCTCGGCGCCCTGGGCGGCGCCGGTGCGCAGCTCGGCGATGGCGGCCAGGTTCACCTCGTTCTCCAGGGTGAGCGGCACGCCCAGCCGCTCGCCCCAGGCCGCGACCAGGCCGGGCCGCCAGCCGGGCACGTCGTTGGCCGTGACCAGCTCGCCGTCGCGCGGCGCGACCAGCCCGGGCGCGCCGACCACGATCGTGTCGATGGCCCGCTCCCCCGCGGCCTCGGTGACGACCTCGGCGACGAGGTCCACGAGATCGCCGCCGACCGGCCGCGTCCGGCGGGCGACCACCTGCCCGGTGATGTCGGCGATCGCCACGGAGATCGTCTCGCGGCGCAGGTCCACCCCCGCCACGTGGGCGCGGCCGGCCACCAGCCCGTAGACGCGCGCGTTCGGCCCCCGCCTGGCCGCGCCGGACTCGCCGGTGACCTCGATCAGCCCGCTCTGCGTGAGCCGCTCGATCAGGTCGGACACGGTCGGCCGGGACAGCCCCGTGAGCTCGCGCAGCTGGGGCGCGGTCAGCGGGCCGCGATCGAGCAGCAGGTCGAGGGCCAGGCGGTCGTTGATCGCGCGGGCCATGGCGGGGGTGGCGGTCTTCATGGCTCCCATAATAATCAGGGTCCCTGCCTAAAACCTATTTTCATCAGGAAGCCTGCCTGATAGTTTTGCGGTATGAGCCATCATCGTGCGATCGCCCTCGTCTTCGCCGTGCACGGCGCCGTGGCCGGCACCGTGTCCACCCGCATGCCCTGGGTCCAGGAGCACCTCGCCCTCGACCCCGGCACGCTCGGCATGGCGCTGCTGTGCCCGCCGATCGGCGCGTTCATCGGCATGCCCATGGCCGCCCGCGTGGCCCACCGCTTCGGCAGCCGCGCCGCCACCCGCGTACTCATCGGGTTGTGGTGCGCGATCCTGGTGCTGCCGCCGCTCGCGCCCTCACCGGTCTGGTTCGGGGCCGCGTTGTTACTGTTCGGCTTCGGTGCCGGGATGTCCGACATCACCATGAACGCCCACGCCGTCGTCCTCGAACGGCGGCTCGGCCGCTCGATCATGTCCGGCCTGCACGGCATGTGGGCGGTGGGCAGCCTGGCCGGAGGCGGCGTCGGCACCCTGGCGGCGCAGGCCGGGATCGACGCCAGGATCCACATCGGGCTGGTCGCCGCCGTCCTGCTCACCGTGAGCGTGGCGGCCGGGCGCGGCCTGCTCCACGACGACCGCTCGGACACGCCGGCCGACGCGCCCGCGCCGCGCCGCTTCGCGCTGCCCTCGCGGGCGATCCTGCCGCTCGGCCTGGTCGGCTTCTGCGCCGTCTTCGCCGAAGGCGCCAGCGCGAACTGGGCCGCCGTCTACCTCACGCACGTCACCGACGCCGGGCCCGGCCTGGCCGCGGCCGGTTACACCGTCCTCATGCTGTGCATGGCCGGGATGCGCCTGGCGGGCGACCGGTTCATCCGGCTGCTCGGGCCCGTGACGGCCGTACGGGCGGGCGGGCTCGTGGCGGTGCTCGGCGGCGTGCTCGTCGTCACGGCCCGCACGCCCGCGCTCGGCATCGCCGGCTTCGCCCTGCTCGGGCTGGGCCTGGCGGTGGTGATGCCGCTGGTGCTGACGGCGGCGGGCAACGCGGGCAGGACCGCGAGCGAGGGCGTGACGGGGGTGGCCACGATCACGTACCTGTCGGGGATGGTCGCGCCGCCCGTCACGGGGTGGCTGGCGGACGGGCTGTCCTACCCGGCCGCGTTCACCGCGATCACCGGCATCGTGGTCGTGATGCTGCTGCTCTCCCGCGTCGTACGCCCCTCGGCCGCCTCGTCCCCGCAGCCCGTCGCCGAGGGCAGCCTCGTGACCGGGCCCTAGCGGACGTGAGCGGCGACGGCCCGCGCGCACTCCAGGGGATCCTTGCCCGTGGTGTCCACCTCGACGTCGTAGCGCACGCCCAGGTGGACCACCTCGGCCTGCAGCTCGGCCATCCCCTGGGGGCGGTCCTGGCGGGCCACCTCGCGCCGGGCGGCCTCCGCGGTGTCGCACCTGACGCCGACCCACAGGACCTCCAGCCCGAACAGCGCCTTCTGCCAGCCCTGCTGGGACGACGGCCCGCCGAGGAAGACGTCGTCGACGACGACCGGCGCGCCGGCGCGGGCCATCGCGGCGATCCCCTCCCGCCAGGCGTCCTGCAGCCTCATGAAGTCCCGGCCCACGTTCACCTCGCCGCCGTCGGTGATCTCGATGCCGCCGTCCTGGCTCTGCAGGGCGGCGGGCATGGCGGCCACGAGGTCGTCGATGGAGAAGGCGAGCCAGGGGCTCGGCAGCACGGCTTGCAGGCTTCTGGCCAACGTCGACTTGCCCGAGCTGGAGCCGCCGTTCAGCACGATCACTTGAGTCGTCACGGCGCCACGTTAGGGGCCGCGCGGGGTGGTGCGAAACCGCATGACGGCTGATACGCTCCCAAGCGAGCGCTTGGTTTAGCTGCTGAGGGGCCGCCATATGAGGTTCTCGACCTTCCACCTCTTCCACCGCTTCGACGGGCAGAGCTTCAAGGACGTCTACGACTACCACCTGGAGCTCATCGAGCTGGCCGAGGAGCTGGGGTTCGACGGGGTGCGGCTGGCCGAGCACCACTTCAGGGACTACGGCGTCGTGCCCAACCTGTTCACCATGCTCGCCCACGCCGCCGCCCGGACCACCAGGCTCCGGCTCGGCACCGGCATCGTCGTGCTGCCCCTGCACAACCCCGTGCACGTCGCCGAGGAGGCCGCGCAGGTGGACGTGCTCTCGGGCGGGCGGCTCGACCTGGGGATCGGGCGGGGGTACCAGAGCTTCGAGTTCGAGGGGTTCGGGATCGACCTGGCGGAGGCGCGCGACCGCTTCAACGAGGCGCTGGAGGTGATCGTCGGGCTCTGGACGCAGGAGTCGTACCAGCACGAAGGCAAGTTCTACAAGACCGGCGCCGAGGTGTCGCTCGTGCCCAGGCCGCTGCAACGGCCCCATCCGCCGCTGCACGTGGCGGCCGTCTCCCCCGAGACGGTGACCATGTACGCCGAGCGCGGCCTGCCCATCCTCGCCGACCCCGCGGCGCCGTTCAGGAAGGTCGTCAAGGCGGCCGAGACGTGGCGGGAGACGGCCGCGCAGGCTGGGCACCCGGCCAGCGCGGACCTCGTGGTGGCCCGCAGCGTGTACGTCGCCCCCACCCTGGAGCAGGCACGCGAGGACCAGGCCCGGTTCGAGGCGTCGTTCGACCGCTCGCGCATCTTCAACGAGCGCAGCGCCCCCATCGACCCGAAGACCGGCAAGGCCGCCCAGGGCTTCGAGTACTACCAGGACCGCTACCTCAAGGGCGGCGCGCTCTCCGCCGACTTCCGCTGGGAGCAGCTCGAGGTGATCGGCGACCCCGCGCGGGTCATCGAGCAGATCACGCTGCTCAGGGACGCCGGGTTCACCGACCTCCTGTGCGACTTCGGCAGCACCCGCCCGATGCCGCTGGAGGACATGAAGCGGGTCATGCGCTTCTTCGCGACCGAAGTCATGCCGGCCTTTGGAGGCTAGATGATGCACAGCCTGACCCTGTCGGACGTGCTCGCCGACCACGCCCGCAGCCGCCCCCAGGTGACGGCGGTCGTGGACGGGGAGCTGCGGCTCACCTACCCCGAGCTGGACGGGCGGGTGACCCGGCTGGCCTCGGCGCTGGACGGGATGGGGGTCTCCCGGGGCGACCGGGTGCTGTGGCTGGGGCAGAACGCATACGCGGTGCTGGAGCTGCTGCTCGCCTGCTCCAGGCTCGGAGCGATCTTCTGCCCGGCCAACTGGCGGCAGTCGCAGGACGAGCTGCGCTTCGTCCTGGCCGACCTCACCCCCGCGGCGGTCTTCTGGGAGCACTCCGAGACCGTCGCGCCGCTGCGCGACGACCGGTGGATCCAGGCGGGCGAGGCTTACGAGCGGCTGCTCGCCGACGCTCCGGTACGGAAGTTCGACCAGGTCGCCGACACCGAGCCCACCCTCGCCCTCTACACCGCCGCCTTCGACGGGCGCCCCAGCGCCGCCCTGCTCAGCAGCGCCGCGCTCGTCGCGCACGCCACGTCCCTGCTCGTCGTGCGGCAGATGGAGCCGGGTTTCACCTTCCTCAACAACGGGCCGCTCTTCCACGTCGGCACCATGATGTTCTGCCTGGCCACGCTGCAGATCGGCGGCACGAACGTGTTCACGCCCGCCTTCGACCCCGAAGAGGTGTGCCGGCTGGTCGACGCCGAGCGGGTGACACAGGCGTTCCTGTTCGGCGGCATGATCGACGCGGTGGCCAAGGCGAACGCGGGCGGCAAGTACGACCTGTCGTCGCTGCGGTTCGTCGCCCACTCCGCCGAGTGGGACGACATGATCACCGTGGACGACTCGCCGTGGTGCCGGTCCGGGATGGGCGGGTACGGGCAGACCGAGGTGGGCGGGATGCTCACGTTCCTGGGGCTGGCGGAGGGCGGGGCCGGGCTCGCGGGGCGGCCGTCTCCGCTCGCGCAGGTGCGGATTCTGGGGCCGGACGGGGTGGAGGTGCCGGTGGGTGAGACGGGGGAGATCTGCGCTCGCGGCAAAACCCTCTTTTCCGGATATTTCGCCCGGCCCGACTTAAATGCTCAAAAATCCGCCTTCGGCTGGCACCATACCGGCGACCTCGGCCGCCGCGAACCCGACGGCACCATCACCTTCATCGGTCCCAAACTCCGCATGATCAAGTCCGGCGCCGAGAACGTGTACCCGGCGGAGGTGGAGCGGGCGCTCAAGACCCACCCGGCCGTCGCCGACGCGGCCGTCATCGGCGTGCCCGATCCGCAGTGGCACCAGGCGGTCAAGGCCGTCGTGGCACTGAAACCCTCGGCCCAGGCGACCGAGGACGAGCTGATCGCGCACGTCCGGGGGTTGCTGGCGTCGTACAAGAAGCCGCGGCACGTGACGTTCGTGGACACGATCCCGAAACGCGGCTTCACCCCCGACTACGACGCCCTGGACGCCGCCCACGGCGGCGGCAACTACCCGGGCACCTGACCCCGCCACGGCGCAGGCGCCGCGCACGGTGAGCGCCGCGCATGTGGCGGCGCGCATGTGGGCGGCGCGCATGTGGGCGGCGCGCATGTGGGCGGCGCGCATGTGGGCGGCGCGCATGTGAGCGGCACGTGCGGACGTGGAGCCGAGGGCAGGCACGCGGGCGAGCGCGGGTGCGGGCGGTCGCCGGACGGGCGCGCAGGCGCGGGCGCCGGTGGGTCAGGGGCGGGGGAGGGGGAGGCCGGCTTCCAGGTGGGCGAGGGCGGCGTCGAGGTGGGCCGGGGCGTCCAGGTCGCGGTTCTTCACCCAGTCGGTCCAGACCCCCACCATGACGCCCATGATCGCGCCCGTGACGTTGCGGATGCCCGGGTCGTCGGCCGGGCGGCCCTCGCGGGCGGCGAGGCGTTCGCGGAGGGTGGTGGCGACGCCGGTGACATTGTCGATGCTGGCCGCCCACAGCTCGGGCACCGTGAGCATGAGCACTTCCCGGTCGAGGCTGTCGGCGCGTTCCTGCGGTGTCTGGGCCTCGATCATGGCGCGCATGGCCATGCGGACGGCCCGCACGGGCGGCACCTCGGGCGGCACCTGGTCGAGGGCTGCCACGAAAGGCGGGAACTGGTCGACGATCACCAGGTCCTCCTTGGTGGCGAAGTAGCGGAAGACGGTGCTGGGCGCCACCTCCGCCGCCTCGGCGATCTGCTCGACCGTGGTGGCCGCGTAGCCCTGCTCGCGGAACAGCCGCAGCGCCTCCTTCTGGATCAGCGCTCTCGTCTTGGCCTTCTTCCGCTCGCGCAGGCCCGGTCGGTCACTCATGTCTCCGCATTCTCGGGGGTTCGGCGGCTCGCGTCCACTTGAGAGGAGGACGCTTGTAAAAGCTATACAACTCTTATTTGAGAGTCTACTCTCAGAAACATGCGACTTCCTACGTCACGCGACCCGCGTTGCCCCTTCGACCCGCCCCCCGAGCTGCGCGGCCTGCCGCCGATGAGCCGGCTGGAGTTCGCCGACGGGCACCTGGGCTGGCTGGCCACCACCGCAGAGGCGGCCAGGACGGTGCTCGGCGATCCGAGGTTCAGCGCGCGACGGGAGCTCAAGCACGCCCCCGTGCGGTTCACCACGCCCGGCGAGACGGGCCGGCCCGCGCCCCCGGGGTTCTTCGGCGCCATGGACCCGCCCGAGCACACGCGCTACCGCCGCCTGCTCACCGGCCAGTTCACGGTGCGCCGGATGCGCCTGCTGGAGCCGCGGATCGAGCGCATCGCCGCCGACCACCTCGACGCCATGGCCGCGGCGGGCCCGCCGGTGGACCTGGTGAGCGCCTACGCGCTGCCGATCCCGTCGATGATCATCTGCGAGCTGCTGGGCGTCCCGTACGAGGATCACGAGTTCTTCCAGGACCGCAGCCTGCGGCTCGTCGCGGCGGGCGGCGACGTGGCCAGGGCGACCGCGGACCTGGCGGCGTACCTGGGGAAGCTCGTGGGGCGCAAGCGGGCCGAGCCGGGCGACGACCTGATCAGCGGGCTGACCGCCGACCTCACGGACGAGGAGCTGGTCAACGTGGCCATGATCCTGCTCGTCGCCGGCCACGAGACCACCGCGAACATGCTGGCACTCGGCGTCTTCGCGCTGCTGGAGACCGGGACGCCGTACGAGGAGGGCGCGGTCGAGGAGCTGCTGCGCTGGCTGTCGATCGTGCAGCTCGGCGCCCCGAGCCGGGCCGCGACGCAGGACGTGGAGGTGGCGGGCACGCTGGTGCGCGCGGGCGAGACGGTCGCGCTGTCGCTGCCCGTCGTCAACCGGGATCCGGCGCTGTTCGAGCGTCCGGACGTGCTCGATCCCGCCCGTACGGAGGCCCGCAGGCACCTGTCGTTCGGGCACGGCGTGCACCAGTGCCTCGGCCAGCAGCTCGCCAGGATCGAGCTGCGCATCGGCTACGGCGCGCTGTTCGAGCGCTTCCCCGGGCTGCGGCTGGCCGTCCCGCCGGATCAGGTGCCGCTCAAGCAGGACGGCGCCGTGTACGGGGTCGCCTGCCTGCCCGTGACCTGGGGCTGATCACAGGATGGCGAGCGGGGTGAGCGGGCTGCCGGTGCCGCCTTCGATTCAGAGGATGGCGAGCGGGGTGAGCGGGCTGCCGGTGCCGCCCTCGATGCGCAACGGCGCCGCCACGAACACGAACTCCGTCCGCCCCGCCGCCGCCAGGGCCGCCGCCAGCTCCTCCAGCAGCAGCATCTCGATCAGGTGGATGCCGTGCCGGTGCAGCAGCAGGAGGTGCAGGTCGTCCTCGATCGGCTCGTCGGCCAGGCCGCGCTCGTTGAGCCCGCCGATGGCGGCGTTGTCCGAGGCGACGGCCGCCACGTCGTGGGCCGCGAGCCACCGCCCCGCCTCCGCCGACAGCCCGGGCTGGCCGGACCAGTACTCCTCGCGCGAGCGCTCCCACACCACCGGCCAGCCCGTACGGACGACCGCCACGTCCCCGGCCCGCGGCACCGCGATCTCCGCCAGCAGCCCGGCGGGGATCCGGTGGCCGGCGGGCAGGTGGTCGAGGCCGAGCCGGCGCGGCACGTCGTACAGCACTCCCCTGGCCACCACCCCGCCCACGTGCTCGATGCCGCATCGCGTCGCCCCGTACGAGCGCACCCTGGCGGCCGGATGGCCGTTGAACAGCTCGTCGCCCGACCACATGTGGCACAGCGCGTCCATGTGCGTGGTGGTGCCGTGGCCGGTGACGACCAGGGCGTCGTCCGCGACGCGCAGGCCGGCGCCGATCGGCCGGGCGCCGGCCGCGTAGTCGCCGCCGTCCACGGACATGAAGTGCTGCGGCAGCGGCCGGCCCGGCAGGTGCGGCACCGTGCCGGGGGCAGGCGAGGAGGTGGCGCCCCTGATCGGCATGGCCAGGCTCAGCACCTCGCCGGTGACGGCGCTGCGCAGGGCGGCGAGGACGGTGGCCGGGGTGAGGAGGTTCAGGGTGCCGCGCTGATCGTCTGGGCCGAATCGTCCCCAGTTGTTAGGCTCGGTGACCAAGTAAGCGCTCCCTTTCTCTGCGGAGGTCTGATGCACTGCGATCCGCGCTTCTCCCGCGTACGCGAGGTCTTCGAGCGGCACTTCGCCGACGGCGAGGAGCTGGGCGCGGCCTTCGCCGTCTACCTCGACGGCGAGCTGGTCGTGGACCTGTGGGGCGGCGTCGCCGACCGGCACACCGGGCGGCCCTGGGAACGCGACACCCCCGTCTTCGCCTACTCCTGCACCAAGGCGGTCACGGCGGCCGTGCTGCTGCAGCTCGCCGAGCGGGGGCTGGTGGACGTGACGGCGCCGGTCGCCGAGGTGTGGCCCGAGTTCGCGGCGAACGGCAAGGCAGGCATCACCGTCGAGCACGTGCTGACCCACCAGGCGGGGCTGCCTGCGCTGGAGGAGCCGGTGCCGGTGGAGGAGTTCGAGGACCAGCCGGCCATCGCGGCCCGGCTCGCCCGGCAGGCGCCGCTGTGGGAGCCGGGGACGGCGCACGGGTACCACGCGCTGACGTACGGGTTCCTGGTCGGCGAGGTGGTCAGGCGGGTGACGGGCAAGTCGGTGGGCGAGCTGGTGTCGGCCGAGATCGCGGGGCCGCTGGGACTGGAGCTGTGGGTGGGTGCCCCGGATCCGGTGATCGAGCGTACGGCGCGGCTCACGGCTGGCGAGCGCGGCCGGCTGGTCACCACCGAGACCCCGCCCCCCGGCGCACAGCCGGACGGCGAGGTGGCGGACGGTGAGGTGGCGGATGGTGAGGTGGCGGACGGTGCGGCGGCGGGCGGGCCTGAGCGGACGACGGAGGCCGTCGCCGAGATGACCAGGCTGGCGCTCGACCCCGGCAGCCTGATGAACCGGGCGCTCGGCAACCCCGCCATGAACCTCCTCAAGGGCGGCGCGAACAACCCGGTGATCCTGCGCGCGGGCTGGCCGGCGGCCGGGATGGTCACGACCGCGCGGGGCCTGGCCGGGTTCTACCGCGCGCTGATCGCCGGCGAGATCCTGCGCCCCGAGACCCTTCAGGACGCGCTGCGGCCCCGGGTGAAGGGCCCCGACCGGACGCTCTATCTCGGCACGTCGTTCGGCCTCGGGTTCATGCGGCCGTCGATGACGTTCATGGTGCGCTCGCCGAGCGCGTTCGGCCATTCGGGGGCGGGCGGCTCCATCGGGGTCGGCGACCCGGAGCGCGGGCTGGCCATCGCCTACGTCATGAACAAGATGGCCAGCGCCATCTCCGGCAACCTGCGCGGGCACCGCCTGCTGCAGGCCGTCTACGACTCGTTGTGAGCGCATGGCCGTTCAGTGCATGGTCACGCCGCCGCTCACCGACAGGGTCTGCCCGGTGATGTACGCGGCGCGTTCCGTGCACAGGTAGGCGACGAGCCCGGCGACGTCGGCGGGCGTGCCGAGGCGGCGCAGCGGGATGGCCCGCGCGATCCGCTCCACCAGCCCCGGCTCCGCGTCGGAGATCCGGCGGAGCATGGGGGTGTCGGTGGGGCCGGGGCAGACGACGTTGGAGGTGACGTTCGCCCGGGCGGCCTCGCGGGCGAGCGTCTTGGCCAGCCCGAACAGCCCGGCCTTCGTCGCCGCGTACGCCCCCTCGCCGCCGGACCCGGCCCTGGCCCCGTCGGAGGAGACGAACACGAGCCGCCCCCATCCCCTCTCCACCATGCCGGGCAGGAGCAGCTTGGTCAGCAGCATCGGGCCGCGCAGGTTGACCTGCCACATCAGGTCCCAGCCCGCGGGGTCGCTCTCGGTGAACGGCTCCACGATCGCCACCCCGGCGTTGTGCACCAGGATGTCCGCCGCGCCCACCTCGTCGGCGAACGCCTGCACGGAGGCCGGCGAGGTCAGGTCCACGTGCAGCGCGGGTTGCCGGGCGTTCGTGAGGTCGACGTCGGCGGTCACGACCTCGGCGCCGAGGGCGGCCAGGTCGGTGGCGATGGCCGTGCCGATCGCGCCCGCGCCTCCGGTGACCACCGCGACGCGCCCGTCCAGGCGCAGCCCGTCCATCATCCTTTCCACGCCTCGACCAGGTCGGCGGTGGTGGCGCGGGTGGCGAGCAGGCTGATCGTGTGTTTCAGTACGGCGCGCGCGTACTCCTCGGGGATGCCCGCGACCGCGTCCGTGACCACGGTGACGCGGTAACCGAGGTTCACCGCCTCAAGGGCCAGGCCGGGGATGCCGAGGTTGAGCGAGACGCCGGCCGCGACGACGGACGTGACGCCGAGCGAGCGCAGCGTCATGTCGAGCGAGGTGCCGGTGAACGGCGAGAACCCGTGGTGGCGCCGGCTCTCCAGGTCCGCGTCCTCGCGCAGCTCGGAGAGCACGTCGGTGGCGGGCGTGCCGTCCAGCATGTGGTGCGGGTCCTTGAGCAGGGAGACGATGAACGGGCAGTTGGCGGTGTGGGAGCCGGCCCGGTCGGGGCGGAACGCGGCCGTGCAGTGGATCACCGGGTGGCCGGCCTGGCGGGCCGCCTGGAGCAGGCGGGTGGCGTTGGGGACGACGTCGTGGCGGGCGCACGCCTCCACCAAGTCCGGAAATCTCGTGAGATCGCCGACCACGCCCCGCTGCATCTCCATGACCAGCACCGCCACGCGCTCCACCGGCGACCTCCACGCTTCTTAGCCGAGCGCTTGCTTGGTATCCGGCACAGCATAACACCCGCTGAAATCCCCCGCCCCGTGACAACCGGAACCCCGGATGAGACCGTCGGAACCAGGACGGCTGCCACATGGGGGTACGACTTGGTCCCTGGTTACCGTGAGGTGCGCCAGCTCGGCGCCGGGCGCACCGGTCGGGTGTTCCTCGCCACCTACCAGCCGACCGGCGCGTACGTGGCGATCAAGTACCTGAACGCCACCCTGCGCCGGGACGCCGAGTTCATGGACCGCTTCCGGGCCGACACCCCGCACCTCGTCGAGATCGACGACCCGAACGTGGTCCGCCTGTTCGAGTACGTCGAGACCCCCGCCAGGGCCGCCGTCGTCATGGAGCTGGTGGACGGCGTCCCGCTGCGCACGCTGCTGGCCGAGCACGGCCCGATCACCCCCGAGGCGGCGCTGGCCGTGCTCAAGAGCACCCTGCTGGCCCTGGCCGTCGCCCACGAGCGCGGCGTGCCGCACCGGGACGTCACCCCCGGCAACCTCCTCGTCCAGGCCGACGGCGGCACCAAGCTGGGCGACTTCGGCGTCGTCGTGCACGCCGAGGAGCCGGGCGTGCCCGCGGGCTCCCCGCCGTACATGGCGCCCGAGCTGTGGACGCTGGGGCGGGCCGGGCCGCCGGCGGACCTGTACGCGGCGGCGTGCGTGCTGTTCGAGGCCGTCCGGGGCCGGCCGCCGTACGTAGTGCCACCCAAGGACGGCGGGGACAGCTCACCGCGCCCGCTCGACCGGGACGGCGGGGAGGCAGCGTCCGAGGTGCTCGGGTTGCGGCGCAGGCACCTGGAGGAGCCGGTGCCGCTGGAGGTCGTGCCCGACGCCCTGCGCGACCTGCTCAGACGCGGCCTGGCCAAGGACCCGGCCGGCAGGTACGCCTCCGCCCGGCAGTTCGCCGCCGCGCTGGAGCAGGACGCCGCCGCCGGCTACGGCCCCGAATGGGAGAAACGCGGCCGGCGGCACCTGGCGGAGCAGGCCACGCTGCTCGCTCTCCGCTTCCCCCTGGCCAGGACCGACAGCCGCACCTCACTCACGACCGGCCTGCGCGAGCGGGTGCCCCGCCTGCCGCCCCAGCTCTGGGTGGCGGGCGCGACCGTCGTGGCGGCGCTGCTCGCGATCCTGCTGTCCGGCGGCCACCTCCCGGAAGGCCCCGGCACCATCCTCATGCCACCCCCCAGAGCCCAGACCGAGACGCGGACCGAGGCCGGCACGGAGACCGCATCCTCGCAGCCGCCCACGTCCGCGACCCGAGCGCCGAGCCCGCCCGCCACCACCACCCCTCCGCCCGCCACCGCCGCGCCTCCCCCGCCCACCCCTCAGGGCGGCACCTCCGTGCCGCTCCCCGCCGTCCGCGCCGCCGGCATCTCCGGCTGGAACGGCACCACGGGCTCGATCACCGTCACCGTGGACGGGACGGGGCCCGTGCGGCTGCTGATCGCCTACACCCGGCGGGACGGCGATGGCGGCGCCGCCAGGACGCTCCGCCGGGAGACCCGCACGTTGCGGGGGCGCACCTCGTACACGAGCGCCGTCGCCTACTCGCCGGGCGAGGTGGGGTGCGGCGAGCGGGCGCACCTCGGCCTCCTGGTGATGACGGAGCCGGCGGCGGCGAACGGGCCTCAGGTCAGCGAGGCCACCCTGAACGGCCCCGCCTGCCCGCCTCCGCCCACCACCCGCTCCCCCGTTCCGACCCCTGAACCCTCCGCCTCGCCGACCACCACCCCCGAGCCGCCCTCCTCGAACGCCCCCATCGCACCCCCACCGACCTCGAACGCCCCGGCCGCACGCCCTTCGGCCACGCCGGTCGTACAGCTCTCCGGCGGCCCGTCTCTGACGTCGTCGCGTTCACCGGACCTCCTGCCGCCCGCGACGGGGTGACGCCCGGGGAGCGGGTCAGGAGGGCGGAGGGGGCGCGGCGGCGGCGACCAGGCGGGTGCCGATCGCGCGCACGTGCTCGACGAGCTCGGGCGGCTCGTGCACCGTGAACGGGACGCCGAGCTGCGCCACCCACATGGCCAGATCGTCGAGGGAGTTCGACCCCGTGGTCAGGACGCACGCGCCGGCGCCGGCCGGCTCCACGACCGCGATCGTGGGCGGCATCCGCGCGGCCACGTCGCCCGCCGGCGCCCGCACCGTGAACCGGCCCCGGTAGCGGTACGGGTCGACGGAGATCCGTTCGGTGATGTAGCGGACGAGGTCGTCGCTGGGCGGCTCGCGGGGGGCGAAGCGCGGCCCGTTCGGGGTGCGCAGGCGCAGCCGGTCCGCCCGGAACGTGCGCCAGTCGCCGCGGCCGGTGTCCCACGCGACCAGGTACCAGCGGCGGCCCGAGCTGACCAGCCGGTACGGCTCGGCGGTGCGCCGGTCCTCGGTGCCGTCGTGGGCGCGGTAGTCGAAGCGCAGGCTCTCCCGGTCGCGCACGGCGGCGGCGATGGCGGTGAGCGCGGCCGGGTCGACGGCCGTGGCCTGCGCGGTCAGCGGCACCGTGGCCGAGCGCAGGCTGCCGACGCGGTGCCGGAGCCGGGACGGGAGGACCCGTTCGAGCTTGGCGAGGGCGCGGAGCGCGGTCTCCCCGATGCCCGCCACGCCGGAGACGGCGGCGGTGCCCAGCCCGATCGCGACGGCGACGGCCTCGTCGTCGTCGAGCAGCAGCGGCGGCAGCCCGGAGCCGGCGCCGAGGCGGTAGCCGGGCACGCCGGCGGTGGCCTCCACGGTGTAGCCGAGCTCGCGCAGCCGGTCGATGTCGCGGCGGACGGTGCGGGGCGAGACGCCGAGCCGTTCGGCCAGCTCCGTGCCCGGCCAGTCCTTGGGCGTCTGCAGCAGCGACAGCAGGCGCAGCAACCGTGCCGAGGTCTCCAGCATGGCGATCATCCTAGGACAGAACCTGACCTAACCGGGTTCTACCGTTGCCTACATGCACGACAACGAGAGCATTCACCCGTACCGGATCGACATCCCGCAGGCGCAGCTGGACGACCTGCACCGGCGGCTCGCGGCGACCCGCTGGCCGGACGAGCTGCCCGGCGTGGGCTGGTCCTACGGGATCCCCGTCGGCTACATGAAGAAGCTGGCCGAGTACTGGCGGACCGGGTTCGACTGGCGGGTCGCCGAGGCGCGGCTCAACGCGTTCCCCCAGTTCACCACCCGCATCGACGGGCAGAACATCCACTTCGTGCACGCCCGCTCGCCCGAGCCCGACGCGCTGCCGCTGATCATCACGCACGGCTGGCCCGGCTCGGTCGCCGAGTTCATGAAGGTCATCGGCCCGCTCACCGACCCGGCGGCGCACGGCGGCGACTCCGCCGACGCCTTCCACGTCGTCGCGCCGTCCATCCCCGGCTTCGGTTTTTCCGGCCCCACCACCGAGACCGGCTGGAACCTGGAGCGGGTCAGCCGCGCCTGGGCGGAGCTCATGGACCGGCTCGGCTACCCGCGCTACGGCGCGCAGGGCGGCGACAGCGGCTCCGTCATCTCGCCGCTGCTCGGCCGCATCGCGCCGGACAACGTCGTCGGCGTGCACGTCAACGGCATGCTCGGGTTCCCCGGCGGCGACCCGGCCGAGTTCGAGGGGCTGACCCCCGCCGAGCTCGCCCGGCTCGGCCAGTTCCAGGACCAGGACCGGGCCGGGTACGCGATCATGCAGGCGACGCGGCCCCAGACGCTCGCGTTCGGGCTGCACGACTCGCCGGCGGGGCAGCTCGCGTGGATCGCGGAGAAGTTCAAGGAATGGACGGACCCCGCCTGCGATCTGCCCGAGGACGCTGTGGACCTCGACCAGCTGCTCACCGACGTCAGCATCTACTGGTTCACCGAGACCGCCGCCTCGTCCGCCCGGCTCTACAAGGAGGGGCAGCAGAGCTGGGGGGCGAAGGTCGCGTACTCGGCGGTGCCGCACGGGGTCGCCGTGTTCCCCGGGGATGGCGGGGTGCGGCGGATCGCCGAGCGGGAGCATCACGTCACGCACTGGGCGGAGTTCCCGCGCGGGGGGCACTTCGCCGCGATGGAGGCTCCCGACCTGCTCATCGAGGACGTCCGCACCTTCTTCCGCCCCCTCCGGTGACCGCCGCCGACCAGGGCTGAGGTCCTTGTGGGGTGAAGGGCCGGCGCTCGCGCACGGCGAGGCGGCCGGCCGTGCGGTGGCGGGGGCGCGCCGTGGCGGGCGAGTGCGGGCGGCCGGCCAGGTGCGGGCGGCGGGTGGCCGGGGGCGGCGCGGCGAGTCGGGCGTGAGAGACCGTGCAGTGGCGGGGGCGCGGGGGGGGGGGGGGGGGCGGGGGGCGGGTGCGGGGGGCGGGGTGGCCGGCGCGAGTGGCAGTGCGGCGTGGGGGTTGTCGGGGTACCAAGCGTGCGCTAGCTTGGCAGCGATGAGCGCTGACACCTCCCCCTACTGGGCCGCCTGCCGGCGTGGCGAGCTGGTCATCCAGCGGTGTACGGCCTGCGACCGCCGCATCCACCTCCCCGAGCCGGCCTGCCCCTGGTGCGGGGGCCGGGAGCTGGTCTTCGAGCCGGCCACCGGGGACGGTGAGGTGCACACGTACACGATCGTGCACCGCTCCTTCGCCCCCGCCTACCGCGGGCGCGAGCCGTACGTGATGGCCTGGGTGGACCTGCCGGAGGGCGTGCGGGCGTTCGGGCATGTGGTGGGGTGCGCGCCCGAGCAGGTGCGGATCGGCCTGCCGGTACGGGTGACGTTCCGGGACGAGCTGCCCCATTGGAGGCCGCGTGAAGCTGGGTAACGTGCTGATCCCCGTCGCCGATCTGGATGAGGCGATCGCGTTCTACGGGCTGCCGGTGAAGTTCCGCGACGGTGACCGGTTCGCCGCGCTCGACGGAGGCGGGGTGACGGTGGCATTGGCCGGCCCGGCCGAGCACGTCACCGACGGAGCCGCGCCGTCGTACAAGGTGGAGGACGTGGAGCGGGCGGTGCGGGAGCTGGCGGCACGTGGTGCCGAGATCGTGCGCGCGCCCGAGGCGGGGCCGCACGAGAGGCGGGCCGTGCTGCGCGACCCCTCAGGGAACGTCTTCGTGCTGTATTCGCCCCTCTGACCGGACCGAACCCCAGGCCCCAGCCCCAAGGGAAGGCAGCCCCCATGGCCAGATCACCCTACGGCAACTACGGCCACGCGATCCTGACCGCCGGCGCGCTGCGTACGCCCGGCCGGGTCGCGCTGACGTACTGCGGCGAGCAGAGCTTCACCTACGACGAGCTCAACAGGAACGTCAACCGCCGCGCCCACGCCCTGCTCGCCGCCGGGATCGCGCCGGGCGCGCGGGTGGCGGCGCTACTGAACGAGACGTTGCGGGTGGCCGAGGTCTACCTGGCGCAGGCCAAGATCGGGGCGGTCACGGCGGCGCTGAACCCGTACTGGCCGGCCGAGACGCTGCGGGACGTGGTGGCGGCGGCGCGGTGCACGGCGTTCGTGTACGACGCCACGGTGGAGAAGGTGGTCGAGCAGATCAGGCCGTCGCTGCCGGAGGTGACCGCCTGGATCCACGTACGGGACCTGGAGGGCGGCTCCGACGAGGAGCCGCCGCTGGGCGCCTTCCACGACGACCCGCTGGCGCTGTACTTCACGTCGGGGACGACCGGCCTGCCCAAGGCGGTCGTGCACACGCACGCGTCGTCGCTGGCCACGGCGCAGATCTGGCTGGACGTGCCGCGCGGCCCCGACTCGGTGTTCGGGACGGGCGCGATCATCTGGGGCATCGGCTTCCCGGCCATCGCCGGGCCCGCGCTCTACGCGGGGATGCGGCTGGTGCTGGAGCAGGACTGGGGGCCGGCGAACTTCCTGCGGGTCGTCCCGCGCGAGCGGGTCACGCACGTGTCGCAGATCCCCTCGTTCTACTCGGCGCTGCTGGCCTCGCCCGACCACGAGGGCGTGGACCTGTCGTCCATCGAGGTGATCATGCTGGGCGGCGAGCCGCTGACCGCGACCATGCTGGACCGGATCAAGGCCCGGCTGCCGCAGGCCGGCGTGTACTCCTACTACGGGCAGACCGAGGCTCCTTACACCTGCATGGGACGGGTGGACGACGGCTCGACCCCGCTCGGCTCCTCGGGCCGGGCCCGCACCGGCAACGCGGTGCGCGTCACCGGCCCGGGCGGCGAGCCGGTCGTCGACACGGTCGGCGAGATCAACCTGGCGGGGCCGCACCGGATGGCCGGGTACGACGGGCTGCCCGACAGGACGGCCGAGGTGCTGCGTGGCGAGTGGTACGTGGGCGGCGACCTCGGGACGCTCTCCGCCGACGGCGTGCTGCGCGTGCTCGGCCGGCGCGAGGACGCGATCATCAAGGGCGGCGTCTGGACCCAGCCCTCCGTGATCGAGGAGGCGGCCTCCGCCCTGGACGGCGTCGCCGAGGCGGGCGCGACCGGGGTGCCCGAAGGGGCGGCGGAGCAGGAGGTGCTGCTGGCCGTGGTGCCCAGGGCCGGGCACACCCTCGACGCCTCCAAGCTGGCCCTGGCCCTGGCGGACCTCCTCCCCGCGCACCAGCGTCCCGACCACATCGTGGTCGCCGAGGAGCTGCCGCACTCGCAGGACGCCTCCGGCGGGCCGGGCAAGCTGCTGCGCAGGAAGCTCCGCGAGCTGCTGCCGTGACCGCCGGCCCGTACGAGCACGAGGTCAAGGCGCTGCTCGCGCAGGCCGGGGTGCCGGTGCCGCGCGGGGTCGTGGTGCGCGGGGATGATTTCGGCGCGGCGCGGGAGCTGGCCGGGCCGCTGGTGCTGAAGGCGTTCGGGCCGGGGCTGACGCACAAGTCCGAGGCCGGGGCGGTGGTGCTGGGGCTGGCGTACGAGGAGCTGCCGGACGCGGCGGCCCGGATGCGGGCCCGGCTGGAGCCCGCCGGGTTCCTGGTGGAGGAGCAGGCCGAGGCCGGGGTCGAGCTGATCGTGGGGCTGGTGCGGGATCCGGCGTTCGGCCCCGTGCTGCTCGCCGGCCTGGGCGGGGTGTGGACGGAGGCGCTGCGCGACACGGCGCTGCTGCTCTGCCCGATCACGGAGCGGGACGCGCGGCGGGCGCTGGCGTCCCTGCGCGGGGCGCCGCTGCTGGACGGGTGGCGCGGCGGGCCGGCCGTGGACGTGGACGCGGTCGTCAAGCTGCTCATGGCGGTGGGCGGGGCCGGGGGGTTGTGGGAACGGCTGGAGCTGGGCGAGTTCGAGCTGAACCCGGTCATCGCGGGCCCGTCGGGAGGTATCGCGGTGGACGCCCGATACCTCCCCGCCGACCGCCCGACCGGCTCCCCCACGCGGCCGGCTGAGCGGGCGGGCGACTTTCTGCGGCTCTTCGAGCCGAAGGCGGTGGCCGTCGTCGGGGCGTCCACGTCGCGGCCGAACTTCGGGAACATGTTCCTCGGCTTCTACCGCGCCGCCGGCGTGCCGCTGGTGGCCGTGCATCCGACCGCCACGGAGGTCGCCGGGGTGCCCGCCGTGCCGTCGCTCGCGCACGCGGAGGTGGACTACGCCCTGGTCGCCGTGCCGGCCGAGCGGTGCGCCGAGGTGGTGCGGCAGGCGCGGGCGGTGCCGTTCACGCAGGTGATGAGCGGCGGGTTCGGCGAGGCGGGGCGGCCGGACCTGGAGGCGGAGCTGGCCGCGGCGGCGCGGGCGGCGGGGACGCGGCTGCTCGGCCCCAACTGCATGGGCGTGTACTGCCCGAAGGGGCGCCAGACGTTCGCCGGCGGCGGGCTGGGCCCGGCGGGGACGGTGGCGCTGATCTCGCAGAGCGGCGGCCTGGCCGGCGAGGTGATCAAGGTCGGGGAGCGGCGGGGGCTGGCGTTCAGCCGGGTCGTCACCGTCGGGAACGCCGCCGACGTCACCCCCGCCGAGCTGCTGCGCTGGCTGGCACGCGACGACGAGACGCGGGCGGTCGGGCTGTACCTGGAGGACCCGAGGGACGGCCGGGAGCTGTACGAGGCGCTGCGGGACCTCGGCAAGCCCGTCGTGCTGCTGGCCGGGGGGCGCAGCGGGCAGGGGCAGCGGGCGGCGGCCTCCCACACGGGCGGCATGGTGAGCGACCGGCGCATCTGGGAGGCGGTGGCGGAGCAGACGGGGGCGACGCTGGTGTCCGGGCAGGACGACCTGATCGGGGTGCTGGCCTACTTCCAGGCGCACGGCTCGCGATCCGCCCAGGCGGGGCGGGCATCCGGTGCCCCTGAGCAGGAGCCCGCCTCGCGAGGCCCCGGCGGGGAGCGGGTGCTGGTGGTGGGGCCGAGTGGGGGTGCGAGCGTGCTGGCCGCGGACGCGTTCGACCGGGCCGGGGTGCGGCTCGATCCGCTGCCGGCCGACCGACTGGACGCGTTGCGGGCGCTCGGGGTGGTGGCGGCGGGCAACCCGCTGGAGGTGCCGGTGGGGCCGCTGGGCCGGGCCGGGCTGGTGGCCGACGTGATCGACGTGCTCGCTGGTCCGCACGGGGACGTGGTGGCGGGGTCGGGCAAAGACGTGAGGCCGGGGGCGTACCGGGATGTGGTGGCGCATGTGAACGTGCAGGCGTTCTTCACGTACGGGACCGCCCCCGAGCCCCTGTACGCCTACGCGCGCGCCCTCGCCGGCGCCCAGACCGCGCGCCCGAGCCTGCGGATCACGCTGGTGACCAGGAACGGCGAGTGCGCCCCCGCGGGCGTGGTGGACGAGGTGGGCCGGATCGCGGCGGCGGCGGGCATTCCCGTCTACCGCACCATGGAGGCGGCCGCCGTGGCCGTCGCGGCAGGAGGACGCTATGGGGCTGCTTGACGGCAAGGTGGCGCTGATCACGGGCGGGGCGCGGGGCATGGGGGCGGCGCACGTGCGGCTGTTCCTGGAGGAGGGCGCGCGCGTGGTGTTCGGGGACGTGCTGGACGAGGAGGGCAAGGCGCTGGCGGA
Source organism: Nonomuraea composti (assembly GCF_012034275.1). Classification (NCBI taxonomy): domain Bacteria; kingdom Bacillati; phylum Actinomycetota; class Actinomycetes; order Streptosporangiales; family Streptosporangiaceae; genus Nonomuraea; species Nonomuraea composti. Next base: position 68,696 of record NZ_JAATEP010000029.1, on the reverse strand, counting down.
GGAGACGGGCGCCACGTACCTGCGGCACGACGTGACGAGCCCCGAGGAGTGGGAGCGGGCCGTGGGGACGGCCGTGGAGCAGCACGGCAAGCTGGACGTTCTGGTCAACAACGCCGGGATCCTGAAATTTCGCCGCATCCAGGAAATGTCGCTGGAGGACTTCGACCGGGTGATCGGCGTGAACCTCAAGGGCACCTGGCTGGGCATCAAGGCGGTCATCGAGCCCATGAAGGCGGCCGGGCGGGGCTCGATCGTGAACATCTCCTCCATCGAGGGCTACGTCGGCGCCGAGGGGCTGTCGGCGTACTCGGCGTCGAAGTTCGGGGTCCGGGGTGTGACGAAGTCGGCGGCGCGGGAGCTGGCCAGGTTCAAGATCAGGGTGAACTCGGTGCACCCGGGCGCGATCAACACCGCCATGGCCCTCGACCCGGACATCGCGCGCGAGGTCGACGCCGAGGCGTTCGTGAAGTCGATGGTGATCAAGCGCTTCGCCAAGCCGGTGGAGGTCTCGCACGTGGTGGCGTTCCTGGCCTCGGACCGGGCGAGCTACTGCACGGGCAGCGAGGTCACGGTGGACGGCGGCCTGTTGACCGGCGCAGGATACTGAGACCTCACCTCAAGGTAGATCTTTTAGGGTTAAACCACGTAGCCTCGGACATTTCTGGCAACATCTCTGACCTGCGGTTTCCAACCCGGAAGAGGCACCCCCTCTCCGGGAGACGGTCTTGAGCTGGGGTTACGGCTTGGTAACCTCACTGAGCACGGAAGACGACAGGCCACCGGTTTTGTCACACCAGTCCCGGGTCCCCTCCTTACCCAGTGCTGCGTGGACAAACCCGGTCTTGCCCGGAAGGTGCCCCCATACTTCCATGACGCCAGAGATCCAGAAGTACATCGAACTGCTCGAGAGCCAGCTCGGGTATGCGGAGAAGTCCGGGTCGTACACCAAGTTCGGCGACTGGTACGGCAAGAACGTCGAGTTCGACGCCGACTACAGCTCCGCACCGTGGTGCGACATGTACCTCTCGTGGGCCGCGCACAAGCTCGGCTACGAGGACTGGATCGGGCAGTTCGCGTGGACGGTGGCGCACGCGAAGTGGTTCAAGGAGCAGGGGGCGTGGGGCAAGACGCCCAAGCCCGGCGCGTTCGTCTTCTACGACTGGAGCGGCTCCAACGACATCGACAACATCGACCACGTCGGCATCGTGACGAAGGTCGAAGGCGACACGATCCACACCATCGAGGGCAACATCGACGGTGGCGTCGCCAAGCGCAAGGAACGTGACACGAGCAAGGTGGTCGGCTACGGCTACCCCGACCGGGTCAAGGAGCGCCTCGACGCGGCCGCCGCGAAGAAGGCCAGGAAGCAGGCCGGCCAGGATGGCACGATCCAGCTCGGCGAGGAGTCGCTCGCCTCGATGATCCCCCGGGGCGACACCGGACGTTCCGCCCAGGTCCCCCTTGATGCGGGCCGGATCCAGTCGCAGGATCCCAGCCGGGCGCAGACGCCGTCCACGGGGCAGGTCGAGGGCCAGACCCCGGCCGAGGCCCAGGGCCGCGCCGGCGACCAGACCTCCACGCAGACCGGCCGCTCCGACTCCGCCCAGACCGGCCGCTCCGACTCCACCCTGACCGGCCGCTCCGGCGCCACCTCGGACGCCGCGCCGCAGCAGCAGGCGGCCACCGCGCCCCGCGCCGGCTCGACCTCGGCCCCGCGCCCGGCCGCCACCCAGCAGAGCCCGCAGACCGGCGCCTCCCCCGCGCCCGGCACGGTCAAGAAGGGCAAGCACGCCAAGCCCGCCACGGCGGACACCGAGGCGGCCACCGCCGAGCCGCTCCCGGCCCACGGCGACGCCTCCGCCACCGGCCCGCTGCCCGCCATCAACTCGCCGACGCTGATCGGCTCGGCCCTGGTCGCCGCGCTCGCGCTGCTCGCCGTGGCCAAGACCCGCCGCCTGCGCCTGAGCACGGCCGGCGCGACCGCCGGCAAGCCGGCGCGCCCGTCCCGCGCCAAGGGCCGCCGCCGCCGTCGCGGGCCCGCCCCGGTGACCGCCACCGCCAAGACGGCCGTGGAGCTCCAGGAGAGCGCCGACCGCCTGGCCACCGCGGCCGCCCTGCGCTCCCTCACCGCCGCGAGCGCCGCCTCCGACGTCCCGACCTCCGCGACCGCCGCTTCAGAAGTCCTGACCTCCGCGACCGCCTCGGACGCCCTGACTTCCGCGACCGCCTCGAACCTCCGTCACGGGGTCCGGGCGGGCGGCGCCCGGCACCGCAAGCTCCCGTTCGAGACCAGGCCGTTCGACCTGTCCACGGACGCGCCCCGCCACCACACCCACGAGCGCCCCACCCACGAGCACCACCCGCACGAGCGCCCGGCCCACGAGCACCACGGATCGGAGCACCACGCGGGCGGCCGCCACACCGGCGGGCACCACGAGCCGCGCCGCCACACCCCCGGCCACCGCCGCCGCCCCGCCTCCGAGAGCGCGTTCACCTCCGAGACCCCGTTCGCCTCCGGGGCCGCGTTCACGCCCGCCTTCGACAGCGAGCCCTACGAGCCGGACCTCGACCTGAGCCGCTTCGCGTTCACGGAGCACACGGGCCCGCTGGAGCGCATCACGTTCACCGACGAGACGGGCCCGGTGGAGGTCGTGCTCGACACGGGCCCGCTGCGGCGCGTCGTGGACACCGGCCCGTTCGAGCGGATCGTCATCCCGGGCGCGAGCAGCGCGTTCGACGCGTTCAGCCCGCCGCGCCGCAGGGGCGGCGGCGACGGCACGACCGCGCCCGACCCCCGCGCCTACCGGGGCAGACGCAGGCGCGCCGCCATCGCCGCCGCCGAGGAGCACGCCGGGTTCTCGCCCGACCTCCCCCTCCGGGGCCGCCGCCATCGCCGCACGCGTACGGACGACGAGCGCCACCTCGTCGGCGGAGGCCGCCACCGCGCCTGACCGGAAGACGGGAAACTCCGCCTGCACGATCACCGTTGACCCCCTGTAGCGGAAGACCGGTACGCGCAGATTGGGGTCACTTGTCGCCAGCGGTCCTCCAGGGGCAGGACAGAGGACCAGCGCTGCGACGACCGGCAGCGCGGCCACTCCTGGTCTCCTACGTGCCCCTGTCCGCGACGGTCCCGCCCCACGCCGAAGCCGACGGCCACCGCCAGGAAGCCGTCCACGAGGGAGACCGCCCGCCCCACCCCCGACGCGGCCGACCACGAAGCCGCGCGAGTGCCGCACGGTCAGGAGCGGCGGCAGGACCTCTACGCGCTGCTCGTGAGGCCGTACTCGGCGGCGAAGGCGGCCAGCCCCGCCACCGCGTCCCTGCCGCGCCGCCACGGCCGCACGATCAGCCGCTCCACGCCGAGGGCCGCCCAGCCGGCCACCTCGCCGGGCGAGGCCAGCTCGTACGCGTGCGCCGTCACCGGCACCCCGTCCCGCAGCCGGGCGAGGGCCGCGAGCCGCGGCTTGATCGATTCGAGGGTGTGCGGCATGCTGATCCACCCGTCGCACAGGGTGGCCGCGCGGCGCAGGGCGGCGGCCGACTCGCCGCCCGCGAGCACGGGCAGCCGCCGCTGCACCGGCTTGGGCTCGAAGGCGACCTCGGGGAAGGCGTAGAACCGCCCGGTGTGGGCGACCAGGGGCTCGCTCCAGAGCCGCCGGACCACCTCGATCGCCTCGTCCAGCCGCGCCCCCCTGGTGGCGAACGGCACGCCCGCCGCCTCCCACTCCCCCCGGTACCAGCCCGCGCCGACGCCGCAGACGGCCCGCCCGGAGGAGACGACGTCGAGGGTGGCGAACGCGCGGGCCGAGACGAACGGGTGGCGCAGCGCGAGGAGCTGCACGGCCGTGCCGAGCCGGACGCGGGTGGTGAAGGCGGCCAGCCAGCACAGGTACGCGGGCGCGTCGAACAGCGGCGTCTGCGGCTTGATGCCGGGGTCGGAGGTGCCCGGGTAGACGGCCAGGGACAGGTCCGCGGCGAAGACGAGGTGCTCGGGCAGCCACACCGACTCGAACCCCAGCTCGTCGGCCGCCACCGCCACGTCCTTCCAGGCGGCGGGGTGCAGGAGGCCGAGGGGGACGCCGAACTTCACGGGCGCCTCCCGATGATCGCGGCCCGGAGGCGTTCGCGGTGGGCGGCGGTGGTGCCGTACGCCATGGACAGCGACCAGGCGCGCGCCAGCCAGAACCGCAGATCCAGCTCCTCGGTGTAGCCGATGGCGCCGTGGACCTGCAGCGCGACCCGGGCGGCGAGCGTGGCCGCCTCGCCGGCGGCGGCCTTGGCGGCGCTCGCGTCCCGCTCGGCGGCGTCGCTCTCCAGGGTCAGGGCCGCCCGGTACACCAGCGGCGCGGCGAACTCGACGGCCACGGCCACGTCGGCGAGCTGGTGCTTGACGGCCTGGAAGGAGCCGATGGGGGCGCCGAACTGGGTGCGCACGCGCGCGTAGGCGACAGCGGTGGACAGCAGCTGCCTGGCCACCCCGACGAGCTGCGCGGCGGTGGCCACCGTGCCCCGCACCAGCGCCGGGCCCACGGGCGCGGGCAAGGGCTCGGAGCGCGCGTGACGCACCTCGAACAGCGGCCGGGCCGGATCCACGCCGCGCCGGGGCTCCAGGCGCAGGTCGGCTCGGTGGACCACGCGGGCCGCGCCGTCCCGTACCACGATGAGCAGGTCGGCCAGGTCGGCGTCGGCCGCGTACGCCTGCCCCGGCGCCAGCACCCCGACGCACACCGCGCCGGAGGCCAGCTTGGGCACGCCGGCCAGCAGGGACGGCGCCACCACGGCGGTCTCCACGACCGGGCCGGGCAGGCAGGCGCGCCCGGTCTCCTCCAGGGCGGGCAGCACGTCCACGAGCGCGAGCCCGAGCCCGTCGGCCTCCTCGGGCAGCAGCAGCCCGAAGAACCCCAGCCCGGCGAGCTGGTCCCAGGCGGGCCTGCGCGCCGTCCGGAGCGCGGCGGGCGGGCAGTGCGTCCGCAGCACGTCCCGGACGGTCGCGGCCAGCGCGAGCTGGTCCTCGTCGAAGCCGAACTTCATCGCGGCAGCCCCAGGACGCGCTCGGCGACGATGGTGCGCTGGATCTCGTTCGTGCCCGCGTAGATGGGCCCGGCCAGCGAGAACAGGAACCCGTCCAGCCAGCCCCCGGCCCGGTCCCCCAGCAGCTCCAGGGCGAGGGCGTGCATGCGCAGGTCCAGCTCCGACCAGAAGATCTTGCCCATGCTGACGGCGGCCCCGATCTCCTCGCCCGCCATGAGCCGGCGCGCCGTCCCGAACGTGTGCAGCCGGTACGCCTCCGCCTCGACCAGGCACCTGGCGGCCCGGTCGGCGAGGGCCGGGTCGGCGTCGCGGGCCAGCTCGGCGAGCCGGGCGGCGGTGGCCAGGAATCGGCCGGGGCTGCGCAGGGTCAGGCCGCGCTCGGAGGAGGTGGTGGCCATCGCGATCCGCCAGCCCTCGCCCGTCTCGCCGAGCACCATCGACTCGGGGGTGAACACGCCGTCGAAGCGCAGCTCGGCGAAGCCGGGCAGCCCGTCGAGCTGCGCGATCGGGCGGACGGCGACGTCGGTCATGGGGAACATGAAGTAGGTCAGCCCCTTGTGCCGCGCCCCGGAGGTGCGGAACAGGCCGAACCCGTGCGTGGCGTAGGCGGCCCGCGAGCTCCACGTCTTGTGCCCGTACAGCCGCCAGCCGCCGGGGCAGGGCTCGGCACGGGAGGTGATGGCGGCCAGGTCGCTGCCCGCCTCGGGCTCCGACCACGCCTGCGCCCACACGTCGTCGCCCCTGGCCATCCTGGGCAGCCAGCGCTCGCGCTGCTCGGGGGTGCCGTGACGCATGAGGGACGGGCCGAGCAGGAAGATGCCGTTCTGGGTGACGCGGGCGGGGCAGCCGGCGGCCCAGTACTCCTCCTCGAAGATCAGCCAGTCGATGAGGGAGGCGCCGCGCCCGCCGTACTCCTCGGGCCAGGAGACGACGGACAGCCGCGCGCCCGCCAGCTTCGCCTCCCAGGCGCGGTGCGCCTCGAAGCCGTCGGGGGTGTCGAGCGAGGGCAGCGGCGGGGGCGCGTGCCTGCTCAGCCAGTCGCGTACCTCGGCTCGGAAGGCGAGCTGCGCCGCGGTGAAGTCGAGATCCACACCGACCAAACTAGCGCACGCTTGGTCGTGTGGCCAGGCTAGTCTGGAGGTCGTGCAGGGACTGCTGCTGCGGCTCTCGACCCTCGACACCGACGCGGAGAGCGCGGTCCGGGTCATCGCCTACTTCGACTCGCTGGTGCGCGACCACGCGAGCGTGCCGGCGCTGCTCAAGGCCACGGCCCGGCTGACGCAGTGCCCGGTCGGCCTGCTCGACGCCGCCACCGGCCGCCGCACCCGCGTCCACGCCGACGGCACGATCGAGACGCGGCCCGTCCCCGCCGGCCGCACCACCGGCACACCGCCCGTCCCCGCGTCCGCGCGCGAGCTGAGCTCCGGGCTCGGGGCCGTCTGGATGGAGCGCGACGGGCCCGCGCACGGGCTCGACGAGATCGTCCTGGAGCGGTACGCGGCGGCGGCCGAGGTCACCCTCGAACGCGCCGCCGTCCTCACCCAGGCGGCCCGCGACCCCGCCCTGGTCGAGCTGGTCCTGTCGGCCGAGACCGGCGACACCGAGCGGGCCCGCGCGCTGCGCCTGCTCGGCTTCGACCCGGCCACCCCGCTGCAGGCCCTGGCCATCGCGCTGCCCGACGCGGAGACGGCCGCGGGGCTGCGGGCGATGGGCCACCACGTCCGCGCCGCCACCATCGGCGACACCGAGGCCGTCCTGGTCGTCACCACCCTGAGGCCCGAGCCGTCCGCGGCGGCACGGGCCAACCTCCCACCCGAGCCACCCGGCGCCGCACGGGCCGGCATCCCGCCCGAGCTGCTCGCCGGGGCGCGGGTCGGCATCGGGCCCGAGCTGCCCGGCGCGCGGGCCGCCGAGTCATGGGCCGGCGCCCGCACCGCGCTGCGCTTCACCGGCCCCCACGACCGGGTGATGCGCTGGTCGGAGCTGGGCGCGCTGGCCCTGTTCGCCGACCTGCCGGAGCAGGCGATCGCGGCCCTGCCCGACGTGCGGGCGATGTCACGGCTGGGCGAGGAGTCGCTGCTCGCGGTGCGCGCCCTGTGCCTGGCCGGCTCGATCCGCGGCGCGGCCCAGGCCGTGCACCTGCACCACAGCTCGCTGGCGGCCCGCATCGCCCGCGCGGAGTCGGTGCTGGGCTTCTCGCTGGGCGACCAGCCGGGCCGGATGCGCGCCCACCTGGCCCTGGCCCTCGTCCGCCTGCTCGCGTGAAGCCTCCGGACCCGCCCGCGTAAAGCCTCTAGATGCCGAACGCTCGCTTGAGCGCCGCCTCGCGGGCCTGCCGCGCCCGCACGCTCAGCGCCGCGTCCGGCACCATGATGTCGAACCCGTGGAAGGCCCCCGGGTACAGGTGGAACTCGGTCGACACCCCGGCCCGCGCCAGCCGCAACGCGTAGTCGAAGCACTCGTCCCTGAACACCTCCAGCTCGCCCACGTCCACGAACGCCGGGGGGAGCCCCGACAGGTCGCCGGCGCGGGCGGGAGCGGCGTACGGGGGCACGTCGGAGGTGCCGGCGCGGTCGCCGAGCAGGGCCGACCAGCCGAAGAGGTTGGCCGCCCGATCCCACACCACGGCCTCGGCGAACTCGTGGCTGGACGGCGTCTCGTTGCGGTCGTCGAGCATCGGGCAGACGAGGAGCTGGAAGGCCACCTCGGGCCCGCCCCGGTCTCTGGCCAGCAGCACCGTGCCGGCGGCCAGCCCGCCGCCGGCGCTGGCCCCGCCCACCGCGACGCGGCTCACGTCGATGCCCAGCTCGGCGGCGTTCTTGACGGTCCAGGCCAGCCCGGCGTAGCAGTCCTCGACGGGGGCGGGGTGCGGGTGCTCGGGGGCGAGCCGGTAGTCCACGGAGACCACGACCAGGCCGAGCCGCTCGACGTACTCGATCATGGAGTGGTCGTCCATCTCCGGCATGCCCATGATCATGCCGCCGCCGTGGATCCAGTAGAGCGCCGGCCGTCCCTCTCCCCGCTCCTCCGGCTGGTAGATGCGCAGGCGCACGTCGGGTGCCCCGTCCGGGCCCGGGACCATGCGGTTCTCGATCGAGATCCGGGTGTCGGGCGGGGGCGCGGCGGCCACCATCGCGTTCATCTGCGCCCGCTGGCCGGGCAGGTCGGCGAAGACGGCCGACAGGTCGCCGGGCGGCATGGGGAACGCCTCGACGCCCGCGCGCAGCTCCGGGTCGAGGTTCGGGTGGACTGCCATGGGGGATTCCCTTCCACGGGGAGGTGGGGCTACTCCTCGATCGTCGATCCCGCTCCCCTGCCGCACAACCGCCATCCGGCGGCGATTACCCGCCTCAGACCCGCCGTTCGGCGAGCAGGGCGACGACCCGCTCGGCCAGGGGGGCGGCGCTGGCCGGGTTCTGGCCGGTGGCCAGGCGGCCGTCCACCACCACCCGCGCCTGCCAGTTGTCGCCGGGCTCGTGCCGCGCGCCCCGCGCGGTCAGCGCGTCGGCCAGCAGGAACGGCACGACGTCCGCCACGCCGCGCAGCTCCTCCTCGGCGTTGGTGAAGGCGGCCACCCGCTTGCCCGCCACCAGGTACGACCCGTCGGACAACGTCAGGTTCACCAGCGCCGACGGGCCATGGCAGACGGCCGCCACGACGCCGCCCCGCTCGTACACCTCGCGCCCGATCCGCCGCACGTCAGGGTCGTCGGGGAAGTCCCACATGGTGCCGTGGCCGCCGGCGTAGAGGACGGCGTCGTAGCGGGAGCCGTCCACGTCGGCCACGCGGGCGGTGTCGCGCTGCTCGGGCGCGGCGACGAACGCGGCCTGCGCGGGGTCGGCCGGGTCGTAGCCGTCCTGGGGCGGCTCGCCGCCCTTCACGCTGGCCACGTCCACGTCGAAGCCGGCCTTGCGGAAGATCTCCCACGGGTGGGCGGCCTCGGGCACGTAGTAGCCGGTCTTCTCCACGCCGCCGAGGTCGTCATGGCTGGTCAGGACTATGAGTACACGCTTCGTCATGCGTTCAGGATGCCTCCGGCGAGCCATCAGCCACAAATAGCGAAGCCGTGCCGAGCCATCAGAATAGTGATATGTCGCCACTCTCGCTCGACCTGCTGCGCACCTTCCTCGCCGTCTACCGGACCGGCTCCATCACCGCCGCCGCCCAGACGCTCGGCCTGTCGCAGCCGGCGGTGACCGCGCAGGTCAAGACGCTGGAGGCGACGCTGGACCGGCCGCTGTTCGACCGGCTGGCGCGCGGGGTCGCGCCCACGCCCGCCGCCGACGAGCTGGCCCGCCGGGTCGCGCCGGGCCTCGACGCGCTGGACGAGGTGGTGGCCGCCGAGCTGCCCTCCGGCGAGGCCGTGCACCTGGGCGGGCCCGCCGAGTTCCTGAGCGAGGTGGTCATGCCGATGCTGGCCCCGCTCGTCCGGGACGGGCTGCGGCTGCGCGTCACCCTGGGCCTGTCGGACGACCTGCTCGCCGGCCTCGCGGCGGGCCGGCTGGACCTCGTGCTGTCCACGATCAGGCCCCGACTGCGCGGCGTGCAGGCCGACCCGGTGTACGACGAGGAGTTCCTGCTGGTCGCCGCCCCCGGCGCAGGGCCGGAGCCGCAGCCGCTGGTCGCCTACGCCGAGGACCTGCCCATCGTGCGCCGCTACTGGCGCAGCGTGTTCGGCCGCCGCCCGTCGATGGCGGCCCAGGTCGTCATGCCCGATCTGCGGGGCGTGCTGAGCGCGGTCCGCGCCGGGATGGGCGTGTCGGTGCTGCCGGCGTACCTGTGCCGCCGGGACCTGGCGGCGGGCACGCTGGTGACGCTGGCCGAGCCGGAGGAGCCGCCGATCAACACCGGTTACCTCGCGGTCCGCTCCGGCGCCCGCACCCGGCCGGCCGTCGCCCGCGTGCGCGACCACCTGACAAGGGAGCTGCGCGCCGTCCAGTCCTTCTAGGCACCCCAGGAGGCCAGCAGCCGCAGCGACTCCTCCGAGGCGCCGTCGGCGGGGTGCAGCAGGCTGAGCCGGTGGCCGCCGCCCGGCAGCTCGAACGTCTCGTAACGCAGCGCCAGCTCCCCCACCACCGGGTGCCGGAAGCGTTTGACGCCGTGGGTGCGCTCCTTGACCACCCGCCCGGCCCAGAGCGTGCGGAAGCGCTCGCTGCGTACGGACAGCTCGCCGATCAGCGACACCAGCCGGGGATCGTCGGGATGGCGGCCGGTGGCCAGGCGGAGCTGCCCCACCGTCGCCCGCAGCACCTCGTCGCGGTCGGCGTACAGCTCGACGTCGTGCAGGAAGTTGTAGCGGGCCAGGTTCGCGCCCGGGTGGCACAGGCCGGGGAAGAGCGCGTCGGCCAGCCGGTTCCAGGCCAGCACGTCGAGCCGGTGCCCGGTGACGAGCGCCGGCACCTCGGCGCCGGAGATCCGCTCCAGCAGCGCGGTCAGCTCCGGCCGCACCTGGCAGGGCGGCTTGGGCCTGGGCCTCGGGGCGGCCAGGTCGAACAGGTGGGAGCGCTCGGCGTCGGTCAGGCCGAGCGCCCTGGACAGCGACTCCAGCACGGACGCCGACGGCTGCTCGGTGCGGCCCTGTTCGAGGCGGGTGAGGTATTCGACGCTGATGCCGGCCAGCCCGGCCAGCTCCTCCCTGCGCAGCCCGCGCACCCGCCTGCGCGGCCCGCCCGCCAGCCCCACGTCCTGCGGCGCGACCTCGCTCCTGCGTGCCCGCAGGAACGCGCCCAGCTCCCTGTTCATGCCTCCAGTCTGACGGGTGCGGGGCCGCGCGAGCCTGTCCCTCCGCGTACCTGGATAGGGGCAGCGCCCCTGGGCATGCTGATGGTCATGTGTCATTCCACCGACAGCCGGCCACCCGCACCGCCCGTCCAGGGCGAGGTGGCCGCACACGAGCAGATCGAGCTGACGGCCGCCGACGGCAACCGCTTCCTCGCCTACCGGGCCGAGCCCGCCGAGCCGAACGGGCGCAGCATGGTGATCCTGCCCGACGTGCGCGGCCTGCACCCGTTCTACCGGGATCTGGCGCAGCGCTTCGCCGAGGCGGGGTTCCGCACGATCGCGATCGACTACTTCGGCCGCACGGCCGGGCTGGGCGAGCGCGGCGACGACTTCGACTTCATGACGCACGTCAAGCAGATCACGCTGGAGAACGCGCGGGCCGACGTGGCGGCGGCGGTGCGGGAGCTCGGCGGCCCGGTGTTCACGACCGGCTTCTGCATGGGCGGCGCCCTGTCGTGGTGGCTGGGCGCCGGCGGCAACGGCCTGGCGGGCGCCATCGGCTTCTACGGCGCGCTGCGCTTCATCGAGGCGCCGGAGTCGGGACCGGGCGCGCCGCTGCTCCTGCTGCGGGCGGGCGCCGACACGGCGTCCTCCCCTGAGGAGTTCGCCGCGTACGAGGCCGCGCTCGACAGCGTGGGCACCGAGCACGAGACGCACATCTACGAGGGCGCCCCGCACTCGTTCTTCGACCGCAGCTACGGCGAGTGGGCCGACGCCTGCCAGGACGCCTGGCGCCGCATCCTGTCGTTCACCGAGCGGCACGCCAAGCCCTGAACCGGGCGGCCAGCCAACCACTGCCGAACCCCTGAATCGGGCGGCACGCTCAGCCCAGATAGGCGGCCCGGACCACCGGGTCCTCCCGGACCTCGGCGGGCGTGCCGGTGGCGATGACCTTGCCGAGGTCCAGCACGACGATGCGGTCGCAGGTGTCCATGACGAAGCCCATGTCGTGCTCGACCAGCAGCACGGTCGTCTCCAGCGCCCTGACGACCTCGCCCAGGCGGGCGCTCTGCCCGGCGTCCAGCCCGGAGGTGGGCTCGTCGAGCAGCAGCAGGCGGGGCCGGTCGGCCAGTGCCCTGGCCAGCTCGACGAGGCGCCGCTGGCCGACGGGCAGCGCGGCGGCGTACGCGTCGCGCAGCCCAGTGAGCCCGCACAGCTCCAGCACCTCGGCCACCCGCTCGCGCCGCTCGCGCTCCAGCCGCCGCCGGGCGGGCCAGCCGACCAGGTCGGCGGCGAGCCCGCCGCCTCCGCCGTGCCAGTCGAGGGCGGCCAGCACGTTCGCGGCGACGGTGAGCCGGCCGAAGACCTGGGTGCGCTGGAACGTGCGGCGCACCCCCGCCCTGGCCCGCCTGACCGCCGGCATGCCGGTCACGTCGTGCCCGTCGAGGAGCACCCGCCCCTCGCCGGGCCTGCGCAGCCCGGACACCACGTCGAAGAGCGTGGTCTTGCCGGCCCCGTTCGGCCCGATCACGCCGCAGACGGCGCCGCGCCCGACCTCGAACGTCACCTCGTCCAGCGCCCTGACCCCGCCGAACGCGACCGACACGCCGTCCACCGCCAGCATGCTCACCGCACCCCCAGGTAGGCGGCGGTCAGCCGCTCGCTGTCCACCTCGTCCCTGGGCCCGGCCCACGTGACCCGGCCCAGCCGCATGAACGCCACCCGGTCGGCGATGGCCAGCGCCTCGGTGGCCTTCTCCTCGACGAGCAGCAGCGCGACCCCGCGCTCGCGCAGCTCGGCGAAGACGTCGAAGATCTGCCGCACCACCATCGGGGCCAGCCCCAGCGACGGCTCGTCGGCGATCAGCACGCGCGGCGGCCGCACGAGCGCGGGCGCGAGCGTGAGGAGCTGCTGCTCGCCGCCGGACAGGGCGCCGGCGAGCACGGTACGGCGCTCGGCGAGGTGCGGCAGGCGCTCGTAGACGGGCGCGGGGTCGGGCAGCCAGGTGCGCAGGTTCTCCTCCACGGTGAGGCCGGGGAAGACGCCCCGTCCTTCGGGCGCGAGCAGGATGCCGGCGCGGGCCCTGCGGTGGGCGGGCCAGGCGGTGACGTCCTGGCCGTCGAGCAGGATCCGGCCGCCGGTGACGGGCAGGTCCCCGGCCGCCGCCGCGCACGTGGTGGACTTGCCGGCGCCGTTGGCGCCGAGCAGCGCGACGACCTCGCCGGGGTTGACGCGCAGGTCCACGCCGCGCAGCACGGTCACGTCGTCGTACCCAGCGACGACGCCCTCCATGGCGAACAGCGCGGGCTCGCGCGGCCCGGCCGCCGGCTCCTGCGCGGGCCGGACCGTCCGGCGCCGGCGCAGCTCGGCGAGCTGGGTGAGCACCCCGTCGGGATGCTTGGCCAGGATCATCCCGCCGAGCCCGAACAGGATGGCGCCGACGTGCGCGGAGACGTCCCAGGTGGCGAGCAGCTCGGGCACGGCGACCGCGACGAGCCCGCCCAGCACGGCCCCGCCGACGCGCCGCACCCCCTGCAGCACCACCACGGCCAGCCACACGAACCCGGAGAACGCCGGCAGGTCGGTCGCCGTGATCGACCCCTTGGAGATCGCGAACAGCACCCCGCCGAGCCCGGCGATGCCCGACGCCAGCACGAACAGCGTGATCTTCGTGCGGGCGGCCGACAGCCCGGACGTGGTGGCCGCCGCGGGGGCCGACCGCACGGCCAGGATCGCCCGTCCCGAGGCCGAGCGTTCCAGGTTCCGGACGAGCAGCGCCACCGCCCCGATCAGCAGGAGCAGCACGACCACCCGCACCCGGGGGTCGGAGGTGTCGGCGAAGCCGAACCCGAGCGCGGGCAGCGGCCAGCCGATCGTCCCGTTGCTGAACGCGTCGACCTGGAACAGCACCTGGTCGGCCAGCAGCGCCAGCGCGAGCGTGGCCAGCGTCAGCACCCGCCCGCCCAGCCGCAGCGCGGGCAGCGCCACCAGCGTCCCCACGGCGGCGGCGGCCAGCACCCCCAGCAGGATCGCCGCGACGAACGGCAGCCCGGACGCGAACGCCCACCCGCAGGTCAGCGCGGCCATGGAGGCGAAGGCGGCCTGCGCCAGGTTCACCATGCCGCCGATCCCGGTCACCACCACGAACGAGCAGAAGATCAGCGCCAGCACGAGCCCGTGCGCGGCGACGCCCACGTAGTACTCGGAGCCGGCGAACGCGAACGCCACCAGCGCCGCCGCCCCCAGGGCCCACGGGAGCCGGCGCCGCCACGGCGGCAGCCCGGCCAGGTGGTCGGGCGGCGGCACGTCCTCGGCCGCGCTGCCCGCCACCCGCTCGCGCGACCTGTTCAGCAGCACGAGGCCGGCGAACAGCAGGATCACCGGCACCGCCGTGCGCAGCCCGGTCACCTCTTCGAGGAAGTCGGTGTAGCCGGCGACCAGGTTCTGCACGACGCCGAGCGCGAGCCCGGCCGCGAACGTCCACGGGATCGAGCGCAGCCGCCCGAACACCGCCGCCGTCGCCGAGGCGAACAGCAGCACCGTGTACGCGGTCGCGTCCAGCCCCAGCACCGGCACGGCCAGCACGCCGGCCAGCCCGGCGAGGCCGGAGCCGAGCATCCAGGCCAGCGCCGAGGTGGCGTCGGCGTCGATGCCGCGCAGCGTGGCCAGCCGGCGGCGGTCCACGGAGGCCCGCATGCGCAGCCCGTACGGGGTGTGCCGGAGGAACGCCCACAGCCCGGCCGCCGCCACCGCCGAGACGCCGGACGTGATGGCCTGGTCGCTGTCCAGCCGCACGCCGAGCACGTCGAACGCCTGCGCCGGGTGCGGCCCGACGCCGCGCGGCAGCGCGGTCGCGTCCGCCGGGGGCAGCCCGGCCAGGTCCACGACCAGCAGGCCGAGGGCGGGCAGCGCGATCGTGAGCCCGATCGTGGCGACGATCTGCGCGGTCTCCCCCGCCTGGGCGAGCCCCCTGAACATCGCCTTGTGCAGCCCGTAGCCGAGGGCCGGGGCGAAGACCGCCACCGACAGCAGGGCCGCCGGCCACGCGGGCATCCCGGCCTGGCCGAGCTGGTAGAACAGCAGGGCGGTCAGGAAGCCGATGGCGCCGTGGGCGAAGTTGAACACGCCGGTGGCCGCGTACGAGAGCGTCAGGCCCGAGCCCATGATCGCGAAGACCGCGCCGGTGACCAGGCCGCTGAGCACGTAGTCCAGGATCATTTCAGCGGCACGTTGTCGAAGCACTTCATGCTCTTGGCCACCCGGAAGGCGCCGCCCTCCAGCTTGACCAGGGCGCCGCAGCCGTTCGGCTCGCTGTGGTCCTTGGGGAACTCGATGCGGCCGAAGCCGGGGTTCTCGTAGACGTACGAGCCGTTGGCCGTGGCCAGGAACTTCTCCCTGGTCAGGTCCTTGCCGGTCTTGTTCAGGACGTCGAGGAAGATGTCGGCGGCCCAGTAGCCGATGGCCAGGTGCTGGGTGAGCCGGGTGCCGGGGGCGACCCGCTCGACGTCCTGCTTGAGCTTGGCGATCTCGGGGGCGGTGGACTCGAACGGCTCGAACATGGGCGCGGCGATGACGCCGTCGAGGGCCTGGGCGCTGGCCTGGTCCTTGAGGATGGCGGCGTCGTAGCTGGTGGCGTCCGTGAGCACGCCCTGGTAGCCGGCCCGCTTGAGTGCGGCGTACAGGCCGACGTTGAACTTGGTGCCGGCGATCACGGAGACGACCACGTCAGGGGGACCGCCGTCGTCGGAGGTCATGATCTTGTTGACGTACGGGAGCCAGTCGGGGGGCGGGGCCGCGGCGGGCAGGCCGGAGTTGACGCCGGCCAGCTCGAAGCCGGCGGCGGTGAACGACTGGGAGATGGTGGTGCCGCCGTACTTGCTGCCGCTGGAGTCGGAGGTCTGGACGTAGACGCTCTTGCCCTCGGCACCGCCGAGCAGGTCGGCCATCTGCCTGCCCCACCACGTCTGCGACCCGGCTCCCTGCTTGGGGGCCAGGCAGCCGTTGTAGCCGAAGCCCGTCCTGGTGCCGCACCACTGGGGGCCGGTCGCCCAGCCGAACCACGGCACGCCCTGCTGCTCCAGGAACGCGGCGCCGCCGAAGTTGGGGGCGTGCACGGGGACGAGGGCGAACACCTGGTCCTTCTGCACGAGCTTCTTGGCCGCCGCGTCGCCCTTGGCGGCGTCCTGGCCGTCGTCCTCGGCGCCGACGAACTCGATCTTCCGCCCGTGCACGCCGCCCTCGGCGTTGGCCCGCTCGAACCTGGCCTTGGCGCCGATCTCGGCGTCCTTGGTGGAGTAGCCGCTGGCGCTGGTCTTGGTGAGCACGCCGCCGATCCTGATCGTCGTGCCGGTGACGCCGGCGGCGGCGCCCCGCGCCTGCCCGCCGCCCTGCTGCTGCGCCGCGCATCCGCTGGCCGCGCAGCCGGCGGCCAGCACCGCGACCACGAACGCCGCCGACTTCCTCCGCACCATGACGGCCTCCCCGCTCGCCCGGCCCCGCCTTTTTGGCCTAGCGCTCGCTTGGTTTAGCGCGAGCGTAAGTTTCGGCGCGCGGCCCGTCAACGGGCGTGATCGGATTTGCCGAACAACCGCTTGTTTGACAGAAGCGGTCCGGTTAGCGTGAGGCGCATGCTGATGCGCGCCGCCGTGCTCACCGCCTTCCACGCCCCCATGGAGCTGCGCGAGGCCCAGATCGACGATCCGGGCCCCGGCGAGGTCCGCGTGCGGATCAAGGCGTCGGGCGTGTGCGGCTCCGACCTCAAGGCCATCGACGGCAAGAGCCCCGTCGTCAGCAGGCTCCCCTACATCCTCGGCCACGAGAGCGCGGGCGTGGTCGAGTCCGTGGGCGCCGGAGTCACGGCGCTCAAGCCCGGCGACCACGTCATCATCGCCATGAGCGGGCCCTGCGGCCGCTGCCGCCCCTGCGCCGCCGGCCGCTTCCACCTCTGCTCGGGCCCCGCCCGCCTGCCCACGATCATGGGCGGCCTGCCCAGGATCACCCTCGACGGCGAGGAGGTGCGCCGCTTCATCGGCATCGGCTCGTTCGCCGAGTACGCCGTCGTCCCCGAGCTCATGTGCGTGAAGATCGCCAAATCCCTGCCGTTCGACGTCATGTGCCTCCTGGCGTGCGGCGTCATCACCGGCGTCGGCGCGGTGCTGAACGTCGCCCAGGTGCCGGCCGGGGCCACCGTCCTCGTCGTGGGCTGCGGCGGCGTCGGGCTCAACGTCGTGCAGGGCGCGGTGCTGGCGGGCGCCACCACGATCATCGCCGCCGACGTGGCCGAGCAGAAGCTCAAGCAGGCCGAACGCTTCGGCGCCACCCACACCCTGCTGGTCTCGGACCTGCCCCGGCAGGTGAGCGAGCTGGTCAAGGGCGGCGTCGACTACGCCTTCGACGCGACCGGCGCCCCCGGCGTCCTCGCCCAGGCGTTCGCCTCGACCCAGCCCGGCGGCACGACCGTCATGGTCGGCAGCCCGCCCGCCAGCCACCCCATGGAGCTGGACACGGGCCTGCTGTTCGCCTCCCGCCGCCTCATGGGCACCCAGGGCGGCGACGCCGCCCCCCACCGCGACCTGCCCATGCTGGCAGGCCAGTACCTGCGGGGCCGCCTCGACCTGGCCGGCCTCATCTCGGAACGGCTGCCGCTCGACCGGATCAACGAGGCCGTCACCCACGTCCGCCAGGGCACCGTCGCGCGGACCGTCATCACGTTCTGACGGCGGGACGGCGCGGGACGCTGGACGCGCCGCCGGAGCTGGGTTATGCGGTGATGCATGACAGAAACCACGCACGCCCGCTTCGCCGTCTCCCTCCCCCAGCAGATCCCCGACGGCGACTTCGATCCCGCCGCCTTCCGCGCCTACCTGCGCCGCGCCGAGGAGCTGGGCTTCCACAGCGCCTGGGCCCGCGAGGGCACCCTCAGCCCCGTCCCCACGCTCGGCCCGATCGAGGTCATGACGTACGCCGCCGCCTGCACCGAGCGCCTGCGCCTGGGCTGCGCCGTCTTCGTCAGCGCCCTGCACCAGCCGCTGCACCTGGCCAAGAGCCTGGCCAGCCTCGACCAGCTCAGCGGGGGACGCCTGGAGGTCGGCGTCGGGCTCGGCTCGCGGGACCTGCTCGCCCCCTTCGGCGTTCCCGCCGAGGGCATCGTGTCGCGCTTCACCGAGGGCATCGAGCTGATGCAGGCGTGCTGGAGCGAGCCGAAGCTCTCCTTCCAGGGGCGGTTCTGGCAGGTCGAGGGCGCCATGGAGCCCAAGACGTACCAGAAGCCGTACCCGCCGCTGTGGATGGGCGGCCACCAGCCCGCCGCGATCAGGCGCGCGATCCGGTACGGCACCGGCTTCGTCGGTGCGGGCGCGGCCACCACGGCGGCGTTCGCCGAGCAGGTGCGCACGCTGCGGGCGGAGCTGGAGCGAGCCGAGCGCGACCCGGCGAGCTTCAAGGTCGCCAAGCGCGTCTACATCTCGGTGGGCGACCCCCGCCGCGTCGAGACGCCCCTGACCCGCATGTACGGCAGCGCCGACATGGCCGTCACCGGCCCGCCCGACGCGTGCGCCCAGGGGCTGGACGAGGTGCTGCGGGCCGGCGCGGACCTGGTGCTGCTGGACCCGATCTCGGATGAGGCCGCCCAGCTCGAACGCCTGGCCGGGGAGGTGCTGCCCGCACTATTCTAAGCTTCTTTCGAATGTTGGAGGAGAGCCGCGCATGTCCTACCCCGAGCCCCGTTACCTCGCCGAGCACGGCGAGCACAGCGGCACCTTCGCCCTGGCCGACCGCGCCCCCGACCTGACGATCGGCACCAACACGCAGGTCCACTACCTGGCCACCGGCGGCACCACCAACGGCGCCTACGGCCTCTACCGGTGGGAGATGGGCCCCAAGCCCGGCGGCCCCAGCCCGCACTTCCACCGCACCATGACCGAGTCGTTCTACGTGCTGTCCGGCACGATCAGGCTCTACAACGGCGACAAGTGGGCCGACGGCAGGCCGGGCGACTTCCTGTTCGTGCCCGAGGGCGGCGTGCACGCCTTCCGCAACGAGTCGGGCGAGCCGGCCACCATGCTCATCCTGTTCACCCCGGGAGCCCCGAGGGAGGCGTACTTCGAGGAGCTGGCCGCGATCGCCGAGAGCGGCCGGCAGCTCACCCCCGAGGAGTGGACCGACGTGTACCTGCGCCACGACCAGTACATGGTCTGATGTTCCCCGAGGAGCCGATCTACGCGCAGCTCGCCCGCGTCGGCAAGGCACTGGCCAGCCCCGTGCGGCTGCGCCTGCTCGACGTGCTCGACCAGCGCGAGCGCACGGTCGAGGAGCTGGCGCGGGCGGCCGGGATCCCGCTCAAGAACACCTCGGCCCAGCTCCAGCAGCTGCGCGCCGCGCACCTGGTGACCAGCAGGCGCGAGGGCACGCGCGTCTTCTACCGGCTGGCCGACGAGCGGGTCTCGCGGTTCCTCGGCGAGCTCCAGGCGTTCGCGGGCGGGCGGCTGGCCGAGCTGCGCGACGCCGTGCGCGCCCGGCTGGGCGGCCTCGAAGGGGTGACCGCCGAGGAGCTGGCCGCCCGGCTGGAGGATCCCGGCACGGTCGTGGTGGACGTGCGCCCGCCGGCCGACTACGCCGCCGGCCACGTGCCGGGCGCGATCTCGGTGCCCATGGAGGAGCTGCGGGGCCGGCTGGACGAGCTGCCCGTCGGCGCGGAGATCGTGGCGTACTGCGGCGGGCCGTACTGCGTGCTCTCCCCCGAGGCGGTGCGCCTGCTGCGCGCGCACGGCTACGACGCCCGGCCGCTCGACGGCGGCCTCCTCGGCTGGCGGCGCGCCGAAAAACCATTGGCACGCTGAGCGATCGTGCGCTTACCGTGAGCAATGGACCTCACGGAAGGAGGCACGGTGCACATCAGACGAGTCACCACGGCCGGCCTGCTCACGCTCCTGGCGCTGAGCGGCCTGGCCCCCGCCGGCGCCACGCAGGCGCAGGCCAGGCGCCTGTACGACTTCGGCGCCCAGGGCGTCATCATCTGGAGCGAGCCCCGCGCCGGGTCGGGCCGCAACGGGCTCGGCTTCGCCGGCCAGGGCTTCCATTCCGACCGGTCGGAGGAGCACGGGCTCTACCGCTGCGACAACTTCGAGAGCACGTTGTGGCACCACGGCACCAACGCGACCACCGGCATCGTCGGTTGGGTCCCCGCCTGCAACCTCGCCGACCCCGACTGACGGAGGCCCGCCGTGACCACCGCAAGGACGCCGCTGACCAGCCCCACCGTGACCGCCGCAAGGACCCCGCTGGTCAGCCCCGCCGTGTCCACCGCAAGGACGCCGCTGCTCGCCCTGTCCGTCGCCGCTCTCGTCCTCACCCTGTCCGCCCCGCTGCCCGCCCGGGCGGCCGGGCTCCCCCCGATCATCGTCCCCACCTACACCTGCGACTCCGTGCGCGGCGACCCGGGCCGCACGGTGCTGTTCGGCAACTGCTCGGCCTCGCTGGGCGCCGTCACCGACGGCGACTTCGCCGGCGAGGCGATCGGCGCCGCCCGCGACGTGTCCTTGCGCATCAAGTGCGCCGACGGCGGCACGGCGGCGGTGCCCGACGAGGTCGCGCTGCAGACCTGCACCCGGACCCGCTGACACCCGTACCGCGGGAGCGCGCCCCGCGATACATTCCCCGCCACGATGCTGGTCGCCTGGCTGGGCACGCGGCGCGGTGAGGTGAGCGTCAAGGCCGGCCGCGATGACCGGTCGGTGGAGCTGACCGCCAAGGGCGTCAAGGCCGCCGACGCGGCGGGGGCCAGGGACCTGGCCGAGCAGGTGGTCCGCCTGCCGGAGGAGCCGCCCCTACACTCCTGCCGTGACCGGCTCCTCCCGCCGCACCGCCGGCGGCTCGTCCTCCTCGTGCCCCTCCACCGACAGGTTGGGCAGGATCCGGTCCAGCCAGCGCGGGCACCACCAGTTGAGCCGCCCGAGCAGCACCATCGTGGCCGGCACCAGGAACCCGCGGATGATCGTCGCGTCCACCGCGATGGCCACCGCGAGCCCCACCCCGAACGTCTTGACCATGGCGTCCGGGTAGGCGATGAACGCCACGAACACCGCCACCATGATCAGCGCGGCCGAGGTGATGACCCGCCCGGTGGAGCCCAGCCCCTCGGCCACGGCCCTGGCGTTGTCGCCGTGCCGCAGGTACGACTGCCGCACCGCCGTCAGCAGGAACACCTCGTAGTCCATCGACAGCCCGAACAGCACCGCGAAGAGCATCAGCGGCACGTAGCTCTCGATCGGCACCGAGAAGAAGATGGTCTGCACGTACGAGGAGTTGACCGGCGGGTCCATGCCGACGAGCCCGCTGCCGAGCCCGATGGAGAAGGTCATCGCCAGCGCCCCGAACGCCGCGCCGAGCGAGACGAGGTTCATCACCGCCGCCTTGATCGCGACGATCGGCGCGCGGAAGGCCAGCAGCAGGAGCAGCGCGCTGAGCAGCACGACGACGCCGATGACGAGCGGGGTGCGCTCGTTCATGCGGTCGCCGGCGTCGGTCAGGCCGGCGACCTTGCCACCGACGTGCACCTCGACCCCGGGCAGGGAGATGGCCCGGACGTCCCTGACGACCTGGGCGGAGCGTTCGTCGCTGGGCGCGTACTCGGGGATGGCCTGGAGCAGCACCGAGCGGCCGGAGGTGTTGAGCTTGGGGTCGGCGACGTACTTGACGCCGTCCACGGCCTTCACCTCGCGGACGAGGTCGTCCACGATCGGGGCGTCGGCGTCGGGCACCTTGGCGGGCAGCTCGGCGACCACGATGAGTGGCCCGTTGAAGCCGGGGCCGAAGCCGGTGGCCATGAGCTCGTAGGCGCGCCGCGACTCCGAGCCCCGCGTGCCGTACCCCTCGTCGAGCGGCCCGAGCTGCAGCGCGAGGGCGGGGGCGGCGAGCGCGCCGAGGACGACGACGCTGCCGATCAGGGTGCGCCAGGGGCGGCGGGCCACCCACGCGCCGAGCCCCGCCCAGCCGGAGCCGGCGGCGTGGGAGCCGCCGGCGCCGCGCAGGAGCGGGACCTTCAGGGAGTTGATGCGGTGGCCGAGCAGGCCGAGCAGGGCGGGGACGAGCGTGACGGAGGTGAGCACGGCGGCCACGACGGAGATGCCGGTGACCCAGCCGAGCGTGGCCAGCAGCGGGAACCCGGCCAGCAGCAGCGCGCTCAACGCGATGATGACGGTGCCGCCGGCGAAGACGACGGCCCCGCCGGAGCTGGCCACGGTCCGGCGTACGGACTCGGCGACCGGCACCCCTTCGGCGAGCAGGCGGCGGTGGCGGGACAGCAGGAACAGGGCGTAGTCGATGCCGACGCCGAGCCCGATCATCGTGGCCATGATGCCGGCCTGCTTGGGCATGTCCACGACCCAGCCGAGCAGGCCGATGACGCCGAGGCCGGAGGCGACGCTGATCAGCGCGGCGAAGATGGGGACGGTGGCGGCGACGAGCGTGCCGAACGCGAACACGAGCACCAGCAGCGCGCAGACGATGCCGATGATCTCGCTCGGGCCTGTCTTGATCTCCTTGTCGGCCGGGGTCGAGCTGTCGGCCGGCACCACTTCGAGGCCGGCCTCGCGCGCCGGGTCCGCGGCTTTCGACAGGTCCTGGGTGGTCTGGGCGATCTTGTCGCTGTCGTTGCCCTCCAGGCGGATCGTGATGAGGCCGATCTGCAGGTTGGAGGAGATGCCGCCGGCGCGGAACGGGGTCTCGACCTTGGTGACGTGCGGCATGGTCCGCAGCTCGTCCATGGCCCGCTCCACCGCCCGCTTGCGGGCGTCCTCGATGAGCGGCCCGTCGGCGGAGTAGAGGAGGAGCTGCACGGTGCCGCCGCCGGCGTAACCGGGGCCGAAGCCCTCTTTCATGAGGTCGTGGGCGCGCTGGGCGTCGGTGCCGGGGATGCTGGCGTCGCTGTTCGTGGGGCTGGGGAAGGCGAGGCTGCTCCCCATCAGGGCGCCTGCGGCGATCACCCAGGTGATCAGTACGATCCAACCGTGGCGCGCGCACCAGCCGCCCAGCCGTCCCAGTAACCGCGTCATCGCTCAGCCCCCACCTCGACGGCCGTCCTGTACGGTCGTACAGGACCTACGATAAGACGGGAGTTGTCCGGAAGGCTCGCTCCCGCAGGGAAATGAGACGATGACCACATCATCCGACGACACCCGCACCCGCATCCTCGCCGCCGCCAGGGAGCTGTTCGCCGAGCGCGGCTACGCCGCGACCTCCCTGTCCGACATCGCCGCCGCCGTCGGGCTCACCAAGACCGCGGTCGCCTACCACTTCCATCCGAAGGACCGGCTGGCGCTGGAGCTGCTGTCGCCGGTGGCGGGCGACATGCTGGCGCTGCTCGACGCCCCCTACGCGAGCCGGGCCGCGTTCGTCGAGGCGCTGGTGGAGTTCGCGGTGCGCTACCGGTCGGTGATCCGGCTGTTCATGGAGGACCTGGCCGCCGACGACGCCACGACCACCCCCGGGTCCGAACGGGACCAGATCGCCACGTTCCGCGACACGATCTACGCCAAGCTCGTCGGCGACGACCCGGGCCCCGAGATCCGGCTCAAGAGCTGGGCGCTGCTCGGGGCGCTCCAGTGGGGGGCGGTCAAGACGGCGGACCTGCCCGAGGAGCAGGTCCGCGACGTGCTGCTGGAGATCGCGAAGGCGTTCTGAAGGCCCGGGATCTCGCGTCCGGCAAGGCCGTTCCAGAGGCCCGGGATCTCGCGTCCGGCGCGATCGAAAGGCGCTCTAAAGCCCCAGGATCTCGCGTTCGGCGTGGTCGAGCGCGAGGCGCACCGCGCCGATGGCCACGCCTTCGTCCCCGAACGTCGAGGCCACCACCTCCGGCGCGCTCACGCACAGCTCGGCCAGGTGCCGGCGCAGCGGTTCGAGCAGCACGGCGCCGGCGCGCGCGTAGCCCCCGCCGAGCACCAGCAGGTCGGGGTCGATGGCCAGGACGAGGGCCGAGGCGCCGATGGCCAGGTTCTCGGCGTAGCGGTCCACCCGGCGCACCGCGTCGCGATCTCCCCCCAGCGCCGCCTCGAACACCTCCGCCGCCGAGGCGTCCTTGACCAGCTCGCGGGCCGCGTCCTCCCAGCCGACCTGGCGCAGCGTGCCGATCTCGCCCGCCGCCCCGGTGCGCCCGGGATGCAGCCGGCCGCCGATCAGGATGCCGGCGCCCGCGCGGTGGCCGATCAGGACGTACACGACGTCGGCGGCGTGCTGGGCGCTGCCGCGCCAGTGCTCGGCGAGCGCGGCGAGGTTGGCGTCGTTGGCGGCCAGCGCCGTGCAGCCGAACCAGCGGCCGGCCAGCCCCGCGAGGTCCACGCCCGTCCAGCCGGGCAGGGTGATCGACAGGGACACGCGGCCGGTCCTGTCCACGATGCCGGAGGTGCCCGCGGCCACCGTCCAGACCCGCCGGTGCGCCACGCCCGCGCCGTCCACGCACTTCAGGGCCGTACGCTCGGCGGTCTCCAGCCGCTCGTGGGCCGCGGCGTCGCCGGAGATCTCGGCCCGCTCCCAGGCGATCACCTCGCCGTTGAGGTCGGCCAGGGCCGCCACGATGGCGTCGCCGCCGACCTCCACGCCGACCACGTAGCCGGCGTCCGCCCGGAAGCCGAACCGCCGCGCCGGCCGCCCCATCACGCCCTCGTCGGGCGGCACCTCCCGGACGTAGCCGCGCTCGCCCAGCTCGTCGAGCACCGCCTCGACCGTCTGCCTGGACAGCCCGGTGACGCGCCCGAGCTGGGTCAGGGTGGCCACGCCGGCCCGGCGCAGCGCGCTGAGCGTGACCTTGGTGTTCACCTTGCGCAGCAGCGACGCGTCACCCGGCCGGAGCTCGGTCACTTATGAGACCCTTTCCCAAAACTTCCCTATTGACGACTACCAGCCCGGATCCTAGCATCGGCCGACATACGTGAATTGGTTACATAAGTGGAGGGGCTCGGTATGGTGGCGCTCGCCGTCGTCGGAGCGGGATCGCGCGGGACCTCCTACACCCGCCACGCCATCGCCGCCGGCCGGGCCACGGTGGTCGCGGTGGCCGATCCCCTGGACAGCCGCCGCGACCGGTTCCCCGGCGCCGTGCCGTACGCGGACTGGCGGGAGCTGGCCGCGCTGCCCCGGCAGGCCGACGCGGTCGTCATCGCCACCCAGGACCGGGACCATGTCGAGCCCGCCGTGCGCTTCGCCGAGCTGGGCTACGACATCCTGCTGGAGAAGCCGATGGCGGTCTCCGAGGACGACTGCCGGGCGATCGTGGCGGCGGCCGAGCGGTCGGGCGTCGTGTTCGCGGTGTGCCACGTGCTGCGCTACACC
Source organism: Nonomuraea composti (assembly GCF_012034275.1). Classification (NCBI taxonomy): domain Bacteria; kingdom Bacillati; phylum Actinomycetota; class Actinomycetes; order Streptosporangiales; family Streptosporangiaceae; genus Nonomuraea; species Nonomuraea composti. The sequence continues at coordinate 43,619 of NZ_JAATEP010000029.1, read as the reverse complement.
CCGTACACGCGGGCACTGAAAGCCCTGATCGACGCGGGCCGGATCGGGGAGATCGTCAGCATCCAGCACCTGGAGCCGGTCGGGTGGTGGCACCACGCCCACTCCTACGTGCGGGGCAACTGGCGGCGGGCCGACGAGTCCACGTTCATGCTGCTCGCCAAGTCCTGCCATGACCTCGACTGGCTCGTGCACCTGACCGGCAGGCAGGTCGCGCGCGTGTCCTCGTTCGGCGGGCTGCACCACTTCCGGCCGGAGAACCGGCCGGCGGGCGCCGCGGACCGCTGCCTGGACTGTTCCGTCGAGCCGGACTGCCCGTACTCGGCCCGGCGCATCTACCTGCCGCTCGCCGGCGAGCACGCATGGCCGCTGTCGGTGCTCACCGACGACGTCTCCGAGGCGGGGGTGCTGGAGGCGCTGCGCACCGGCCCGTACGGCAGGTGCGTCTACGCCTGCGACAACGACGTGGTCGACCACCAGGTGGTGAACCTGGAGTTCGAGGGCGGCACGACCGCGTCGTTCACCATGACCGGGTTCACGCCCGCGCAGCACAGGCAGACCCGGATCTTCGGCACCCGCGGCTCCATCGACGGCGACGGCGACCGCCTGACCGTCCACGACTTCGTCACCGGCCGCTCCTCCGTCGTCGAGACCCGCCCGAGCGGGGACGGCACGGCCAGGGGCGGGCACGGGGGCGGTGACGAAGCGCTGGTGGAGGCGTTCCTGACGGCGGTGGCCACGCGGGACCGCACCCCGATCCTCTCCTCGCCGGCCGAGAGCCTGCACAGCCACCTCATCGCCTGGGCCGCCGAGCGGTCCCGGCTGAGCGGCGAGACCGTTTCTCTGAAAGAAGGAACCCCCCGATGAAAGCCCTGCACGTCACCGCCGCCGCGCTGGCGCTCGGCGCGGGCCTGGCCGCCTGCGGATCGTCGCCGTCCCCTCAAGCGCCCGCCCAGGAGCGCGGGCCGATCACGTTCCTCGGTGGCAAGTTCGAGGCCGAGTCGGTGCAGAAGATCGTCGACGCCTGGAACGCCGCCCACCCGCAGGAGAAGGCGAGCGTCGTCCTGCTGCCGGAGAGCGCCGACGAGCAGCGCCGCAAGCTCATCCAGAACGCGCAGACGAAGTCCGACGCCGGTGACGTCATGCTCATCGACGCCGTGTGGACCAGCGAGTTCGCCGCGAACCGGTGGGTGGAGGAGCTCAAGCTGGACACCACCGGCTTCCTGCCCACCACCATCGAGACGGCGAAATATCGCGACAAGTTGTACGCGATGCCGGTCTTCACCGGCACCGGCCTGCTCTACTACCGCACCGACCTGGCCGAGCAGCCGCCCAAGACGTGGGCCGAGATGAAGCAGATCTGCGACGAGGTCCTGCCCAAGCAGAAGGGCATGAGCTGCTACGGCGGCCAGTTCGACAAGTACGAGGGCCTGACCGTGAACTTCTCCGAGGCCGTCGCCTCCGCCGGCGGCGAGCTCCTCGACGCCTCCGGGCAGCCCCAGCTCACCAGCGAAGCGGCGAAGCAGGCCGCCCAATTCCTGGCCGACGCCTTCAAGAGCGGGATGATCCCCAAGGAGGCGATCACGTACAAGGAGGAAGAGGGACGGGTCGCCTTCCAGGAGGGCAAGCTGCTCTTCTACCGCAACTGGGCCTACGGCTACGAGGCCGCGCAGAAGACCGACGGCTCCAGCAAGGTGGCGGGCAAGTTCGACGTCGCCCCGATCCCCGGGCTGAACGGCCCCGGCGCGGGCACCCTCGGCGGCAACAACCTGGCCGTCTCCGCCTTCTCCAAGCACAAGCAGACGGCGCGCGACTTCGTCGCGTTCATGACGAGTGCCGAGCAGATCAAGGCGTTCGCGCGGACCAGCTCCATGCCCGTGCCGCGCGCCGCGATCTACGACGATCCGGAAATGATCAAGAAGTACCCGTACCTGCCCGCACTCAAGGAGGGCATCCTCGCCGCCAAGCCCCGCCCCAAGGCCGTCCGGTACGGCGACGTGACCGCCGCCGTCCAGGAGTCCGCGTACGCCATCATCACCGGCGCCAAGCCGGTCGACCAGGGCCTGTCGGAGCTCCAGACCACGCTCGGGCCTTTGCTCAAGTGAAGGCCCGATCGTCGGGACGACTGGCCGCCGCCATGCTGTCCCCCACCCTGCTCGTGCTCGCCCTCGTCGTCTTCTACCCCCTGGTCGCCGCCGTGCGGGAGTCGTTCTACGAGAGCGGGCAGCGCCTCGACGCCGACGGGTTCGTGGTCGAGGGCGAATGGTTCGCCGGGCTGGCCAACTACGCCGGCGTCGCGCAGGAGCGCTTCATCAACGCCGCCCTCAACACCACCCTGTTCACCGTCGTCACCGTCTCCCTGGAGGTCGTGCTCGGCATGGCCATGGCGCTGGTGATGCGGCGCGCGTTCCGCGGGCGCGCGTTCCTGCGGGCCAGCATCCTCGTCCCGTGGGCCGTGCCGACCGCCGTCGCCGGCCTCATGTGGAAGTGGATCTTCCAGGCGGACGGCGTCGCCAACGCGCTGCTCGGCACCCAGATCCTCTGGACCGCCGACGGCCCCTGGGCCAAGCTCGCCGTCATCGTCGCCGACACCTGGAAGACCGCGCCGTTCGTCGGGCTGCTCGTCCTGGCCGGGCTGCAGATCATCCCCGCCGAGGTGTACGAGGCGGCGCGGGTGGACGGCGCCACCCCCTGGCAGACGTTCCGGCGGGTCACGCTGCCGCTGGTCAAGCCCGCGCTGCTGGTGGCCGTGCTGTTCCGGCTCATGGACGCGCTGCGGGTCTTCGACCTACCGTACGTGCTGGTCGGGCCGCGCAAGCAGTCGGTGGAGACCCTGTCCGGGCTCATCTGGGACGAGGCCACCCGCGTCCACTACGGGCCCGCCTCCGCCTACGGGACGGCCCTGTTCGTCTACATCGCGGTGATCGCGTTCGTGTTCGTGAAGCTGCTCGGGGCCGACCTGCTGAGTGACGTCCGGGAACGGCGGCTCAGCGGGCGGCGTGAAGGGAATGCACGTGTGGCGTAGGGCGGGAACGATCGGCATCGCGCTGTACTGCCTCGTGCCGTTCTACTGGATGGTGGTGTCGAGCTTCCGCCGCACCGCCGACATCCACGACACCACACCGCTGCCGAGCCCGTGGTCGCTGGAGAGCTACGAGGCGGTGTTCGCCGCCGACATGGGGTTCGGGCGGTCGCTGCTCAACAGCCTCGTCGTGGCCGGCGTCACCACCGCCGTGACGCTGCTGGTCGGGACGCTGGCCGCGTACGCGCTGGCCCGGCTGTCCTTCCGCGGCAAGAACGTCGTGCTCGCCCTGGTCATCGCCGTGTCGATGTTCCCCGGGGCGCTGCTCATCGTGCCGCTGCTCAAGCTGTTCACCGCGATCGGGTGGATCAACACGTACCAGGCGATGATCGTCCCGTCGATGTCGTTCGCGCTGCCGCTGACGATCTGGAACCTGACGGCGTTCTTCCGTCAGCTCCCGTACGAGCTGGAGCAGGCCGCGATGATCGACGGCTGCACCCCGTTCGCCGCCTTCCGGCGGGTCATGCTGCCGCTGGCCGCGCCGGGCGTCTTCACCACGGCGATCCTGGCGTTCATCGCGACCTGGAACGAGTTCATCATCGCGGTCACCATGGTCAACGACCAGGCGCGGCAGACGGCGACCGTACGGATCGCGCAGTTCACCGGGGCGGCCAAGTTCGACACCCCCTTCGGGACGCAGATGGCGGCCGGCGTGCTGGTCACGCTGCCGCTCGTGCTGCTCGTGCTGTTCTTCCAGCGGCGGATCGTGGCGGGGCTGACGGCGGGTGCGCTGAAGTAGCCCCCGCCGGAGGCCCGGCACCGGAATACTGGAGGGTCAGACCGCACCCCAGAGAGGGGGCCCGCGCTTGCGCACGTGGTTCGAGCCCGAGGAGACGGCACCGTACGAGGCGGCCAAGGCCATCCTGACCAGGCGCTGCCTCGCCTGGGCCGACGCGCACGGCCGCCCCGCCGACGGCCCGCTGGTCGCCGCCGCCCTCGACGCCCGCCACCACAGCCGCGACGGCCGCCTCGCCTACTGGGACGAGCCGCAGATCCGCCGCTACCTCCTGGCGTGGGTGCCGAAATACGTCGTCACCCCCAGGGACATCCTGGAGATCGCGCCCGAGATCCTGCGCACGTTCCTGCACTACCTCGCCGCCACCGGCCTGCGCGACCCGCGCGGCGCCACGCCCGCGCAGGCCGACGACGCCATCACCCGCACCCTGCCCGACTTCCGCAACGCCCTCGACGACCCCCACCTGCAAGGGCCGGCCACGTTCTGGGCGCAGACGGCGCTCGACCACGGCAGCGACCTCACCGGCCCGGGCGCGCTGCGCGACTTCGAGCTCGACCTCGACGCCGGCCGCATCCGCTACGACCGCGACCTGCTCGACCGCCTCCTGGAGGCCCGCCACACCCGCACCGACCTCGACCTCGAGGAGGAGCGCGCCTTCCCCCAACCGCCCATCGCCCTGCCCGCTCCGGACGACCTCGCCGGCGCCGCCGCACGCAGCGTCACCGTGCGCCGCCTCACCACCCTCGCCACCTGGGCGGGCGAGCTGGGCCGCCCCCTCACCCGCTCCGGCCACCTCACGCTCGCCGACGCCCGCGAGCTGTCCGCCCTGCTCGGCACCGGCGAGGCGGAGCTTCAGGTCCGCAGCTCCGCCGACCTGCCCCGGCTCCGCCTCCTGCTGGCCTGGGCCCGGCGGCTCGGCCTGGTCCGCGTCACCAAGGGCCGCCTCCTCCAGGCGCGCTCCGCCACGCTCCCGCACGACCCGGCCGCGCTGTGGGCCCGCGCCTTCGACGTCCTGCCCGAGCTCGGCGCCGAGATCAGCATGAGCGGCCGGGCCGGGGTCCTCGGCCGCTGCTTCGCCGACGTCCTGCCCGACGTGCTCGCCACCCTGTACGGCATGGACGACGTGCCCGTGGCCCGCCTGGAGGAGACCGTCTGGCCGGCCTGTCAGGAGCACGTGTCCATGGACGCGACGTCCGAGCGGACGAAGGACCTGTGGCGCCGCCGCACCGCCCTCGACCTGGAACGCGCCTTCGACGTCCTGGCCGACCTGGGTGCCGTCGACCTCACCCGCGGCCCCGCCGACGACCGCTACGCGAGCGACCTCGACGACGGGGCACTGCCTCCGGAGGCGGTCGAACGCCTGCGCGAGCGCCTCGCCTCCCCCGACCTCCTCCTCGCCCGCCTCACCCCCCTCGCCCTGCGGTCCGTCCGCGACCGCCTGCTGCGGGAGGGCCGCGACGCCCCGCTGATCGGCGAGCTGGCCACCGCACCCCCGGCGGAGCTCCTCGGCGTCCTCACCCAGCACTACCCGCCCCGCGCGGCCGCCGTCGAGCTGAACGCCTGGCTCTCCCACCCAGGCCAGGACCTCGAAGCGCTGCTTCGGGCCGCCCGCGACTGCCCGTTCCGCACCCGCGCCGCCGCCATGCTCGCCGTGCTCGCGCAGGCCCTGCCCGAGGGCCAGGCCCTCGTCCGCGACCTCCGCCACGACCCCGTCCTCGCCCCCACCGCCCTGACCCTCCTCGTGGACGCGGGCGAGATCGACCCGGCGGCACTGGACCGGCGCGAGCACCTGCTGCTGGCCGCGGAGAACTTCCTCTCACTCCTGGAGCTCGGCGGTCCCGCGGTGGTCATCGAGCAGCTACGGTCGATGGCCGGGCACGACGCCCACGACCTCGCGACGGCGCTCCTCGACTCCGGACACCACGACCTGGCCGGGCTGGAGGAGCTGCGCGAGCTGGTGGCCGGGCCCTTACGCGCCTCCCGCGACCGGCCCCTGCGCCTCATCCCCGGCACGGGCCGCGGCACCCGCCCCCTCCGCAGAAGACGCCGCCCATGACCCCTCTGGAGGGAACTCACAACAGGCCGAGATCACGCAGACTCTCGGCAGACTCCACGATCGACGTCTCGGCATCACGCGGACGCCATCCCATCCCCCGCGCCCGATCGTTGTGGATGACCGGCCGCGGCGGCTCCTCCCCCGGCGCCTCCTCAGTGGGGACGCGCGCCCCCAAGGAGCCGAGCCGCCGCCGCAGAACCTCGGCCACCTCCAGGAAGCTCCACGCGGGCCCGTCGCCCACGGCCAGGAACCGCCGGCCCGCCGCCTCGGGCGCCGCCATGACGCGCAGGTGCAGCTCCGCCACGTCCCGGACGTCGACGATCCCGAACCGCTGCCGCGGCACCACGCTCATCACCCCGCCGATCATCGCCTTGACGAGCTGCATCGAGCTGCGCAGCTCGGTCGTCAGCGTCGGCCCCAGGATGAACGTCGGATTGACCACGACCAGCTCGGTGCCACCGCCCTCACGCCGCATCAGGTCCCAGGCGGCCCGCTCCGCGATCGCCTTGGAGCGCGGGTACGGCGCCAGCCCCGGCGTATCCGGATCCGTCCAGTCGTCCTCGGTGTACTCGGCGCCCGGCTTCGGCGTGTACCCGACCGCCGCGAAGGACGACGTGAGCACCACACGCCGGGCCCCGGCGTCGCGGGCGGCACGCAGCACCCGCAGCGTGCCCTCACGGGCGGGCACGATCAGCTCGTCCGGATCCTCCGGCTGGACGGCCGGGATGGGCGAGGCCACGTGATACACCTCCGCACACCCGTCCACCGCGGCCGGCCAGCCGTCGTCGCTCATCAGGTCCGCCGCCACCACCTCCAGCCCCGCGTCATCGGCACCGCCACGACGCACCGCCGCCCGCAGATCGTCCTCCCGATCCTTGGAACGCACGGTGACCCGCACCGGCCTGCCCTCCCGCAGCAAGGCGGCGGCCAGATGCGTTCCCAGATACCCGGACCCACCCGTGACCAGAACCGGCCTCATCACAACGCCTCCAATGCCGAGACCGCCTCCATGACCCGCTGCCACGCCTCCGCCTCCGCGGCGGCGTCACCCCGGTCGCGGGCGTCCCACACCGCCGCCTTCTCCCGCAGGTAGGCCAGCCTCGTCCGCTGCGCCGCGATCTCGGCCTCGACCCGCCGCGCGTGCCGCAACAACAGGTCCCGCTGCTCGGCCGCCGCCTCCCGGCCACGCGCCCGGTTCGCCTGGTACGTCCGCATGTCCTCGATGCTCACGCCGACCGCCCGCAGGCACGCCAGAATCTCGACCTCGCTGACGTCCTCCTCCCGGTAACGGCGATGACCACTGCGCTCGTCCCGCGGGATCGGACCGATCAGCCCCACGTCCTCGTAGTACCGCAGCGTCGGCTCACTCAGCCCGCTGCGCCGGGACACATCCTGAATGGTGAAGGTGCTCACGCACGTCAGAACACCACACTTCAAGCGCTTGACGTCAAACCCCCACAACCGCCCGCTCCACGCCCCCCGCCCCTCCACCAGCACACCGCCTTCGGACGGCGCACCACCCCGAACGGCGCAAACCGTCTCCGACGGCGCAGCGGCCCGGCGACGGAGCACGGGCGGCGGCGCAGCGCGGGCGGCCGCCCGAAGGCGAGGCGCCGCAGCCCGCGGCGCAGTGCGACCAGCAGCCTCGCAGCGCGAGCGGCGGCGGGAGCGTGGCGGTTCGCGGCCGAGGCGGCCCCCGCAGGGCAGCGCCTCGGCGGTGGAGCGGGCGGGGGAACGGCGGGTGGTGGGGTTACTTGGCGAGGGCGTGGCGGAGGGCGGTGGCGAGTTCGGTGATCTGGCGTTGGGAGATCTCCGCCGACACGATCGCCTGCGACCCGTGGAACGTCCCCGGCCACTGGTGCAGCTCGACCGACACCCCCGCCTGGAGCAGGCGCAGGGCGTATTCGATGGCCTCGTCCCTGAGCGGGTCGAACTCGGCGGTGGCGATGTAGGCCGGCGGCAGTCCCGACAGGTCCTCGGCACGGGCGGGCGCGGCGTACGGGGTGACGGGCTGGGAGCCCATGTAGTGCCGCCACGCGGTGGCGAACTTGTCGCGCGTCATCCAGGGCGTGTCGGTGAAGTTCCGTGCCGACCAGGTCTGCTGCCGGTCGTCGAGGCCGGGCTGGTGGAGGAGCTGGAAGCAGATCGGCGGGCCCTGCTCGTCGCGGGCGCGCAGCGTCATGGCGGCCGCGAGGTTGGCGCCGGCGCTGTGGCCGCCGACGGCGATGCGGCCGGGGTCGACGCCGAGTTCGGCGGCGTGCTCGCTGACCCAGGTGAGCACGGTGTAGGCGTCGTCGAAGGCGGCGGGGAAGGGGTACTCGGGCGCGAGGCGGTAGCCGACGGAGATCACGGTGGCGCCGGACAGCTCGGCGGCCCGGCTGGCCCACGGGTGCTCGGTGTCGAGGTTGCCCATGACCCAGCCGCCGCCGTGCATCCAGACGATGGCTCCTTGTGCCTGGAGGGGGCGGTAGACGCGGACCGGCACGTCGGGGTCGCCGGGGATCAGGCGGTCCTCGATCACCATGTCGGGGCTGTCGGCGGGCGGTACCGCGCTGGCGAGTGCGGCGAGGCCGTCGCGGGCGGCGGCGGGGTCGCTCAGGTCGGCCGCGGGGAAGAGCGGAATGAAGGCTTCGAGTTCGGGATTCATGTCGCCCATCCTGCTGATCGCCATGTTTCCCATCATCCGCCATCTGTCGGGCGTACGCCCCGGTTCGCGCGCCGATCGGCGCATATGCTCGTTGTCATGGAGGCGTTGGCGTTACGGCTGTCGCAGCTGGATCAGCTGGCCGAGGGCGCGATCCGGGTCGTCATGTTCTACGACACGCTGATGCGGCGGCGGGTGGACCTGCCGGGGCTGGCCCGCGCTTCGGCGGTGCTGGCCGAGTGCGTGGCCGGCGTCCGGCTGCACGGCACGGGCCAGGTGATCCGCATGGCGCCGGGCGGTACGCGGGCGCCGGACCCGGCGCTGCCGGCGTCCACGGCGACGGCGATCACGCTGGACGACGAGGAGATCGGCACGGCGTGGCTGGAGCGTCCTGGCCCGCCGAGCCCGCTCGACGAGCTGCTGCTCGACCGGCTGGCCATCGCGGCCGCCGCCGTCGTCGAGCGGTACGGCCCGGCCCGCACCACCATGGCCGATCCCGCGCTCGTCGAGCTGGCGATCAGCGCCGAGGCCGACGAGGCGGCGCGGGCGCGGGCGCTGCGGCTGCTGGGTTTCGCGGCGGGGCTGCCCGTACGGGTCGTCGCCGTCCGCTCGCAGCCACCTCTCGACCAGGCAGGCACCACACACCCACAGCCGCCCCTCGACCAGGCAGGCGCCACACGCTCGCGGCTGCCGCTCGACCAGGTCGGCGCCCTGATCTGCCCGGCCCGGCCGGTGAAGGCGGCGCCGCTCGGCGACACGGGCGTCATCCTGGCCACCACCGTCGACCAGTCCGCCTTCCCGGCGGGCGTGCACGCCGGCGTCGGCCCGGCGGGCAGCCCGCACCTGTCGTGGCGGCAGGCCCGCACCGCGCTGCGCTTCACGACCCCGCGCGAGCCCGTCGTCCGTTACGACGACCTGGGCGCGCTGGCCCTCCTGGCCGAGATCCCGCAGGACGTCGCCCAGGACAACGCCGACGTGGCGGCCATCGCCCGCATGGCCGGCAGCCCCGAGGACCTGGAGACGCTGGACGTCTACTGCGCCACCGGCTCCCTGCGCCGCGCCGCCGACCTCCTCCACCTGCACCACAGCAGCGTCGCCCGCCGCCTGGAGCAGATCGGCAGGACGCTCGGCATCGAGCTCACCGAGCCCACCGGCCTGACCCGGATCAGGCTCGCCCTGACGGCGTGGCGGCTCCTCCAGGCGTGACCGTTCGGGTCTTCGGCGAGCCGGCCGCTCAGAGGGCGCCCAGCGCGCGCTTGGCCACGACCGCGCGCATGCCGGGCACGACCTCGGCCGCCTCCGCCGCCACGATGTCGTCGCCGCTCACCAGGACGGGCGGGACGCCGGCGTGGGCGGCGAGTGCGGCGTCCACGCCGCCGTGCAGCCCGGCCATCATCCCGTACGGCTTGGGCGTGCCGCGCAGCAGCTCGGCGCGCCGGTCCAGCCGCTCGGGCAGGAGGTTGCGGAAGTGGGCGTGCGCCTCGGTGACCAGCACCTGGGCGCGGGGCTCGAAGGCGTGGACGCCGCGGACGGCCGCGTTGGTCTCCGCCGTGAGCGCACCGGGATCCCACCTCTCCAGAAACCCTGCGCCCCGGCTCAGGCGGGAGCGAGCTCGATGACCACCTTGCCGAACGGCGAGCCCTCGCGGTAGTACCGGTAGGCCGCGTGCGGGTCGGTGAAGGTGCGGTCGATCACGGGCCGCAGCTCGTGGGCGGCGACGGCGGCGCACAGGCTCTCCAGCTCGGCCCGGTTGCCGACGAAGACGCGGCGCAGCGTGGCCAGGCTGGAGGCGTACGCCTCGTTGGTGATCTCCAGGCGGTCGCTCGTGGCGTCGCGGGTGATGAGGACGGCCACCTCGCCGTAGAGCGCGGCGGCCCGTACGGACTGGTCGATGGTGGCCGGGCCGGCCGTGTCCACGACCAGGTCGGCGCCCTGCCCGCCGGTCAGCTCGCGCACCCGGCGGCCCCAGTCGGGGGTGGCCGGGTAGTCGATCACGTGGTCGGCGCCGAGTGCCTTGAGCCGGTCGGCGTGGTCCATGCGGGAGGTCGTGACGATCACCCGGCAGCCGAGGAGCCGGGCGAGCTGCACGGCGAACAGCGACACCCCGCCCGTGCCGAGCGTCACCACCGTCGCGCCGGGCAGCAGCTTCTGCCCGCCGGTCAGCGAGACCCAGGCGGTCAGCGCCGCGCACGGCAGGGTGGCCGCCTCGGCCCAGCTCAGGTGCTCCGGCACGGCCACCGCCGCCTGCTCGCCGAGCAGCGCGTACTCGGTCAGCATGCCGTCCAGGGTGCAGCCGGGCTGGTCGATCAGGTCGGCGCGGAGGCGGCCGTCGTGCCAGCGCGGCCAGTACGACCCCATCACCCGGTCCCCGACGCCGAACCTCGTCACCCCCGGCCCGGCCGCGACCACCTCTCCGGCGCCGTCGCTCAGCGGGATCACGCCCGGCCGGGCGGGCAGGGGGTAGGTGCCGTCCAGGATGAGCAGGTCGCGCTTGTTGAGCGCGGCCGCGTGCACCCGCACCAGGATCTCCCCCGGGCCCGGCTCCGGCACCGGCTCGTCCTTGAGCGCGATCTCAGGGCGTTCCACTCGATATGTACGCATGCGGCGATCCTCCAGAGGGGCCCGTGTTCCCGGCAATTCCCCCCGGGGAATGGCCGGGGAGCCGGGCCTAGGCCACCGCCTTGACGGCCGGGGCCTGCTCGCGCGTGACGCGGCGGCGCCGGGCCGGCATCCCGTACGTCGGGTTGGTGACGCCCCAGGCGGCACTCTTGCAGATGAGCTCCTTGTAGACGGCCGCCAGCCGGCCGGTCAGGGCCGCCGGGACGGCGCGGTCGTCGGCGGTGACGTACTGGATCAGGCCCTGCTTGCGGCCCAGCGAGATGCACTGGTTGAAGTAGCCGGGCGCACCCTGCGGCAGCTTCCCGCCGGTCAGCCGGGCCACGATCGCGTCGGCGGCGCGCTGGGCGGTCGGGATGCCCGAGGCGCACGACATCCGCAGCGGCTTGCCGCCCCGGCCCATCGCGAGGGCCGCGTCGCCGATGGCGTACACGTCGGGGTGCGAGACCGAGCGCATGGTCTCGTCGACCACGATCTGGCCGCTGGCGCCGAGCCGCAGGTCCGTCGCCTGCGCGATGGGGTGGACGGCGAAGCCGGTCGTCCACACGGTGACGGCGGCCGGGATCGCCGTGCCGCCGGCGACGGTGATCCGGTCGGGCTCGACGGCGGTCACCTCGGTGCGCTCGTGCACGGTGATGCCGAGGTCGCGCACGACCTTCCGCAGGTGCGCGCGGCCCTTCGGGGCGAGCCAGTCGCCGAGGTCGCCGCGGGCGACGAGGGCGACGTCGAGGTCGGGGCGGGCTTCGGCGATCTCGGTCGCGGCCTCCACGCCGGTGAGCCCGCCGCCGACGACGACCACGGGCTGCCCGGCGCCGAGGCCGGCCAGGCGCTCGCGCAGGCGCAGCGCGCCGGGGCGGCCGGCGATCTCGTACGCGTGCTCGGCGGTGCCGGGGACGCCCTGGGTGTTCCAGGCGCTGCCGAGGGCGTAGACGAGCGTGTCGTAGGCGAGCTCGGCGGCGGGGCCGCCGGGCCGGCTCGGGTCGGTCACGGTGACCGTCTTGCGCTCGACATCCACGCCGGTGACCTTGCCGAGCTTGAGCTCCACCCCGGTGCCCGCGAACATCTCGCTGAACGGCCGGGCCTTGAGGTCCTGGCCGGCCGCGACCTGGTGCATGCGGACCCGCTCGACGAAGTCGGGCTCGGCGTTGACGAGGGTGATGGCGACGTCCTCGGGGTGGAGCCGGCGGGCGAGACGGCCGGCGGCGAACGCACCGGTGTACCCGGCGCCGAGGACGACGATGCGGTGCTGCATTTCCGTGCTCCTGTCTTGCGGGGTGTTGTGCCCTTTGAACCGGGCAGCTCGCCGATTCCTGACAGGATCAGAATGTGAAGCGCGTCACATCTCTCGCATAGCTGTCACAACGCCGTCAGCAGCGGTTCCCCGTGGTCGCCCGCCGCCCACTGCGCGGTCGCGCGGGCCAGCTTGTCGGGGTTGACCTGGTTGCGGAAGGCGGCGATGCCGTCGGCGGTGATCTCCAGGCACATGATGGCGACGACCCGGCCGTCCACCACGCCCACCACGGCGGGCTCGCCGTTGGCGGTCGTGAAGTAGATCTCCGGCCGGCCGCCGACCATGGCCCGCTTGGCCTCCGCCGGCTTGAACAGGCCGCGCAGGAACGTCGCGACCGCGAGCGGCCCCTCGAACGGCTTGACCCGGGCCGGGATCTTCCCGCCGCCGTCGCCGACCGAGATGACGTCGGCGGTGAGCAGGCGTACGAGCGGCTCGGTGCGGCCACTGGTGGCGGCGGCCAGGAACTCCTCGACGATGCGCCGCGCGGTGGCCTCGTCGATCTCGGTGCGGGCCTTGCCGTCGGCCACGTGCTTCTTCGCGCGGTGGAAGAGCTGCTGGCTGGCGGCCTCGGTGATGTCGAGGATCTCGGCGATCTCCCGGTGCGGGTAGTCGAACGCCTCGCGCAGCACGTAGACCGCCCGCTCGTTCGGGGACAGGCGCTCCATGAGGGTGAGGACCGCGTACGAGACCGACTCGCGCTGCTCGGCGGTGTCGGCGGGGCCGAGCATCGGGTCGCCCTCCAGCAGCGGCTCGGGCAGCCAGCGGCCCACGTACGTCTCGCGGCGCGCCCGCGCGGAGGTGAGCTGGTTGAGGCACAGGTTCGTCAGCACCTTGGTCAGCCACGCCTCGGGCACCTCGACGCGATCGAGGTCGGCGGCCTGCCAGCGCAGGAACGTCTCCTGCACCGCGTCCTCGGCCTCCGAGGCCGAGCCGAGCAGGCGGTAGGCGATGGCCTCCAGCCGCGGCTTGAAGGCCACGAACCGGTCGACGTCGTTCACGGTCAAGGACATGGCCCCGATCCTAAGCGGCCCGGTTCGTCCGCGTCCGTGGGGGCTGCCCCGGCGAAAAAGCCCGCGTCCGCGGGGGCCCGCCCCGGTGCAGCTCGCCGTCCGCGTGGGCGGGGCCTACCTTCGTGCGGACGTCCTCGGGCCGCCCCCTCGGACGGTGCGGGAGCGGTGGCCGACGTGCGCGCTCTCCCGCTCCGCCTCGTACGCGCGCCGGCGGCGCTTGCGGCGGGCCAGGAGCCAGCCGGCGGCCAGGGCGGCCAGGCCGAGCGGGGTGCCGGCCAGGCGGCGGGCCACCAGGACCTTGAACAGCTTCTTCATGGGGACGCCCCTGCCCGCGCAGGCCCGGGTCAGTCGCCGGGGACGGACTCGGTGGCGGTCGGCACCGGCGGGCTGTCCTGCGGGTCGGGGCTCGGCGGCGCGGCCACCCCGACCGTGAGGGTGATCTGCGTGCCGGACCCGGCGCAGCCCCCCGGCTGGACGCTCTGCGCGAGGACGGTGCCCACGCGGGCCTCGTCCTCCACCGTCTGCTGCCGCGTCTGTACGCCGAAGCCCGCCGCGGCGAGCTCGGCACGGGCGTCCTCACCGGACCGGCCCACGACCGAGGGGACGGGGGCGCCGTTGCGGGCCACGGTGAGCGCGACCGGGGTGCCGCCCTCGACGCGGGTGCCCGCCTTGGGCCGGGTGGCCAGCACTTGGCCGTCCGGCTCCGGGGAGCAGGAGCGGGTGATCGGGCCCACCTTGAGCCCGGCGCCGGTGAGCGCCGCCGCGGCGGCCTTGCGCCGCAGGCCGGTCAGCGCCGGCACGGGCAGGCCGGCCGAGACCTGGAGCGTGACCTTGCTGCCCTGGCTCACGACCGTGCCGGGAGCCGGCCTGCTGGTGAGGACCTGGCCGATCTTCTGGGGGGCGTCGCGTTCGGTGACGGGGCCGACGGTGAGGCCGGCCCGCTTGAGCGCCTTGGTGGCGGCCGGCCGGTCCAGGCCGGCCAGGGGCGGGACGGCCACGGTGGCCGGGCGGACCACGGTGGGCGGGTTGTTCAGCGCCGGCTCCTGGGGGCCGCGGGACTGCTGCGCGGGCGGGTCGCCCGTCGAGGGCTGCCGCGTCGGCGGGGCGGTGGAGGCGGCCTGGGAGGTGAGGGGGCCGTCGCCTGCCTGGGGGGCGGCGGTTTCGGTGTTCCTCCTGGACATCGTGGGGATGATCACGATGAGGAGGACGGCGGCGGTGGCGAGCAGGGCCGCGCAGACCGCGATGGCCGCCCTGGGCCACCCCCGTCCACGCGCCGCGCCGTCCGCCGCCACCGGCCCCTCGGGGGGAGCCGGGCCGGACCCGCTCCGTAAGGGAGCACCGCCCTGCCTCGGCGCGGAAACCCCGGTGGTGGCGGGTGCGGCGGTGTCCGGAGGCGGGCGGTAGGCGTCGGCCGGCGGGGTGGCGTCCGGGGGGAGGCGGTAGGCGTCGCCCGGTGCGCCGGTCGTTTCCGGCTCGGCCATCGGCGGCCAGGTGGGCGGCGGCTCGTCGCTGGAGCGGTGCGTCTCGGGCGAGCGCTGCTCCGGCACCAGCGGCGGCGGCACCGCCCGCAGGACGTGCGGCGGCGGCGAGCGCAGCACCTCGGGCGGCACGCCCTCGGCCGAGTCCCCCAGCAGCTCGTACAGCAGCTCCCGGCTGCTGGGCCGGTTGCGGGCGTCCTTGTCCAGGCAGGACGCCACCAGCACGCGCAGCCGCCCGTCGAGCCGCCCCAGCTCGGGCGGGGCGGTCAGGATGCGGTGCAGCACCGGCGCCACGGAGTCCTGGCCGAACGGGGCGGTGGCGTTGGCGGCGAAGCACATCGTCGCACCCCACGAGAAGACGTCGGCCGCACCCGTGACCGCCGACGCCGTGATCTGCTCGGGGGCCATGTACGCCGGCGTGCCCACCCCGCGCCCGCTCACCGTGGCCGCCGCGTCCAGCACCTTGGCCAGCCCGAAGTCGATGACGCGCGGCCCGTCGGAGCCGAGCAGCACGTTCTGGGGCTTGAAGTCACGGTGGACGATGCCCGCCCGGTGGATGGCCGCCAGCGCCGTCGCCGTGCTGACCGCCAGCCGCTCCAGCGCGCCGTCGCGCCGGGGCCCGGTGAGCGCGACCTCCCTGGCCAGCGAGGGGCCGTCCACGTACTCGCTGACGATGTACGGCCGCCCCTCGTCGAACCCGGCGTCGACCACCTGCGCCGTGCAGAACCTGGCCACGTGCTTGGCCAGCTCCACCTCCCGCAGGAACGCCGCCCGCTCGTCCCCCACGGGCCCGTGCAGCAGCTTGACCGCGTACGTCTCCCCGCCCCTCGAACCGAGGAACACCGCGCCCTGCCCGCCTTCACCGAGACGCCCGGTGAGGGCGTACTCCCCCAGTCGCTGCGGGTCCCCCGTTCTGAGCGGCTGCGCCGTTGGCACGGGCGCCTCCCCTCGCCGCCACTCTTTCTGCTCTCTACTGAAAGCAACGGGCCGCGAACAGTCAACGGTGCTCAGGCCAATCGCCGCCTGAACGTGACACAGCAAGTCAGGACGTCCGCGCGACCTTGCCCGAATACGTCACTTCGTCCTTACCGTCGCGGGTGACCTTGATGGCCATCTGGTTCGCGTCGGAGGTGGGGGACATCCGGAGCGTTCCCGGATAGCACTCCTCGCCCTGCACCTGGTCGAGCAGGAAGACGGGGCCGCTGCCCGTTCGGGCGAGGCGGCCCGAGCAGTGCAGGTCGGCCCCCCAGCGCATCGCGCCGCCGTCGTCGCCGGTCAGGCGCAGCTCGACGGGGAAGACGCGGCCGGCGCTGAAGTGCTCGGCGGAGCCCGTCCACGTGCCCGCCAGCCCTTCGGCGGCGCCGCGCGTCCAGAGCAGGAGCCCGCTCGCGGCGGCCGCCACCCCCACCGCCACCACGACCGCCTGCCAGGGCCGGATCCGCCTTCGCCCGGGTGCCGGACGGTCGCGGGCCTTCGCCTTGGCGCGGGCCGCGATCAAGGGGGCGGTGATGGCGGGGAAGCTCGTGGTCGGGTCGGGATCGGTGATCACGCCGGGCGCGGCCTCGGTCGCTCCCAGTCCCACGACAGCGCTCAAGCGCGCGCTGCCGGCCCGGCCCGTTCCACCGGCCCGTTCACGACCGCTCCCGGTATCCCGCTCGCGGCCATCGCGGGTATCCCGCTCGCGGCCGTCACGGGTATCCCGCTCGCGGCCGTCACCGGCCTCCCGCTCGGGACCATCACCGGCCTCCCGCTCGGGACCGTCACCGGCGTCCGGCTCGCGGCCGGTCCCGCCGACGGCGAGCATCGCCGCCGTGGGCAGCAGGTCGCCCACCCCGGCCGCCTCCTGCCCGAGCAGCAGCCGCAGCACCTCCTCGGCGTCCGGCCGCTCCCCCGGCTCGGCGGCCAGGCACGCCTCGACGATCTCCCGCAGCCGCCCGCCCAGCGCCCCGAGGTCGGGCTTGCCGTACAGGACGCGGGCCAGCACCTCCTGGTGCGTGCCCGCCGTGTACGCGTGCCGCCCCGTCGCGGTGTACGCCACCGTCAGCCCCCAGGCCCACATGTCGGCGGCCGGCCCGGCGCTCTCGCCCTTCATCCGCTCGGGGGCCATGTAGGCGGGCGTGCCCACGGGCAGGTGCGTCGTGGTGACGGCGGCGTCCATCAGCCGCGACACCCCGAAGTCGATGACGCGCGGCCCGTCGATGCCGAGCAGCACGTTGCCGGGCTTGAAGTCGCGGTGCACGACCCCGGCCCGGTGGATGGCGCCGAGGGCGGTGGCGGTGCCGATGGCCAGCCGTTCGAGTGAGCCGCCCCGCCGGGGGCCCTCCTCGACGACGAGCTCGCGCAGGGAGGGGCCGTCGACGTACTCGCTGACCAGGTAGGGCCGGTCGCCTTCGAGGTCGGCGTCGAGGAGCTGCGCCGTGCAGAACGCCGCGACCTTCCTGACGGCCTCGACCTCGCCGAGGAAGCGCCGGCGCGCGTCCTGGTCGGCGGACAGGCTGGCGTGCAGCAGCTTGACGGCGACCGGCGCGCCCTGCGGCGATGCGCCCAGATAGACGACGCCTTGGCCGCCCTGACCGAGCCTGCGTGTCAGCCGGTACGCCCCCAACTGCCGTGGGTCATCGGCACGTAGCTCGGACATATCATTCCATTATGCCGCCCGGACCAGGATGCGAGCGGCATACCGAGATCAAGAGCCGCGGGAGACCTTCCCCGCGTACGTGACCTCGTCCTGCCCCTTGCGCGTCACGGTGACGGCGGCCCGGTCGGGGTCGGCGGACGGGACGAAATGCAGCGTCCCCGGGTAGCACGCCGCGCCCTTGACCTGGTCGAGCGTGAACACCAGCGGGTTCCCGCCGGGCTTGAGCCGCCCGGAGCAGTGCAGGTCGGCGCCCCAGCGCATGGTGGACGTGCCGCCGGCCCGCAGGCGCAGCTCCACCGGGAAGACCCGGCCGGCCGTCGGATGCTCGGCCGACCCCGTCCACGTGCCGTCGAGGCTGGGCGCGGCGTCGCGGGTCACGGACGCGGAAGGCGTACGGGAAGGAGGGGTCGCCTGCGCGGGACCGGCCGCCACCGGCTCCCGGCTCGCGGCCCACCACAGCACGCCGCCGGCGACCGCCACGGCCACCCCGACGGCCGCCGCCACCACGACCTGCCGCCCCCGCCACCACCGCCGCCGGGCGGGCGTCTCGGTGCGGGCCTCCGCGTCGGGGCTCGGAGCGGTGTCGTCCCCAAGGCCCGCAGGCGCGGGGCCGACGGCGGCGAGGGCGCCGGTCGTCAGGACGTCGCCCGCCCCCGGCTCGTGGCCCAGCAGCCACCGCAGCACCTCCTCCGCGTCCGGCCGCTCCCGTGGATCATGACGCAGGCACGCCTCCACGACCTCCCGCAGCGGCCCGCCCAGGGTGCCGAGGTCGGGCTTGCCGTACAGGATCCTGGCCAGCACCTCCTGGTAGGTGTCGGCCCGGTACGCGTGCCGCCCCGTGGCGGTGTAGGCGACGGTCAGCCCCCACGCCCAAAGGTCGGCCGCGGGCCCGGCGGTCTCTCCCTGCACGCGCTCGGGCGCCAGGTAGGCGGGGGTGCCGAGGGAGACGCCGGTGGTGCTGGCGGCGGCGTCCATGAGCCGGGAGACCCCGAAGTCGATGACGCGCGGCCCGTCGATGCCGAGCAGCACGTTGGGGGGCTTGAAGTCGCGGTGCACGACCCCGGCCCGGTGGATGGCGCCGAGGGCGGTGGCGGTGCCGATGGCCAGGCGGTGCAGGGACCCGCCGGAGCGCGGCCCCTTCTCGGTCACGTGCTGGGCGAGCGAGGGGCCGTCGACGTACTCGCTGACCAGGTAGGGGCGGTCGCCGTCGAGGTCGGCGTCGAGGAGCTGGGCGGTGCAGAACGCGGCCACCCGCCGCACGGCGTCCATCTCACCGAGGAAGCGCCGCCGCACGTCGGGGTCGCCGGAGAGCCGGGCGTGCATGAGCTTGATCGCGACGAGTGACCCCTGCGGCGACTCGCCGAGGTAGACGACCCCTTGGCCGCCCTGGCCGAGGCGGCGCAGGACACGGTAGTTCCCCAGCCGGGAGGGGTCGTCAGCGTGGGGCATAGGGCGTCATTATGACAGCAACCTCAGGCGTCACAGCAGTGCCGCGTACTCGTCCAGCAGGGGCAGCACCACGTCGGCGGGCGCGCTGGGCAGGTTGGCGACGACCTGGGTGATCCCCAGCGAGGCGTAGTGGTCGAGCTTCTCCCTGGTGGGCAGGGTGGCGAACGGGATCACCTCCGCCGCCGGCCGCCCGGCCTTCTCGCAGGCCTCGCGCAGCGCCGGCAGCGCCGCCTTGATGCCCCGTCCGCCGATCGGCATCCATCCGTCGGCGTACTCGGCGACGTGCGCGAACAGCTTCGGCCCGGCAGCCCCGCCCAGATGGACGGGCGGCACCTGGACGGGCTTGGGCCAGGACCAGGAGGGCTCGAAGCCGTCGAAGGAGGCCACCTCGTCGCGCCACAGCGCTTGCATGGCCAGGACGTTGCGCCGGGCCACCTCGCGCCGCTCGCGATAGGGGACGCCGTGGTTCTCGATCTCCTCCACGTTCCAGCCGAACCCGACGCCGACGACCACCCGCCCGCCGGACAGGTGGTCGAGCGAGGCGATCGCCTTGGCGGTGACGATGGGGTCGCGCTGGGCGGCGAGCAGGATGCCGGTGCCGACGCGCAGAGTGCGGGTGGCAGCCGCCGCGTAGGACAGGGCGACGAGGGGGTCGAGCGTGCGCTTGTACTCCTCGGGCAGCTCCGCCCCGCTGGGGTGCGGGGTGCGGCGGGAGACGGGGATGTGGGTGTGCTCGGGGACGTACAGGGAGTCGAAGCCGCGCTCCTCCAGCGCCCTGGCCAACTCGTGGACGGGCATGGCCAGGTCCGTGGCGAACATCGTGACCCCGAGCCTCATGCGACACTCCCTACGGCGAACCAAGCGATTGCTCGGTTAAGATTTCCAGAGTACCTTGCAGAAGACCATCCCGCGGAAAGAGGTCCCCGGTGAAGTTTTCTATCTTCCTGAATCCGCAAATTCCAGGCTCTGGTTACGCCGCCGAGGAGAACGCCAGGGCCAAGCGGCCCATCGGGCGCGACACGGAGTCGTACCAGAGGTTGCTGCACGAGGTACGGGAGATAGCCGTCCACGCCGACCAGGTCGGGTTCGACGCGCTGATGATGACCGAGCACCACTTCCACTCGGAGGGCATGGAGTTCTCGGTCAACCCGCTGATGTTCCTCACCGACCTCGCCGCCAGGACCGAGCGCATCCTGCTCGCCCCGCTCGGCCTCGTGCTGCCCGCGTGGGACCCGATCAGGGCGGCCGAGGACGTGGCGCTGCTCGACCAGTTCTGCAAGGGCCGGCTGCGGCTCGGCGTGGCCCGCGGCTACCAGAACCGCTGGATGAACGTGCTGGGCCAGCGCTGGCACGCCGCCGCCGCCCGCTCCGACGGCTCGGCGTCCGACACGCGCAACTTCGACGTCTTCGGCGAGGTGCTGAAGATCATGAAGATGGCGTGGACGCAGGAGACGGTCCGTTACAAGTCAGACGTGCTCGACTACCAGGTGCCCTACCCGTACGAGGGCATCGAGGGCTGGCCCGCCCAGGAGTGGACCCGCACGTTCGGCTCCCCCGAGGAGATGGACGAGAACGGCACCATCAAGGCCGTCTCCGTCTGCCCCCGCCCGTACCAGAACCCGCACCCGGAGCTGTGGCAGCCGTTCACGATCTCCGACCGGTCGGTCATCAGGGCCGCCCAAGAGGACATCCTGCCGTGGATGTTCACCCCCAACCCCGACGACCACGCCCAGAAGGCGAAGCTGTACCAGGAGGAGTCGGCCAAGCAGGGCCGCCACTACAAGCTGGGCGAGCACACCGGCATCCTCAAGATCGTCGGCATCGCCGACACCACGGAGGAGGCCATCAACACCTTCGGCCGCAGCATCCCGAAGGACTTCGCCGCCTTCTTCGGCCCCTTCGGCTACCTGGAGGTGCTGCGCAAGAAGGAGGACGAGAAGCACCAGCCGATCTCCCCCGAGAAGGGCGACGCCAGGCGCATGAACGACGTCGAGATGGCGCTGTTCGGCACCCCCGACGACGTCAAGCGCGGCATCCAGCGCATGCTCGACCGCATGCCCGACCTGGAGTGGTTCGGCCTCTACATGCAGGGCCAGCAGGGCGTGCTGCCGCTCGACACGGTCAAGCGCAACCTGGAGCTGTTCGCCACCAAGGTCGCCCCGGAGTTCCGATGAGGTACTGGCTGGGGGCCTCGTTCGTCGACACCGGCCAGTTCGTGGAGCTGGCGCGGGCGGCCGAGCGGTGCGGCTTCGACACGCTGACGCTCTCCGACCACCTCTTCTACGCCGACTTCGCCTCGCCGTACCCGTACTCGTCGTCGGGCCGGCCCCGCTGGGACGCGAGCACGCACTGGCCGGACGTGTGGGTGACGATCGGCGCGATGGCCGCCGTCACCACCACCCTGCGCTTCTCCCCGAACGTCTACATCGCCCCGGCCCGCGACCTGTTCACCGTGGCCAAGCAGGTCTCCACGGCCGCGGTGCTGTCGCACGACCGGGTGACGTTCGGCGTGGGGGTGGGCTGGTGCGAGGAGGAGTTCGTCGGCACCGGACAGGACTTCCACACGCGGGGCCGCCGCCTCAACGCGATGATCCCCGTGCTGCGCGAGCTGTGGGCGGGCGAGACGGTCACCGTCGAGGGCCTGCCGCCGCTGTCGATCTGCCCCACGCCGGAGCGGCCGATCCCGGTCCTCGTGGGCGGTGACAGCGAGGCCGCCCTGCGCCGGGCCGCGCGGCTGGGCGACGGCTGGATCGGCAACCGCATCTACACCGAGGAGCAGTTCGACGACGTTCTCGCCGCCCTGCGCCGCCATCTCGACGCCAACGGCCGGTCGCTCGACGGCTTCGAGGTCATCGCCCCGCTCGCGGTGCTGCCGGACGCGGACACGTACCGGCGTTTCGAGGCCAAGGGCGTGACGGGCACGATGGCCGCCCCGTGGTGGCTGGCCACCGACGAGGAGAAGGCCAGGTACGGCACGGGCTCGCTCGACCTCAAGATCGTCACCATGGAGCGCTTCGCCGAGGAGGTCATCGCGAAGACCTGAGCCCGAGCTCGGCCATGGCGGCCTCGACGAGCGCGGCGGGCATCTCGTCCATGACGCCGACCCGGATCAGGGCCGCCAGCCCGAGGTAGGTCGCGTAGCCGGCCAGCACCCGCCGTTCCGCCTCTTCCGGCGGCTGGCCGGCCGCCTCCAGGCACGCCCGCATGTACGCCAGCCGCCGCTCGCTCACCCGCCGGGCCACCTCCCGCACGAGAGGGTCGTCGGCCTCACTGATCAGCCGGAACGAGACGGCAGCGTCGTGCCGGTCACCGAAGGCCCGCCCCAGTAGGGCCCGCATGCGCGCCACCGGCTCGCGTACCGTCTCCAGCTCCGCGATGACTTCTTCGGTCGCGGCCTCCCACCGCCGCAGCGCCGCCTCCAGGAGCGCCTGCCGGTTGCGGAAGTGCCAGTAGAAACTGCCCTTGGACACACCCAGCCGTACCGCGACCGGCTCCACGGCGACCGCGGCCGGCCCACCTTCCGCCAACGCCTCCAGCGCCGCCCGCGCCCAGTCGTCCGCGTTCAACCGTCTCACCCGCTCAGCCTTCCATACGAGATCGTATGGAAGGCTCCGCAGCGAGGGCTTCAGTATGTGGGCCGCGTCCGGAGCGCGGCCACCCTTTGCACGTGGGCGCAAAGGGTGGACACGCCCTACCGGCCCGACGACAGTAGGGTGCGCCCCAGCGGGGTCATCACGTGCAGGACGGCCGTGCCGTGGCGGTGCGTCTCGATCAGGCCGGCGTCGCGCAGCACCCGCGTGTGGCGGCTGACGGAGGCGGGCGACGTCGCGGCCCGCTCGGCGAGCTGCGTGGTGGTGGCGCCGCCGTCGATGGCGGCCAGCACCGTCGCGCGGGTCGCGCCGAGCAGCGCGACCAGCGACTCGGTGCGGTTCGACTCCCAGTGGGAGTGCCGGTCGATCGGGTACACCAGCGTGGGCGGCAAGGCCGGGTCCGCCAGCGCGACCGGGACGCGCCGGCAGAAGTACGACGGGATCAGCAGCAGCCCGCGCCCGCCGAGGTGCAGGTCGCGGTCAACGTCGTAGTCGACCTCCAGCAGCGGCGGGCGCCAGCGCATGAGCGGCGCCATCCCGCGCAGCAGCCCGTCGGGGCCGCCCTCGGTCAGGTCGCGCCTGCGGCGGGTCGTCTCGGCCGCGATGGCCGCCTCGATCGTGTCGCGGTAGGGCTCGATGGCGATGGCGTGGTAGGCCCGCAGCGTGGCCGCCAGGTTCATCAGCGTCGCCGTCTCCCCCTCGGCCAGCCGCCGGCCCCAGCCGGGCAGCGGCGACGTGCGGGCCAGCGTGCCCAGCTCGCGGCGCAGCCGCGCGCGCGGCGTGCTCAGGAGCGCCTGCAGACCGGCGTCGAGCCCCTGGAGCCCTTCCACGGGCGTGATGAAGTCGGGGAAGTAGGGGCCGAACGGCGTCAGCGCCGACACCACCCGCTCGTAGCGGTGCAGCCGGTCGCCCTCGCGCCGCATCTCCGTCAGCCAGGGGCGCAGGGTCGCCGGTGGCGCGGGGTCGGCGAGCCGGTGCCTGGTGAACACCATCTCCCAGAAGGGATCCGCGGTCTCCGCCAGTCGGGTGCGCCGTAAGTCGTCGCCGGTGAAGTGAATCCTGAGCATCGATCCCTCGATCCCCTCATCGGCCCCACTCTACGATGGCCCGCCACCGTCCGACAGGTTCGTCCCGATCAAGGCAGGCGATAGCCTCGTATGGTGCTGGAAAAGATCGCGGCGACCCGCTACGTCACCCCGCTGCGGGAGGGCGGGTCGCTGCCCGGCGTCGTCGAGGCCGACGACCTGGGCACGTACGTCGTGAAGTTCCGCGAGGCCGGCCAGGGCAGGCGGGTGCTCGTCGCCGAGATCATCTGCGCCGAGCTGGGCCGCCACCTCGGCTTCAGGACACCCGACCTCAAGCTCATCGACCTCGACCCGCAGATCGGCGTCAGGGAGCCCGACTACGAGGTGCAGGAGCTGCTCAAGGCCAGCGCCGGGCTCAACCTCGCGGTCGACTTCCTGCCGGGCGCGCTCGGGTTCGAGCCGCTGGCGTGGGTGGCCGATCCGCTGTTCGCGGCGCGGGTGCTGTGGTTCGACGGGCTCATCCACAACATCGACCGGAGCTGGCGCAACCCCAACCTGCTGGTCTGGCACCGCGACACCTGGCTGATCGACCACGGGGCCGCCCTGTGGTTCCACCACAACTGGCGCACCGCCGACCCGCAGCGGCCGTTCGACGCGAGCGACCACGTGCTCGCGCCGTACGCGGGCGACGTCGGCGCGGCGGGCGCGGAGCTGGCCGGCCGGATCACGCGGGAGCTGCTGGAGGGCGTGACGGCGCTGGTGCCGGACGAGTGGCTGGCCGGCGAGCCGGGCTTCGGCTCCCCCGGCGAGGTGCGCGAAGCGTACGTCGATCATCTGCTGCGGCGGGCGCACGGGCCGCGCGAGTGGCTGAGGTTCGAGCAGCCCAAGGCCCCCAAGGCGGGCCCCGGGTCGGTCGGCGAGTTCTGGCGGGGAGGCGGCGGCCGGTGAGCAGGGACGTCTACGAGTACGCGGTGATCCGCGTGATGCCCAAGGTCGAGCGGGGCGAGCTGATCAACGCGGGCGTGCTGCTCTACTGCCAGCCCCGCGACTACCTGTGCGCCAAGGTCGAGCTGGACCCCGGGCGGCTGCGGGCGCTCGATCCGCAGGCCGACGTCGACGGGGTCCGCCGGGCGCTCAGCGCGTACGAGCTGGCCTGCGGGGAAGAGTGCGGGCCGCTGGCGGGAGAGCCGCTCGGCGGCCGGTTCCGCTGGCTGACCGCGCCGCGCAGCACGATCGTGCAGGCGGGCCCGGTGCACGCGGGCCTCACCGCTGATCCCGGCACCGAGCTGGCCCGGCTTTTCGATAAGCTTGTCCGAATTTAGCCCCTTGACCAGCGTCGATGCTGGGTAAGAGGTGCGAAAGGGAGGAGGGCCGGTAGTGGGAGAGGCGCGGCAATGCTCGAAGCAGCACTGCTGCCGGTTCCGGGACCTCACCCACGCCGGCACGTACGTCGTGGACGACCGCGGCCGGATCATCGACGTCAGCCCCCGAGCCGAGCACCTGCTCCGCCGCAGCGCGGCGGAGCTGCTGGGCCGCGACGCCCACGACGCGCTGCACCGGGGCAGGGGCGGCGAGCCGCTGCCGCGCAGCCTGTGCGACATGCGCCAGCCCCTCCTCGAAGGCGTCACGGCGAGCGGCGAGGACGCGTGGCTGGAGCGTGGCGACGGCTCCCTCATGCAGATCTCCTGGATGGTCACCCCGTGCGGCACCGAAGGCGACGGCGGCGCGAACGCGCTGGTCATCTTCTACGAGACCGGCTCCTCCGAGCCCGGTGAGTGGGTGCGCACGCAGGCCCCCACGACCATGACCGAGCTCGACCGGCTGGCGCTGCTCGCGGAGACGACCACGACGCTCACCTCCAGCCTCGACAGCGACGAGACGATCCGCCACCTGGTGCGGCTGGTGGTCCCGCTGCTGGCCGACTGGGTGGTCATCGACCTGCTCACCGAGGAGGGCGAGGTGGTCCGCAACACCGTCGTCCACCACGAGAACGGCGTCCTGACCCACCGGGAAGACCTGGAGCGGCTGATGCCGCCGCTGTCCATGGAGTCCCCGATGCCGCTGTCACGGGCGCTGCGCGGCGTCACCGCGACGCTCGTCGGCCCCGAGCACTACCAGGGCCCGCCCGACTCGGGCATCGCGGTCGCGCAGCGCGAGCTGTTCGAGGCCACCGGCATCCACTCGGCGTGCATCGCGCCGATCCGCGGCGTGCGCGATGTGGTCGGCGCCATGACGCTCGGCCGCGCGGGGCAGCCCCACCCGTTCTCCACCAACGACCTCCTCCTGGTCGAGGACATCGCCCGCCGCGCCGGGCTGGCGCTCGACAACGCCCGCCTGTACGAGCGGCAGCGCCGCGTGGCCGAGACCATGCAGCGCCACCTGCTGCCCCGGCTGCCGTCCGTGCCCGGGCTGGAGATGGGCGCCTGCTACCTGCCCGCGCCGCGCGCCTCCCAGGTCGGCGGTGACTGGTACGACGCGTTCGTGCTGTCGGGCGAGACGACCGGCCTCGTCATCGGCGACGTCGTCGGCCACGACCTCGACGCCGCCTCCGGCATGGCGCAGGTCTGCAACATGCTGCGCGCCTATGCCGGGGAGCTGGAGGAGCCGCCCAGCGCCGTCATGGAGCGGCTCGACCAGGCGGTGGTCCGCATGGCCGAGGCCACGATGGCCACCGCCGTGTTCGCCCGCGCCGAGCGCTCCGGCGACGGGTGGCGGCTGCGCTGGACCAACGCGGGCCACCCGCCGCCGCTGCTCATCGAGGAGAACGGGCGCACCCGCTACCTGGAGGAGGCGAGCAGCATGCTCCTCGGCACCGGCTTCGCGCCCGCCAGGAAGGACGCCGTGGTCGAGCTGCCGCCGCGATCCACCTTGCTGTTCTACACCGACGGGCTGATCGAGTCGCCCACCCACTCGCTCGACGACGGCCTCGACCGGCTGCGTGAGGAGGCGGCCGCGCTGACCCGGCACCCGCTCAGCACCTACTGCGACCGCCTGCTCAGCCGCGTCCGCCCCGCCGACAACGACGACGACGTCGCCATGCTGACGTTGCGCGTCCCCGGTTAGCGCTGGGCCCGCCTGGGGCGGGCCCGGTCAGCGGCGGAACGCATCGGCGTTCGCCTGGGCCCACTCCTCGAACGTGCGCGGCGGGCGCCCCGTGACCCGCTCGACGGTCGGCAGCACCGCCGACTCGTCCAGCTCTCCCCGGGCGAAGAACCCGTAGAACGCCTCCGCGTACGCCTCCGGCATACCGCCGGCCAGCATCTCGGCCCTGGCCTCCTCATCGCTCAGCCCCTCGAAGCGCAGTTTCCTGCCCAGCGCCGCCCCCAGGATCTCCACCCGCTCCGCCGGCCGCAGCGCCCGCGGGCCCGTCAGCCCGTACACCTGCCCGTCGTGCCCCTTCTCCAGCAGGGCCGCGGCGGCCACGGCGGCGATGTCGAGCGGGTCGACGGTCGCCACCGCCACGCCCGGCCAGGAGTCGCGGACGACGTCACCGGCCTTGACCTGATCGGCCCAGCGCAGCGTGTTCGACATGAACGTGCGCGGGCGCAGCACCGTCCACGGCACCCCCGACGCGCGTACCAGCGCCTCCGACTCCACGTGGTACTTCGAGACCGGGTTGCTCACGTCGGCGGCCTCCGCCGCGCTGGCCGACAGCAGCACCACGTGCTCGACCCCGGCGCGCGCCACGGCCGCCAGCGTCTCGTCCATCCGGTCGTAGCCGGCCAGCAGGAACACCCCGCGCACGCCGGTCAGGGCGCCCGCCACCGACTCGGGATCGTTCAGGTCTCCCAGAGCCACCTCGGCGGGCAGCTCCACCTCGCGCCGCACCAGCGCGCGTACCGGCTCGCCCGCCTCGGCGAGCGTGCGCACCAGCGCGCCGCCCGCGTTTCCCGTTGCACCCGTGACAAGGATCATGCCTAGAACAATACGGACATGAACGTGTCGATCTCCTGGAACCCCACCTTCCGGTAGACGGCCCGGGCGGCGTGGTTGAAGTCGTTGACGTAGAGCGAGACGACCGGCGCGAAGCAGCTCATCGCCGCCTCCACCACCGCCGCCATGCCCGCCACCGCGTAGCCTCTGCCGCGCAGCTCGGGCGCCACCCAGACGCCCTGGATCTGGCAGGCCTGCGGGGTCACGGCCCCCACCTCGGCCTTGAACACCACCCGGCCGTCGTCGATCCGCGCGTACGACCGCCCGATCCTGATCAGCTCGGCCACCCGCGTGCGGTAGAGGGCGCCGCCGTCACCGAGGTTCGGCGAGACGCCGACCTCTTCGGTGAACATCGCCACGCACGCCGGCAGCAGCACGTCGAACTCCTCGGGCCGCACCCGCCGCACCAGCGGGTCGGCCGCCACGTCCGGCTTGCTGGAGGTCGCCATGACGGGCTGCGCCCAGCGGATCGCCCGCGCCCGCCCCCAGTGCGGCTCCAGCCGCTCCCACAGCAGCGAGACGGCATCGACCGGGCCCACGATGGACGAGCAGCGCCGCCCCTGCTTGCGGGCACGGTCGGCGAACGCGTGCACGGCCTCGGGGCCGGCGTTGACCGGCACCATGTTGGCTCCGGCGTAACAGAGTGACACGAGGCCACCGCGCGGCCCGAACCCCCACATCTGCCCACCGAGCCTCGCCGGGTTGAGTCCGACGGCCCGCACCCGAGAGGACACGAAGACATTGGCGACCGGATCGGTGTCCAGGAGGGCGAGGACTTCGTCCCGGTCGTTGTCGTCGAGCACGCGCGACGCCGATGTACGCAGCATCACATGGTCAGACTACGCGAAGGGTTACCGAATCCGGCATCCGGCACTGCCCACGGTAACCCTTTCTTGACGTCAGCCGGATCTCGCGACGTCAGCGGAGGCGGTCCTCACCCGATGGGCAGCCCCTCCAGCACGCCCAGGATCCCGAGCAGGCCCGCTCGCTTCGGGTCGCCCGACGTCATGTGCGCGGCCGGACGCGGCTCCGGCAGGGCCGGGCAGGTCGTGTCCCGGCGCGGCAGCGTGCCGTCCCGCAGGTACGCGGCCAGGTATCCGTCCAGGCACTTGTTGCCCGCCAGCGACACCCCGTGGTTGCCGCCGCCCTCCAGCACCATGCGGGCGCGCGGGAAGCTCCGTGCCATCTGCAGGGCCCCCTGGTACGGGGTCGCCGCGTCGTGCCGCGACTGCAGCATGAGGAACGGCGGCAGCTTCCGCGACGCGTGCACCTTCACCGGCGTGCCGCCCCGCACCGGCCAGAACGCGCAGGGCGCGTTGAACCAGGCGTTCGGCCAGGTCAGGAACGGCGCCTCGCGGTGCAGGGCCTTCATGTCGGCCCGCCACGTGTCCCACTTTCGCGGCCAGCGGGCATCGCGGCACTGGACGCCCAGGTAGATGGCGTAGCCGTTCTCGTCGGCCGCGTCGTTCTTGCCGTGCTTGTTGTAGATCTCCACGAGCCCCCTGACGTCGCCCTGCCGCACGTACGAGGACCACGCCTGGGCGAACTGCGGCCACACCTTGTCGCTGTAACCGGCCACCGTGAAGGTGTCGTCGAGCTCGCTCGGCCCCACCACGCCCCCGGCCGGCTTCGCGCGCAGCCGGTCACGCATCGCGTAGTAGGCGAACGAGGTCTGCTTCTGCGTCGCGCCCAGCTTGTAGGCGTCGTGGTGCCGCGCGGTCCAGGCCAGGAACTGGCGGTGCCGGTGCTCGAACGCGCGGTCCTGCTTGAGGTTCGAGTCGTACCAGACGCCGGTGGGATCGACGGAGCTGTCCATCACCAGGCGCTTGACGCGCGTCGGGAAGAGGGTGGCGTAGACGGCGCCGAGGTAGGTGCCGTACGAGTAGCCGAGGTAGCTGATCTTCTCCTCGCCCAGGGCGGCGCGGATGGCGTCCATGTCCCGGGCGGAGTTCTCGGTGGTCAGGTGCGGCAGGAACCATGACCAGAGCTGGCCGCAGCGGGAGGCGTACCCGGCGGCGCGGGCGAGCAGCGCCTTCTCCTCGGCCTTGCCGTGCGGCACCGCGTCGGGCCTCGGGGCCTTGTAGTACGTGGCCGGGTCCACGCAGTGCACGGACGGCTGGCTCGCGCCGACACCTCGGGGGTCGAACCCGATGATGTCGTAGCGTTCGGACACGTCCGCGGGCAGCGACGTGGCCACGTACTCGGTCAGGTCCCGCCCCGACGAGCCCGGCCCGCCCGGGTTGACGAGCAGCGTCCCGAGGTGGTTGGCGTCCCTGGAGACCTTGGCCCTGATCCGGTTGAGCGCGATCTTGATCTGCTGCCCCATGGGCTCGCGGTAGTCGAGCGGCACGCGTACGGTGGCGCACTCCAGAGCCGCCGAGGCCGTCTTGCCCGCCACCTTCGGGCAGGCCCCCCACACCACAGGCGCCTTCCTGCCGGCCACCGCCGTCCCGTCCGCAGTCGCGACCCCGGCGACGAGCATCACCAGCCCGGCGACAACCCCCATAACCCGCTTCACCGAGTCCCCTTCCTTGTCATAGGCCTTGAGATGCTCCCGCGAGCGACGGGGTCGTGACGGTGAGTATGGGGAAATGCTTGCCGTTCCGTGATGCCGCCATGGCTCGGTGCCTTCTTTCACCTAATTTCCGATACTTTCGGCGCT
Source organism: Nonomuraea composti (assembly GCF_012034275.1). Classification (NCBI taxonomy): domain Bacteria; kingdom Bacillati; phylum Actinomycetota; class Actinomycetes; order Streptosporangiales; family Streptosporangiaceae; genus Nonomuraea; species Nonomuraea composti. Next base: position 13,412 of record NZ_JAATEP010000029.1, on the reverse strand, counting down.
CCACCCGCTCATCACCACAGCACACGGGCGTGCCGCTCGTCCGTGACGCCGAAAGTTTCGAGAAATCATTGACATATTTCGAGGGCCTTCTCAGACTGATCGCCAGCACCCCACCTCTCGGAAGGGAGAGCGCCGTGATGATCGGCCGGGCCCGCACCAAACTCCGCACACTGGCCATGGCGACGACACTCTCGATCGCCGTCTTCGGCGCGACGACCGTCGCGACCACCCGGGCCGCCACGGCGGCGGCAGGAGTCGAGGACGAGGGCGCCGACTGCGCCGTGCCCGCCCTGCCCGACGCGGGCTCCTTACCCACCGTCTCCCGGCTCCCCGACCCCTTCACCAGGCTGAACGGCACCCGCATCACCGCCAAGGCCGACTGGCGCTGCCGCCGCCAGGAGATCAAGAAGCTGGCGGAGAAGTTCGTGTACGGCGAGAAGCCCGCCAAGCCGGCCAGCGTCACCGGCACGGTCTCCAGGACCGGCATCACCGTGAACGTCTCCCACAACGGCCGCAGCGCGAGCTTCTCCGCCGGGCTGGACCTGCCGAGCGGCACCGGCCCGTTCCCCGCCGTGGTCGTCCTGGGCGGGCTCGGCGCCGACACCGCCACCATCAAGGCGGCCGGCGCCGCCGTCATCAGCTACGACCCGCTCGCCGTCGGCCGCGAGGGCACCCCGCGTACCAGCAAGCAGGGCGCCTTCTACACCATCTACGGCGCCTCCAGCAGCACCGGCATCCTGGCCGCCTGGGCGTGGGGCGTCAGCCGGATCATCGACGTCATCGAGCAGTCGGGCGGCGGCGTCCTGCGCGCCGACGCCACCGGCGTCACCGGCTGCTCCCGCTACGGCAAGGGCGCCTTCGTCGTCGGCGCCTTCGACCAGCGCATCGCCCTGACCATGCCCATCGAGTCCGGCAGCGGCGGCGTGGCCGCGTTCCGCTCCATCCCCGGCGAGAGCGGCGCCCAGCCCCTGAGCAGCGCCTACTCGGAGCAGCCGTGGCTCGGCGACGCGTTCGGCTCCTTCACCGGCAGCCCCGGCCGGCTGCCCGTGGACACCCACGCGGTCATCGGCATGATCGCCCCGCGCGGCCTGTTCATCATGGACAACCCGCACATCGACTGGCTCGCCGCCCGATCCGCGAGCGTCGCCGCCCTGGGCGGCGCCGAGATCTACAAGGCGCTGGGCGCCGGCGGCAACATCACGTACTGGTCGGACGTCCAGGACGGCACCCACTGCGCCACCCGCCCGGAATGGCGCACCCCCCTCCAGCAGAACATCCAGAAGTTCCTCCTGAACACCGGCGCCGCCACCGGCACGATGCGCATCGCGTCGAGCAAGAGCGGCAACCTCGCCGAGTGGCGCGACTGGACCACCCCCACCCTCACCGACGGCGGCACCGACACCACCGCCCCCACCGCGCCCGGCACCCTCACCGCCTCGGCGACCACCTCCACCAGCACCACCCTCACCTGGACCGCCTCGACAGACGACACCGGCGTGACCGGCTACGACATCCTCCGCGCCCCCGGCACGACGGGCGGCACCTTCACCCAGGCAGGCACCTCGACCACCACCACGTACACCGACACCGGCCTCGCCCCGAACACCGCCTACCGCTACCAGGTCAGAGCCCGGGACGCCGCCGGCAACACCTCCCCCGCCTCCCCCACGACCCAGATCACCACCCAGCCCGGCCCCGCGACCGGCACCTGCACCGCCACCGGTACCGTCCAGACCCAGTGGCCGACCGGCTACGTCATCCAGCCCCTCACGATCACCAACACCGGCACCTCCCCCATCACGAGCTGGACCGTCACCTTCACCCTCCCGGCCGGCCACACCCTGACCGGCTCCTGGAACGGCACGGTCACCACCAGCGGCCAGACCGTCACCATCAAGAACGTCGCCCACAACGGCACGATCGCGGCGGGCGCCGCCAACAGCACGGCCGGTTTCCAGGTGTCCCGCCCCAACGGCACCACCTCACTCCCGTCCGGCTACACCTGCGCCTGACGCCGACCTCCCGGCCCGCCTCCTCGATCAGGTCACAGAGCCCCGGGCCCAGCTCATCCCCGCCATGCGCAACGCGAGCTCGGCCCGGGAGTCGAGGACGAGAGGCGGCACCCGGCCGAACACCTGGGCGCGGCCGGCGAGCAATGCCCGTATGCGAGTGACCGCCGCGACATCGCTGCCCCTGCGCCGCGGCGACGACCCGCTCACGCTCGTCGGGATCCCGAGCCTCGGGCTGATGGACGGATCCCCGTTACTCCGCCCTCTGTTGTTGTCTCGGGCCGCGGCACGTGCTGCGGGCAGCGCCGCCCCCGGTGGCTCGCCGCCCAGACCGAAGTGGAGGGGACACAAGGGGTGGGCCCGGGTTCGGGCCCACCCCAGCGGGTGCGGCTAGCCGACCGTGACCGTGGGGCCGGTGGGCTCGTCGTCGAGGTCGACCTCGACGCCCATCTCCTCCGCCAGCCGCAGCGCCTCTTCGATCAGCGTCTCGACGATCTGCGACTCGGGGACGGTCTTGATGACCTCGCCCTTGACGAAGATCTGGCCCTTGCCGTTGCCGGAGGCGACGCCGAGGTCGGCCTCGCGGGCCTCGCCGGGGCCGTTGACGACGCAGCCCATGACGGCCACGCGCAGCGGCACCTTCATGCCCTCCAGGCCGGCCTGGACCTGGTCGGCGAGGGTGTAGACGTCGACCTGGGCGCGGCCGCAGGACGGGCAGGAGACGATCTCCAGGCCGCGCTCCCGGAGGCCGAGCGACTCCAGGATCTGGGTGCCGACCTTGACCTCCTCGACCGGCGGGGCCGACAGGGAGACGCGGATGGTGTCGCCGATGCCCTCGGCGAGCAGGGCGCCGAAGGCGACGGCGGACTTGATGGTGCCCTGGAAGGCCGGGCCGGCCTCGGTGACGCCGAGGTGGAGCGGGTAGTCGCACTGGGCGGCGAGCTGGCGGTAGGCGTTGATCATCACGACCGGGTCGTTGTGCTTGACCGAGATCTTGATGTCGCGGAAGCCGTGCTCCTCGAACAGGGAGCACTCCCACAGCGCCGACTCGACCAGCGCCTCGGGGGTGGCCTTGCCGTACTTCTCCAGCAGGCGCTTGTCGAGGGAGCCGGCGTTGACGCCGATGCGGATGGGGATGCCGGCGTCGGAGGCGGCGCGGGCGATCTCGCCGACCTTGTCGTCGAATTTCTTGATGTTTCCGGGGTTGACCCGGACGGCGGCGCAGCCCGCGTCGATGGCCGCGAACACGTACTTCGGCTGGAAGTGGATGTCGGCGATCACGGGGATCTGCGACTTCTTGGCGATGATGGGCAGCGCGTCGGCGTCGTCTTGGGACGGCACCGCCACCCGGACGATCTGGCAGCCCGAGGCGGTCAGCTCGGCGATCTGCTGCAAGGTGGCGTTGACGTCGGCGGTGACCGTCGTCGTCATCGACTGCACCGACACGGGGGCGTCGCCGCCCACGGGCACGCTGCCGACCATGATCTGGCGGGAGTGGCGGCGTTGGGCGAGCGGCTTGGGGCGTACCGTCGGGATGCCGAGAGCTACAGAAGTCATTTCAACCCTTACTGTGACGACGCTTTCCAGTTTAGGTAGCTAGCGGGACTGCCCGGCTGTGAGTTCGGCCGCACGGGCGCGAGCCCAGGCGTCGGCCGCCAGCACCTCTTCGACGGAGTCGGCGGGAGTCACCTGGTGCTCCTCGACGACCTTGGCCACGGTGTCGACGATGGCCAGGAACGGCAGCCCGCGCCGAAGGAACGCGTCGAGGCAGACCTCGTTGGCGGCGTTGTAGACGGCGGGTGCGGTGCCGCCCTCGCCGCCCACGTGCCTGGCCAGCGCGACCGCGGGGAACGCCAGGTCGTCGAGCGGCTCGAACGTCCAGGTGTGCGCCTTGGCCCAGTCGATGGGCCGCGCGGCGCCCGGCACGCGCCTGGGGTGGCTGAGCGCGAGGGCGATCGGCAGCCGCATGTCGGGCGGGCTGGCCTGGGCGATGGTGGAGCCGTCGACGTACTCGACCATGGAGTGGATGATCGACTGGGGGTGGACGACGACTTCGATGCGGTCGAAGCCGAGATCGTAGAGCAGGTGTGCCTCGATCACCTCGAGGCCCTTGTTGACCAGGTTCGCGGAGTTGACCGTGATGTAGGGGCCCATCGACCAGGTGGGGTGGGCCAGGGCCATCTCGGGGGTGACGTCGGCCATCTCCTCGCGTTTCATGCCCCTAAACGGCCCGCCGCTGGCGGTGATCACGAGCTGCTTGACGCTCGACGGGTCGTAGCCCTCGGGCCCGGCGGCCCACAGGCACTGCAGCACCGCCGAGTGCTCGGAGTCGACCGGGAGCAGCTGCCCCGGCCGGGCCAGCCGCTTGACCAGCGGCCCGCCGATGATCAGCGACTCCTTGTTGGCCAGCGCCAGCGACCTGCCCGCCTCCAGGGCGACGAGCGTGGAGGTGAGGCCGAGCGCGCCGGTGATGCCGTTGAGCACCACGTCGCACTGCCACGCGGCCACCTCGGCGACCCCCTCCGGGCCGCCCAGCACCGTGGGCGCGACGCCGTGCGCGGCCAGCGCGTCCTTCAGCGCGGGGACGGCCGTGGCGTCGGCCACCGCCACCGCCTCGGCGCCGAACCGCGCCGCCTGCGCGGCCAGCAGCTCGACCCTGCCGCCCCCCGCCGCGAGCGCGGCGACCTTGAAGCCGCCGGGGTTGCCGGCGATGACGTCGAGGGCCTGGGTGCCGATCGAGCCGGTGGAGCCGAGCACGACGACGGAGCGGAGGGTCTGTTCATGCACGTGTCCATTGTCCCCGCTGTACGGCGCACTCGGGCACGCGGGACCCGTCGCCGCAAAATTCCCCCACTTTTGTGACGCCCGGGAATGCAGGGAGTTTATGCCGGAATATCGTCATATCGGCATGCGCGTATCTTGAGATATTCGCATATTGCGGCAGCCATCCTCCGGCTCCCACCTGCGGGTTTGGGAGGTTCGTAATGCCGCGAGCGCCGGCGCGTGAACGCACTCCGCCAAAGCGCCCCCGGGCGCGGCGCGAGCGCCGGCAAGCCGATCGGTCGCGCCACCCATAATTCAGTGAACGGCTTCAATCACCACAAACCGCCCATGCACCCCGAGCAATTTACCGAAAGTAGTCACAAGAACACAACTCGTGGTGCACACTCGGGGGCCATGACCTTGAGCACCCCCCTGCTTGCGGCGGCGCCGCTCCTAGCGGGGCTGATCGGCCCCACGCTTCTCGGCGCGGCACCCGGCCGCCAGCAGGCCGACCCACCGGCCGCCCCCGTGCACACGGCGGCCCGGCGGAGTGACATCGTCGAGCATGTCGCCGCGCGTACCGCCGCCGACCACCGGCGCGTGCTCGACTACTGGACGCCCGAGCGCATGGCCAAGGCCCTGCCGATCGGCCTGCTCGGCATCGTGACCGACGTGACCGACGTGACCGACGGCGGCGACCTGCTGGGCGGCGTCACGGGCGGCCAGGGCGTGCGCACCGCCCCGAGCCTGACGGGCAAGAAGGCCGACCTGTCGCTGCCGCGCAAGCTCATGGGCTCGCACCACCTGACCGCGGCCAGGCCCGACACCAGCACGATCGGCTCCCGGTGGATCACCGGCGGCGCCGTGGCGCGCACCACGGGCCGGGTGTTCCTGACGGTGGCGGGGGCCGACTTCGTCTGCTCGGCGAGCACGGTGCGCAGCGCCAACAAGGACGTCGTGGTCACCGCCGGCCACTGCGTCAAGGACGGCGCCGGCGAGTGGGCGGCGAACTGGACGTTCGTCCCCGGCTACGGCACCAGTGGCCTGCGCCCGTACGGCCAGTACACGGCCCGCCGCATGTTCGTGGCCGGGCCCTGGTCGCGCAGCGGCGACGACAACTACGACGTCGGCATGGTCGCCCTCGGCACCTCGCACGGCAGGCACGTGGCCGACGTGGTGGGCACGCAGGAGATCGCCTTCAACGGCGGCCGGGGCGGGCAGGCGTTCGGCTTCGGCTATCCCGCCGACCCGCCGTACGACGGGGACCACCTGGTCTACTGCGCGGGCCGCCTGAAGAACGACCCGTACGGCCAGACCCGCGACCAGGGCCTCGGCTGCGACATGACGGCGGGCGCCAGCGGCGGGCCGTGGATGACGGGGTTCGACACGGCCGGCGGCAAGGGCACGATCACGTCGCTGAGCAGCTTCAAGTACAGCGACGACCAGCGCACGATGTACGGCCCGTACTTCGGCGACGCGATCAAGGCCCTCTTCGAGACGGCACAGCGCGCCTGACCGGAGACGGCGCAGCGCGCCTGACCGTCAGTGAGCCCGGGCGTCCTGAAGACCGCAAGACGCCCGGAGCCGTTTCAGAGCGTCAGACCGGTCAGCACCATGACCTTCTCGTAGGTGTAGTCCTCCATCGCCGAGCGCAGCCCCTCGCGGCCGATCCCGGAGTCCTTGACCCCGCCGTACGGCATCTGGTCGGCCCGGTACGACGGCACGTCGCCGATGATCACCCCGCCCACCTCCAGCTCCCGGTTGGCGCGGAAGGCGGCGTCGAGCGACCGGGTGAACACGCCGGCCTGCAGCCCGTACTTGGAGTCGTTGACCATCGCGTACGCCTCGTCGATCGAGGCGGCCGGCTGCAGAATCATGACGGGCCCGAACACCTCCTCGCACGCCACCTTGGCGTCGTGCGGGACGTCGGCCAGCACGGTCGGGGCCACGGTGGCGCCCTGCCGGGTGCCGCCGGCCAGCACCTTGGCGCCGGCGTCGACGGCTTCGCGCACCCACTGCTCGACCCGCTCGGCGGCGGCCTCGGAGACCAGCGGGCCGACCTGGGTCTTCTCGTCGGCGGGGTCGCCGGTGACGAGGGCGGACACGGCGGGCAGCAGGCGCTCGACGAACGCGTCGTACACGGGCCGCTCGACGATCACCCGCTGGACGGCGATGCAGCTCTGCCCGGCCTGGTAGTTGGAGTAGAGGGCGATGCGCTGGGCGGCCCAGTCGAGGTCGGCGTCGGCGAGCACGACGGCGGCGGCGTTGCCGCCCAACTCCAGCGTGACGTGCTTGCGCGGCACCTGGTCGGCGATGGCGTAGCCGACGGGCGCGGAGCCGGTGAACGACACGACCGGCAGCCGCGGGTCGTGGACGAGGGCGGAGGCGCGCTCGTTCTCGATGGGCAGCACCGAGAACATGCCGGCGGGCAGGTCGGTCTCGGCGAGGATCTCGCCGAGCAGCAGTGACGACAGCGGCGTGGCGGGGGCGGGCTTGACGATGACGGGGGCGCCGACGGCGATGGCGGGGGCGACCTTGTGGGCGACCAGGTTCAGCGGGAAGTTGAACGGGGTGATCGCCAGCACGGGCCCCTTGGGGACGCGGGAGACGTAGGCCAGGCGCCCGGCGGCGGCCGGCTCGGTGTCGAGCCGCTGCACGCCGCCGGACCAGCGGCGGGTCTCCTCGGCGGCGAAGCGGAAGGTGGCGACGGCGCGCGCGACCTCGCCGCGGGCCCACACGATGGGCTTGCCGTTCTCGGCGGTGATGAGGTGGGCGATCTCGTCGGCCCGCTCGGCGATCCGGCGCGAGACGTGGGCGAGGGCCTCGGCCCGTACGTGGACGGGCAGCGCGGCGGCCTGCCCCGCGACGGCTGCGGCGGCGGCGACGGCCTCCTCGATCTGCGCGTCGGTCGGCACGGAGTGCCTGCCGACCTCGCGGCCGTCGTGGGGGTTGGTGACGGTGAGCTCGGTGTCCCCGGTCGCGGCGCGGCCGGCCAGCCAGAAGGTACGCACGTCCATGTCACCGACGTTATGCCAAAGCGTGGACCGGGGATTCACACCACGATGCACAACACTCCCGCGAGGGCTCACCGTTAAGTACAAGCCCCGTTGTATACCCATGATGTAACAGAAGTAGACCCAATTCGGGATGTTTACCATGCGGAGTGGTTTGAGCGATCTCCGCTATGGCTAAGTCACCGGGTGCGGGTCTCCAGCGCGGCGGGCCCCCGATCAGAAAGGCGTGGGCCCCGTGACCGAACAACGTGAGGTCACAAGGACGCAGAGTTCCTTGGCCACCAGGGAGGTCTCATGACCTCGGCGCCTCTGGGGCTGCAGGGCGCCTACCTCATGGGTGAGCGCGCCGGCCACGACGAGCTGCGCTCCCGCCTCCTCGACGTCGCGGTCAACCTGCTGCGCACCGACGGCCCCGAGAGCCTGACCATGCGCCGCATCGCGGCCGAGGCGGGCTGCACGACGACCGTCATCTACACCATGTTCGGCAACAGGGAGGGCCTGGCGGAGGCGCTCTATCTGGAGGGGTTCGAGCGCTTCCGCCGCTTCCTGGAGGCGGTGCCGCAGCGCCGCGACCCGCTGGAGCAGTTGCACGCGTTGGGCCCCGCCTACCGGCAGGCGTGCCTGTCGGAGCCCGGCTACTACAGCCTCATGTTCGAGCGCGCGATCCCCGGCTTCGAGCCCAGCGAGCGCGCCCGGACGCTGGCCCGCGCCGCCCTGAACATCCTCGACCGCGTCATCGCCGACTGCATCTCGGCCGGCTACCTGATCCCGACCCAGCCGCGCAAGATCGCCGACGCGCTGTGGGCGGCCGCCCAGGGGGCGATCTCCCTGGAGCGGGCCGGGCACCTGCGCGACGGGCGCACGTACGAGGCGGTGACCACGGCGGTCATCTGCTGCTACCTCGTCGAGAAGCAGAAGTAGCCGAGCCTCTGGCCACCTCCAGCGCCAGCCACAGCTCCGCGCGCGTGCCGGGGTCGTCGAGGTCGCGGCCGAGCAGCTCGGCGACGCGCCGCATCCGGTAGCGCAGCGTGTGGCGGTGCACGCCGAGCTGCTGCGCCGCCGCGTCCCAGTGGCCGTTGCTGTCCAGGTACGCGTGCAGCGACGCCACCAGGTCGGCCCGGGAGCCGTACGTGGTGAGCGGGGCGAGGACGGCGGCCGCGAACGCCTGGGCGGCGGCCGGGTCCAGCAGGCCGAGCAGGCCCTGCCCGCTCAGCTCCCCGAACCTGACGAGCCTCCCCCTGCCGCGGGTGCGGCCCCGTGCCGCTTCCAGGGCACGCCCGGCCTGGTCGAGCGCGTTGCCCAGGCCGGTCGCGCCGAGGTCGCACGGCAGGCTGACGCCCACCGGCGCCCGCGCGCCCAGCGCCACCTCCTCGGCCGCGCTCTCGGGCACGAGCGCGACGGCGACCTCCTCGGCCCGCCCTCCGTACGGGCCGAGCAGCGCGGCGAAGGCGTGCGTGCCGAAGGCGTCGAGGGCCGGCGGGTCCGCGGCGAGCGCCACGACCGGCGGCTCGGGCAGGCGCCCGCCCAGCGCGCCCAGGACGGCGCCGGCCGGCTCGCGCTCCCCCGCCAGCAGCAGCTCCAGCACCGCCGTGCGGACGTGGCGCTCGGCGGCGAGCTGGGCCCGGCCCTGCTCCATGGCCAGCGTGAGGAGGGAGCCGGCCGCGTTGATCACGGTGTGGGTGACGGGGGTGAAGGCGTGCGGGGCGCCGACGGCGAAGAAGCCGCGCGGACGCGCCCCGCCGCCGAGCGGCTGCACCACGACGTGCTCCCCGGGCCCGGAAAGCGCCAGACTGGCCGGCAACCGGTCTCCACCGCCGACGTCCGAAGGGCGGCCGCGGCGGCGCGCGAGCTCGGCCGCGACCAGGGCCGTGTTCGCGCCGTGCGTCGCGTGCCGGACCTCACCGGACTCCTCCAGCAGCGCGGCCCAGCCGCCGACCTCCTTGGCGAGCCGGTCGATGACGGCGTGCACGCCCTCCGGCCGCAGGGCCGCCCGCGTCAGCCGGCCCTGGGCGGCGAAGGCGCGGCTGATCTCCTCGTACTGCTCGGCCGCCAGCAGCTCGCTGACCGCCTTGCCGACCGCGATGAACGGCGTCTCGCGCGGCACCTCGAACAGCGGCAGCCCGGCCGACTCGGCGGCCTCGGCGAGGGCGGGCGGCACCTCCTCGTGCGAGACGCCGACGCCGAACCCGAGCCCGGCCACCCCCCGGTGCACGAGGCGGCCCACGTAGCCGGTCAGGTCGCCCTCCATCCGCAGGCCGGTGGTGAGCAGCAGCTCCCCGCCTTCGAGGTACGGTGTCGGGTCCGAGAGCTCGCTGACCGCGACCCAGCGCACGGCGGCGTCCAGCACCCCCGGGCGCGTGGTGCCGGCGACCGGCCGGAGGCTCATGCGGCGCGCGACGGTCTGGAGCGAAGGCGGCATGAGAAGTTTGTCCATTCCGGCAAAGATGAGTACTCCCAGTGTGACATATCGACGTATCGGACCTGGTGGGAGGCCGCCGTACCGTCGGAGCCATGAGCATTCCCCAGGAGCGGCGCGTCGTGACCGCGATCCCAGGCCCGAAGTCCCAGGAATTGCTGGCCCGCAAGCAGGCGGCCGTCCCGCCCGGCATCGGCACCACGCTGCCGGTGTTCGTCACCCGCGCCGGCGGCGGCGTGGTGCAGGACGCCGACGGGAACTCGCTCATCGACTTCGGCTCCGGCATCGCCGTGACGAACGTGGGCAACGCCGCCCCCAGGGTCGTCGAGCGCGTCCAGAAGCAGGTTGCCGACTTCACGCACACCTGCTTCATGGTCACGCCGTACGAGTCGTACGTGCAGGTCTGCGAGAAGCTGAACGAGCTGACGCCGGGTGACCACGACAAGCGCACGTTCCTGGTGAACTCGGGCGCCGAGGCCGTGGAGAACGCCGTCAAGATCGCCCGGCACGCCACCGGCCGCCAGGGTGTCGTGGTGTTCGACCACGGCTACCACGGCCGCACGCTGCTCACGATGACGCTGACGGCCAAGAACATGCCGTACAAGCAGGGTTTCGGCCCGTTCGCGCCGGAGGTCTACCGGGTGCCGCTGGCCTACCCGTTCCGCTGGCCGACCGGCCCGGAGAACTGCGCGGAGGAGGCCGCCGAGCAGGCCATCGACCTGATCACCAAGCAGATCGGCGCCCAGAACGTGGCCGCCGTGGTGATCGAGCCGATCGCGGGCGAGGGCGGCTTCATCGTGCCGGCCAGGGGGTTCCTGCCGCGGATCGCGGAGTTCTGCCGGGCGAACGGGATCGTGTTCGTGGCCGACGAGGTGCAGACGGGCTTCGCGCGGACGGGGACGCTGTTCGCCTGCGAGGACGAGGGCGTCGTCCCGGACATCATCACCACCGCCAAGGGCATCGCGGGCGGCCTGCCGCTGGCCGCTGTGACGGGCCGCGCGGAGATCATGGACAGGGTGCACGTCGGCGGCCTCGGCGGCACGTACGGCGGCAACCCGCTCGCGTGCGAGGCCGCGCTGGGCGTGCTGGAGACGATCGAGGCGGAGGACCTGGTCGCCAAGGCACGCCGGATCGGCGAGGTCATGCTGCCCCGGCTGGAGGCGCTCAAGGAGCGTTTCGACGTGATCGGCGATGTGCGCGGGCGCGGCGCGATGATCGCGATCGAGCTGGTCGAGCCGGGCACCAAGGAGCCGAACCCGACCGCCGTCCAGGAGGTCGTCAAGCGCTGCCACGCGGAGGGCCTGCTGGTGCTGACGGCCGGCACGTACGGCAACGTGCTGCGCTTCCTGCCGCCGCTCGTGATCCCGGAGCACCTGCTGGAGGAGGGTCTGGGGATCCTGGAGAAGGCGATCGCCGAGCTCTAGGCGGCACTAGGTGAAAACCAACCAAACGGGCATCCAGCTTGGGCTGGATGCCCGTTTTTGTGGTGTAAACGGCCCCATCCGGGTAGAGAATTCACCCTGACTTGACGCTCAGCTGGACGCTCACGGCCTCGGTCAGGGTTATAACGGTTGCGACATACGGTGGGGCGATGGCAGCTGGGAGCGTGATGAACTGGGGTCCGACCAGATCGGCGCGGAGTATGTTGACGTTCGACCCTGAGGGCCTGACCTGGGCCCAGCGCGACGGCGACGCCTGCGTCGTCTGCCACAAGAGGTGGCCGCGGCCACGCGTGCGCGTGGGCCGCCTGCCCGACGACTCCGCGGTGCTCGCCTGCGCCGACTGCGCCGAGGCGCTGCTGCCCGAGCCCATGGCCACGGTCGTGGCCTTCCCTTCCCGGTAGACGGCCCCTCCCGCCGGCGGACGCGGCGGCGCCCCGGGACCGGGGGGAAGGCCCGGGGCGCCTCTCGACGGCCACGCCCGGCGGGGGGACGGACGGGCCCGTGGCATCAGCTCCGCGCGGACCGGTTCACTTGCGCAACGCGTTCCACCTATCGGCCCAGACGCGATAATCAAGACATTCCCCGTCCTCGGCCCCGCAACCCCCGGGCGGCCGCACGGCGAACTCCACCCGGTCGAGCCGCTTCGGCTCCCCCACCCCGTACGTCTCGCACATCGCCCTGGCCCGCCCCTTGCACGCCTTGGAGTTGGCGGGCGCCATGCCCACCCACGCGGCGGCGTCACGCTGCGCGTTGGCCGCCGTCACCCAGTTGAGCCACCGGTAGGCACAGGTGGTGTCGGGGACGTGCGCGCCCAGCAGCCACGAGTCGACCCAGCCGGTCGCGCGCGGCGCCGGGAAGGTCTTGACCGGGATGCCGGCCTGCTGCAGGAGCAGGCGATAGTACGGGGTGACCTGCGCGTAGTCGAGCGCCCCCGTGGCGAACCCCTTGACCAGGTCGATCGGGTTCTGCCAGTAGACGCGCTCCTTGTTGCGCTCCAGCAGCGCCATCGCCTTGCCGAGCGCGGCCTCGTCCAGCTCGTACGGCTCCTTCGCCGACCCGTCGGCCAGGGCCGCGTCCGCGATCGTCAGCGGCGTGTCCTTGAGCGCGGCCCGCGGGGAGGAGAAGACCTGCTCCAGCCCGCCGCCCCTGACCCGGGAGGAGTCGTAGACGAACTCGTGGTAGGCCCACAGGTACGGCACCCCGTACGCCTTGCCCGACACCGTCGTCATGTCGCGGAAGCGCTCGGCGAGGTCCTTGTAGTCGCTGACCTTGGCCGGGTCGATGGGCTGCACCTGCTTGGCCGCGATCAGGTCGGCGGCCAGCACGGGCCCGGCGGTGATGACGTCGTACTGCCGCTGGGTGACCCTGGTGGCCATCTCCTCGGCGGTCTGGACGGCGTCGAGGCGGGCGATGCGGCAGCCCGTCTCCTTCTCGAAGTTGCCCACCCAGTTGACCTTGGGGCTGACGCCGCCGTACTCGGCGTAGCCCCGGTAGGTGAGGATCTGCAGCGTGCCGTCGCTCTGCGTCGCCGTCGGGGTGGGCGTGGGCGTGGGCGTCGGCTTCGGCGTGGCCGAGAGCTTGACCGTGAGGGTGGGCCGTGGCTCGGAGGTCGCCGACGGCGCCGGGTCCGTCACCGCACCGGTGCCGGCCACCAGCGCCGTCGCGGCGAGCGCCAGGGCGAAAGTACGGCGGCGATTCACGTTGTCCCCCCTTGTCCGTCTGCTGGAGCTTACCGGTGTCAGGACCTGGGGGGACGCCGCCCGCGCTC
>NZ_JAATEP010000028.1:0-151389 GCF_012034275.1 Nonomuraea composti | reverse complement strand
CGGGGGCACTGTGCTGGCAAGCGGGGGGCGCCGTGCCGGCGAACGGCGCCCCGGTGCTTTCGGCGCTTTTCTGGCTCGTGGCTAAGCTGCTGCCTTCTCTGCCGTGGTCAGGTGTCCGTCGTCACCATCGGCTGCCTTCGTGCCGGTGTCGCGTCCTCTGGCCTCCGCGTCGCGTCCCTTGGTGTTCCCGCCGCGTCCCTTGACGTCCGAGCCACGTCCCTTGAGGTCCGAGCCACGTCCCTTCACGTCCGCGTCGTGGCCTCTTGCGACCGTGTGATGTCCGCTCGGTTCCGTGGAGTGTCCAGTGACCGAGGCTGCCGGGGCGTGGTCGGGGACGAGGGTGTGAACGGTGCCACCCAAGTCGCGCAGACCGTTCTCGACGGTCATACCGCCCTCTGCGATCACGCCGCTGTGAGCGGTCATGCCGCGCTCGGCCGTCTCGCCGCCCTCGGCCGTCTCTCCGCGCTCGGCGGTCACGGCGCGCTCGGCCGTCACGTCGTTCTCGGCGGCCCCGCTACCTCCAACGGTCGCGCTGACGGTGGTCAGGGGTTGCTCGTTGTCGTCGGACGTGTGGAAGGGGTTGGGTTCTTCGCGGAGGGGGGAGCGGCTCAGGGAGCGTTGGGGGCGGGGGCCCATGGCCCAGTCGCGGGTTTCCTCGTCCAGGCGGTCGCGCATCTCCTTGCTGACCGCGCCGGACCCGCCGCGTTCCGGCTTGGTGAAGGCGCCGGTGCCCCAGCGCAGGTCGTGGCCTACCGCGCTTGCCTCGATCTCAGGCATGAAGCGGCGGTCTCCCTCGGCGCCGAACTCGCGGATGCGCAGCTTGCCCGACACCACCACGGGATGGCCCGCCCGTACGGAGGCGGCGACGTTCTCCCCCAGGGCGCGCCAGCAGCGGACGGTGAAGCAGACCTTCTCCCCGTCCACCCACTGGCCCGCCCTCTTGTCGAAGTAGCGGTGGGTGGTGAGGACCCGCAGTGAGGTGACCTTGACGCCTTCGTCGAAGCTGTACTGCCTCGGCTCTGCCGCGACGTTGCCGGTGAGCGTGATGTAGATGTCGTTCATCCCGTGCCTCCCATGTGGCGGGCCGGCTGCCCGCGGTCTGGTGAACACGGTGCCGTGGTGGGAGGGGGGTGGCGGTGGCCGAAGGTGGTTCTGTGGATGGGGGGTGGGAGGGCTGTGCCGGCTGTGGATGAGGGAGTTCAAGGGGTGGAGGGGAGGGGCTACTTCGTTGTGGACGTCAGCTTGTCGGTGATGTGGCGGGCCATGGCGGTGTAGCCGGCGTTGTTGGGGTGCAGGTGGTCGCCGCTGTCGTACGCGGGGTTGAGGACGTCGGGGTCGTCGGGGGCGGCCAGGGCGCGGTCGAGGTCCACCACCGCGTCGTACTCGCCTGACGTGCGGATCCACTCGTTGACGGCGTCGCTGACCGCGGCGGCGTGCGCGCCCCAGTGGTCCGAGCCCTTGAACGGGAGCAGCGTCGCCCCGACGACCTTGATGCCCTTGGCGTGGGCCTGGCGGATGAGCCGGCGGTGTCCGGCGATCAACTCGTCCGCGGAGACCACGGGTGCGGGCTTGTAGGTCGGGGTGTCGGACTCGCTGAAGCCGATGTCGTTGACGCCCTGCAAGATGATGACCGTACCGACGCCGGGCTGGTCGAGCGCGTCACGGCGGAAGCGGGCCGCCGAGCGGTCGCCGTACCAGGCGGAGTCGTTCAGTACGAGGTTGCCGCCGATGCCGGCGTTCAGGACCGGGCGGGGGGCGCCGCGGGCGGCCAGTTGCTCGGCCAGTTCGTCGGGGTAGCGGTTGTTGGCGTCGTTGGTGGAGCCGAAGCCGTCCGTGATGGAGTCGCCGAAGGTCACCACGGCCTTCCCCTGCTGGTCCTTTCCGCCGGTGACGTCCACCCGGGACAGGTAGTACCAGGAGTGGGTGCTCTGGGTGAAGGCGGTGGCGGTGGTGTCGGCGGCGTGGTCGCCCTGGGCGCGGTAGCTGGTGGCATAGGCCTGGGAGTGGAACGTCGCCGGGCCGGTGGTGCCGGCGAAGTAGAGCGTCACGGCCACGGACTGGAACGGCTCGATGCGCAGCCGTACCGGGTCGCTGGTCAGGGCGCCGTGCGCGGGGAGGTCGGCCGATGGGGCGCTGCCGAAGGTGAGGCGGTGTATCGAGCCTGGCTGCAACGACGCGCCCTGGCCCGCGTAGGCCACGGTGGCTCCGGTCAGGTGGACGGGTGAGGGGCCGTAGTCGTTCGACAGGCGGATGCGCAGTGATGAGCCGCCTGCGGTGAGTCTGACGATCTGGCGGACGCTCTGGCCGCTGAAGCCTTCCTCCGACCAGTTGGGCTCGAAGCCGGTGCTGGCGCGCTGGGGGGCGGCCATCCAGGCGGCTCGCCAGCCGGCTTGTCGCCTGAGGGCGTCGGTCTGTGCTGATGTGACACCTGCCGGGACGGGCGCGGCGGCGGCCTGGGGGGACGCAGCCGTGGCCTGGGCAGGGCTGGTGGTGGTTGCGGGGGTGCCGAGAGCGATCAGCAGCGCGGTCAGCGCCGTTCCGGTCTTGGCGGCGAAGAAGAGGGTCATCACATCTCCCACTCGATAGGTATTTCAGCCATCAACGGGTGATGGCCGGCACGATGCGCCAGTCGCGCAGGAACACGAGGTTGTGCAGGTCGGCGGCGGCGATGGCCCTCAGGACGGGGACGAGCTCCGCCGCGTGCCGCGCGTCCATGACGTTCAGCGGCCACTCGCCCACCGTGGCGCCCCGCAGGTGCGGGTGGTGGAAGCCGGCGCCGTAGTGGGCGGTCAGGGTGATGGGCGCGATGCCCGCCGCTCGCTGCGCCGGCCAGGACAGGGACCAGGTGGCGAAGCTGCCGCCCGTGCTGTCTGGCACCAGGCCGGTGGTTTCGACGGTGCCGGTGTCCAGGAGGAGGTGGTGGTCGAACTCGGCCAGCACCTGCCGGGCGGGCGCGTTCAGGAGGGCGACGGCCTGGTGGAAGGCGCGTTCCTTGCCCTCGCGGGTGGCGTGGCCGGCGTGGGTGCCGTCACGCAGGTCGGTGAAGTGGCGGACGAGAGCCTCTAGCGGGGCAGGGGGGACGTTCGCGGTCATGTCTCTCCTCAAGGGGACGGGGTGAGCTCGCGCAGAGCTGTGGCTAGCTGGTGGAGGAGGGGGCGGTCGGGGCGCAGCATGTCCCCGTGACGGGCGCCCGGTGGGCGGAGGAGCCTCGCCGGGACGCCGTCGGCGTGCAGGCGGCGCGCGTATGTGACGACGTCGTCGTGCACGGGGTCGTCGCGGCCGACGGCGAGGATGGCGGGGGCCACTCCTGCGAGGGTGGGTGCCTGCCAGGGGGTCGCGTACAGGCGGGTGCGGTCCGCGGTGGGCGCGCCGCCGATGTCGTGAGCAGCGACGTCACCGGCGGTGGCGGTGTTGTCGCCGAGCCAGGCGCGCCACGCTCCGCGCAGCGCCGCCGCCTGCGGGAACGCGGAGGGTGAGCGGTGGTAGGACGGGGCGGCGCAGTCAGGGTCGAACGGCGGGTAGGCCAGCACCTGGGCGGCCAGCGGCAGGCCGCGGTCCCGGGCCGCCAGGGCGGCGACGGCGGCGATCGTGCCACCGGCGCTGTCGCCGCCCACCGCGAGAGGAATCCCGGTCTTGGAACCGCCCACCGCGAGAGGAATCCCGGCCTTGGAACCGGCCGCCGCAAGCCGAGTCCCGGCCTTGGAGCCATCCGCCGCGAGCGGGGTGCCGGGCGTTCCGTCGTGGGCCCAGGTGAGGGCGGTGAGAACGTCCTGGACGGCGCTGGGGTGGCGGTGGCGTGGCGCGAGCCGGTAGTCCACGCTGATCACCGCCCACCCGGAGCGGACGGCCAGGGCCGTGGTGGTGTGGTGCCATTCGGCGGCCGAGCCGTGTTGCCAGCTTCCGCCGTGCGCCCAGACCAGCAGCCCGGCGGGGGCGCGGTCCTCCGGCAGGTGGACCCGGACCGGCACGGGTGGCGCGCCGGGAAGGACGAGGCTCGACCAGGACGGAGGCGGGCCGGTGACCGGCTCCGGTCCGGGGGTGGCGGCGGTGGGCTTCGTGGTCGTGTTCACAGCTGCCTCAGGGCGCCGCCGTCGATGGCCCACTCCGCCCCCGTGACCTGCGCCGCCAGCGGTGACAGCAGGTAGGCGATGACGCCCGCCACCTCCTCGGGGGTGCCGATGCGCCCGGTGGGCAGCCGCCGTTCGACGCGGACGAAGTGCTCCACGGCCTGGTCCGGCGGCAGGTCGAAGCGCTGGGCCAGCTGGTCGGCGAAGCCGCCGGGCGCGTCGAACAGCGCGGTGCGGGTGGGGCCCGGGGAGACGACGTTCGAGCGGATCCCGGCCGGGCCGTACGCGGCGGCCAGCGACTTCGACACCGACAGCAGCGCCGCCTTGGACGCGGCGTAGTCGGCGATGGTGGGGTCGGGCAGGCGGGCGGCCTCGCTGGCCACGTGGACGATCGCACCGCCCGCCGGGTTGCTCTCCAGGAGCGGCAGTGCGGCCCGGGTCATGCGGACGGCCGCGTGCAGGTTGAGCTCGAAGGTGGCGTGCCACTGCTCGTCGTCGATGGCGGCGAAGGAGTCGCGGGAGGTCAGGGCGGCGGCGTTGTTGACGAGGCCGTCCAGCCTGCCGTACCGGTCGATGATCGCGGCGACGGCCCGTGCGGGGGTGGCGGGGTCGGTGAGGTCGCTGCGGACGAGCAGCGTCCCAGCCGGAAGGACGTCCCCAGCCGGCGCGGGCGCGTTCCCGCCGGTTGCGAGCGCGTCCCCAGACGGCGCGGGCGCGACGGTGGTGGAGTGGCCGCGGGCGAGGGCCGCGACATGGGCTCCCTCGGCCGCCAGTACGCGCGCGGCGGCCAGCCCGATGCCGCTGGTGGCGCCGGTCACGAGGATCACCTTGCCGGTGAGCTGAAGATCCATGATGTGCTCCGTAGAGATGGGGCCGGTCAGGCGCGGTGCCGCAGGAAGAGCGCGGCAATGAGGACGCCGGCCAGGACGAGCGCGGCGTTGACCGCGATGGCGACGGTGACCCCGTGCAGCACGGCTCCGGCGGTGACGACGCCGCCGGTGGCCGCCGTGACGATCGCGGACATGATCGGGGTCCCCATGGTGATGCCGATCTGCTGGGACATCGAGGCCAGCCCGGTGGCCAGGCCCTGCTGATGGTCGGGCAGGCCGGTGGTGGCGGTGACCATGAAGCCGACGATGACCAGCATGTTCCCGACGCCGCCGAGGAAGGTGGCGGGCAGCAGCAGCCCCATGGAGGCGGAGGTACCGCCCATGAGGAGCAGGACGGCGGTGGCGGCCGTCTGCAGCAGCCCACCGCCGATCAGGACGGTCGCGGTGGAGGTGCGGGCGATCACCTTAGGGGCGAGCAGGCCGCCGGCGACGGTGCCGAGGCCGAGGACGCCGAACGACAGCCCGGCGGCGAGGGCGGAGAAGCCGAGGGTCTTCTGCAGGTACAGGGTGAGCAGGTACACCAGCGACGTCTCGGTGACGAAGGCGAGCAGGCCGAGCAGGTTGCCCCAGGCCACGGTGGGCCGGCGCAGGACGTGCAGGGGCACGAGGGGCTCGGCGGCGCGGCGTTCGACGCGGTGGAAGACGACCAGCAGGGCCGCGCCGGCGAGCAGCCCGGTCAGGGCGAGGGGGTGGGTCCAGCCGTGCTCGCCGGCCTGGGTCAGGCCGTAGACGATGCCGAGCAGGCCGAGGGTGACGCTGAGCGCGCCGGGCAGGTCGAGCCGGGGACGTCCGGCGGGGCGGGACTCGGCGATGACGGCGGGCGCGACGAGCAGCACGACGAGGGCGACGGGCACGTTGATGAGGAACGCCCAGCGCCAGGAGAGCAGGTCGGTCAGGACGCCGCCGAGCACCGCGCCGGCGGTGAACCCGGCGGACATGAGGGCGCCGTTGAGCCCGAGCGCCTTCTGCCGCAGCGGCCCTTCGGGGAAGGACGTGGTGAGCAGGGCGAGCCCGGCCGGGGTGGCGGCGGCCGTCGCGAGGCCCTGCGCGACCCGGGCCAGGATGAGGATCTCGGGGGTGGGGGCGAGCCCGCCGGCGAGCGAGGCCACGCCGAGGAGCGCGAGGCTGCCGAGGAAGATGCGCTTGCGCCCGACCAGGTCGCCGATGCGGCCGAAGAACAGGGTGAACCCCGCCGCGCAGAGGGCGAAGGCCGTGGCGATCCACTGGAGGCCGCCGAGGGAGAAGCCGAGGTCGTCGCCGATGGCGGGCAGGGCGACGTTCAGGATCGAGAAGTCGACGGCCAGCATGAACTGGGCGACGAGGAGCACGGCGAGGACGACGCGCAGGCGGCCGGTGAGCTGCGGCGATGGCGCCTGACCGGTGGTCGCCGGCAGGGGTGTGGTGGTGGTCATGGCAGGGGCTTCCTCTCGGGCGTGCGGGACGGCACGCCGCTACAAACGGTTCAAAAGTTCCGTTAAGACGAGAGAACAGTAGCACCCGATCGCACATTAAGGGAACTTCTGTCCCGATAAGCCATATACTCGTATTCGACTGTTAGTATTCGGCTATGCCAACGACCGCAGTGGACAACCCCCTGACCCTGCGGCTGCTCGGCCTCCTGGTCGAGCGGCCCATGCATCAGTACGCCCTGGCCGTCGCGCTCAACGAGCGCTACCCGTACCTGAACGCCAAGAGCGGCTCCGTCTACGCGCTCGTCCGGTCGCTGCAGGCGGCCGGCTGGGTCGCCCAGACCGGGGTCGAGCAGGTGGGCAACCGCCCGACGCGCACTGTCTACGCCCTGACCGACCAGGGCTGGCGCGTCTTCAGGGAACGAGTGCGGCGGCAGATCCGCGAGGCCAGGGTGACCACCTCGGCGTTCGTGGACGCGCTGGCCTACCTCGGCGCGCTCGACCGCACGGAGGCCCCGCACGTGCTGCGCGAGCGGCTGGAGTCGCTGGAGGAGCGGATCTCGGAGCTGGAACGGGCGGGCGGCCCCGGCGTGAAGGAGATCACCATGATCGAGGTGGACTTCGTCCTGCACCAGCTCCGCGCCGAGGCGGACTGGATCCGCGCGCTGATCATCCGCATCGAGGACGGCGAGCTGGCCTGGCCGGTGGCGGAGGGACAGGCGTGAGCGGGCTGACGTACGGCATCTACGCGGCCGGCCGGGTCGCCGGCACGGCGGGCCCGCCCGACGACCGCGCGGCCATCGACGACCTGGTCGGCGGGCTGAGCGGCGGGCGGCCCTTCGTCGTCCGCGAATACCTGCACTTCCTGGGGACGCCCGCGGACCCGGAGAAGGCGCGGGCCCTGGCGCCCGAGCGGCGGCTGCGCGAGCTGACCATGCCCGACGAGTGGTACACGACGGGCGACCGCCGGCTCGACCTCGTGCTGTGCTACCTGCCGGACCAGCGCGATCTCGACGGCTGGCTGGCGTTCGTCGAGCGGGCCGTGCACCGGTACGGGGCCGTCGCGCGCTTCCTGCAGATCACCCTGGAGCCGAACTTCCCCCTGCCCTGGATCGACGGCAGCTCCCCCGGGGTCCTCGACGCCCTCACCGCCGGGACGCGCCACGCCCGGCGGCTGCTCGACGCGGCGGGGCACCGTGACGTCCGGATCGGGTTCTCCGTCGCGGAACCGCCCGAGTTCCTGGGCGGCGACGACGCGTTCTGGGCGCACCTGGAGGCGCTCGCTCCCGCCGACTTCGCGGCCCACGTCGACTACGTGGGACTCGGGCTCTACCCGGACGCCTTCTCCCCTGTGCCCGAGCCGGCGCTGGCCGGGCTCACCGAGCACGCGCTGCGCCACCTGCGTGAGCACCGCATGCCCCGCGCCCACCTCGGCCCGGAGGTGCCCCTTCACGTCGCCGAGAACGGCACCCCCACGGGGCCCGGCCGCACGCCCGCCGACCAGGCCGCCCGGCTCGACATCATGATCCGTACAGTGGCCGCCTGCGCCGCCCGGCTCAACGTCACACACTACGAACTGTTCGGCCTGCGGGACGCCGACTCGGGCCGCGACGAGCCGACCGCCCGGCTCGGGCTGACCACCAGCGACTACCGGCCCAAGCCCGCCTACGACGTGTATCGCCGGCTGATCGCCCAGAGCTGACCGCGCCGGGGCCGGTGGTGCTGATTTATACCGACAAATCCCTCAGGGCCGTGTAGAAGGCATGGTGCCGGCCCAGCTCCCGCTCCACCGGCTCCACCACCATCGTGGCCGCCACCGCAGCGACCCTGCGGCGCATCTCCCGTTCGAGCCGCTCCCGCTCCCGCGAGGCGCCGAGCTCCACGAAGTTGCGGGACGCGATGCCCGACAACGCCCCCAGCCCGAGCACCGAGGCCATCATCAGCCCCACCCACGGCAGCGTCGCCGTGTCGCCCAGCAGCTCCAGGGACGGCGGGAGCTGCCCCGGCATGAGAAGGCCGACCGCCAGCCAGGCGAGCCCGGCCACGAACGCCACCACCAGGAAGTACTGCCACACCTTCAGCGCCCGCCACCAGCCCGGCACCCGGTCGAGCTGCGGCGCCACCTCCGCGAGGTCATCCGTCAGGGCCTGCGGGAGCTGGCCGGCGCGGGACCTGGCCGCCTGGTGCACGGCCGTGCGCCAGACCGGGTGCATGCTCATGGACAGGCCGTCGGCCAGCGCCTGCACCGCGTTCGCGACCTCGGCCGACTGGGCGCTCACCGAGGAGGTGGAGATGCCGCGGATCTCCTCGCTGACGTCGTCGAGCCGCAGGCTCTTCAGCGGGTCGCCGCGCAGCTTGCCGATCCAGCGCGGGTACGGCCAGCCGACCCACCGGCTCGACCGCTCCGCGTAGACGTTCTCCATGGCCTCGCCCACGGCCGGCACGCCGACCGCGTCGCACAGCGCGTCCGTCAGGCCCATCCTGCGGGCCTCGTCGACCGTGGCCGGCGCCGACAGCGCCTCACTCAGCGGCATGACCTGGCTGAGCTTCTGCTCCAGCCGGTGCAGGTCGGCCTCCAGCTTCTGGATGGCGGCGCGCCGCCGCGCCACCGCGGTCGCGATGACGCTCTTGAGGCTCTCGATGCCGCGGCCGGTGACCGCCGAGGTCGGGACGACGCTCGGATGCTCGACGCCCTCCCTGCGCAGCAGGTCGTTGAGGTCGATGACCAGCTCGGCCAGCTCCTCGGTGGTCAGCCGGTCGGCCTGGTTGAGCGCGAACACGGTGACCGCCTCGTGCCCCGCCAGCTCCGTCACGTAGCGGCGGTGCGTGGAGGCGTCGGCGTACTTCTGCGGGTCGAGCACCCACACCACCAGGTCGGCCAGGCCGATGAGCCGGTCGGCCTCGGTGTCGGTGAGCGCCCTGATCGAGTCGTGGTCGGGCAGGTCCAGCAGGATCAGCCCGTGCAGCTGGCTGTCGCCCTTGTCGAGCGCGCTGGCCCGCGAGAAACGGTGACGCCACTGGATCTGCAGCCAGTCGAGCAGCGGCCCCGCCCCCTCCAGCCCCCACACGCAGGCGTGCGTACGGGCGGTGGTCGGCCTGCGGACGCCCGTCGGCGACAGCTCCAGCCCCGACAGCGCGTTGAACAGCGACGACTTGCCGCTGCCCGTGCCGCCCGCCAGGGCGACGACCGTGTGCTCCGAGGAAAGCTTGAGCCGGTTGCCGGCCCGCTGCAGCAGCGCGCCGGACTCGTTCAGCAGCTTCTTGTCCAGCCGCCCCGGGCCCAGCTCCACCACCTTGGTGAGCGCCGTCAGCCGCGGAGCCAGGCCCGGTCTGGTGGTCGTGGTGGTCATCGAGCGACCTCAAGGTTGTACGTTGCCTGATAGAGGCGGGTCGCGACGGACTCGTCGGGAATGCCCGCGGAGTCGAGCGCTTGCACGTAACGCATGGCCTCCTCGTCGAACAGCATGCCGATCCTGGCCCGCAGATCACTGAGCGCCTTGGCCCCGATGCCGCGCAGCGACTCGGCCCCGAGCAGGGCGTTGACCAGCCGGTGCGGCACCCCCTCGCCGCTGCCCCCGCTGAACATGGCGACCATGAAGATCAGCGCCAGCGACTCGGGGTCGAACGACACCAGCTTCGACACCGACCGCTTGGCCACACCCTCCGTGCGTACCAGCTCGCCCAGATGCTCCTGCCAGGACGCGATCGCCCGCCCCGCCTGGCGGACCAGGTCGTCGGACGGCCGGTCGAGATCCTCCCCGAGTTTCGCCCCCAGCTCCGAGCGGTGCCGCCAGCGCGCCACCACCTCCTCGCAGGCACGGTTCGCGGCCGCGACGATCACCGCCTCCAGCCCCGTGCGGATCGCCGCCTTGAACGCCAGCACCCGCTCCGGCGCCTGCTTGGCCGCCCGGCCGCGCTTGCGCAGCTGCAACGAGCGGACGAGGTCGCCCGACCCCGCGAACTCCTGCCACCGCGCCAGCACCTCACCGTGCAGCAGCGAGCCGTTCCTGGACGCCTTGTCGATCTCGCTGAGCGCGCTCAGGAACGCCGCCTCCACGTCCGCGCGCAGCTCCGCCCGGAACGCGACCTGCGCCTCCAGCTGCTTGGCCAGCGCCGGAACGCGGGTGCGGAAACTGTTGAGCACGCCGTTGAGCGTCTCGCGCACCGCCTGCGCCCGCCGCGCCTCATCCACCGACAGCTCGGCCAGCCACAACCGCAGATCGGTCACCTCGGCGTCGGGCAGCCTGCCATCGGTCACCTTCGCCTCATGGATGACGAACCGGTCGATGTCGCCCAGGCCGTACTCGGTCAGCATACGGACGAAATGCTTGAGCACCACGTCCGCCGAGCGCTCCTGCACCCGCGACAGGACGATCGCCAGGCGGGCACCGCGCTCCTTCGCCAGCCGCAACAGGCTCCAGGCGGGGGCGTCGGCGTAACGGGCCGCCGTGGTCACGAAGATCCACAGGTCGGCGGCGTCGAGCATGCGGTGCGCGATCTCGTGGTGCTCCTCGACCACCGAGTCGATGTCGGGCGTGTCGAGCAACGCGACACCCTGTGGGAGCTTCTCCGTCGAGACGATCACCAGGCCGTCCATGCCGGCCTCGCGGGACGGCTGGTCGAGCCGGCGCAGGCCGCCGAGCAGCTCGCCCTTCGCGAACCACTCGCGATCTTCTGGGTGGCAGACCAGGACCGGGGTGCCGGTGGTCGGGCGGCGCACGCCGGTGCGCGAGACGTTCTTCTCGGCCAGGCTGTTGACCAGGGTCGACTTGCCCGCGCCCGTCGAGCCCGCGACCACGATCAGGGCCGGGGCCGTGCGGGTTCGCACCCGGGGCAGGACGTAGTTCTCCAGCTGGGCCAGCAGGTCGGCCTGCGCCTGCCTCGCCTCGGCCGAGCCCGGGAGGTCGAGACCGAAACGCAGGTCGGCGATGCTCTCGCGGAGGGCGCCCAGGGCCGACATGAGCGCCTCGGCGGCCTCCTGCGGCAGCTCCTCCAGCGTCTCGCCCGGCCCCACCGGCTCCTCACCGGACTCCGCCCCCGCCCCTCCGGCTTCGGCCCCACCCGTCGCCTCGCCCTCAGACCCGCCCTCGGCTTCGGCCTCAGGCTCGGATTCCGCTTCGGGCTCAGGCTCGGACTCCGCTTCGGGCTCAGGCTCGGACTCGGACTGGGCCTCGGGCTGGGCTTCGGGCTCAGCCTCGGACGCAGGCGCGCGCTCGGGCTCGGCGGAGGCGTCGGCCTCGGGCTTGGACGCGGCCTCGGGCTCGGAGGCGGCCTCGGGCTCGGGCGTGGTGTCCGGCTCGGGCGTGGTGTCCGGCTCGGGTGCGGGTTCCGGCTCGGAAGCGGAGGCGGCCTCGTCAGGAGAGACGGGCTCGGAGCCGGTGTCCGGCGCGACCTCGGCGGCGGGGCCGGTGGCGGCGTCGGGCTCGCCCTCAGGCGCGTCGGCGGTGAGAGCTACGTCGGACTCGCCGTCGGGCGTGGCGGCGGACGCGGCCTCGGGCTCGGTCGCGACCCCGGCGGCGGGCTCCTCGGCCGCTTGTGACGCGGCGGGAGCATCCGCGGCCTCCGCGGCGGGCTCGTCGCCCTGCTGGGCAGCGGAGGCGCCGGCGGCCTCCGACGCGCTCTCGGTGGCGGGCTCGGTGGCGGGCTCGGTGGCGGGCTCGTCGGCCTGGGCGGTGGTGGAGGCGTCCGCGGCCTCCGTCGCGAGGTCGGGGGCGGCCGGGTCTTCGCCGGGCTTCGTGGGATGCGGCGCGTCCTGGACGTCGCCCCTCGAAACAGGGGCGCCGGGGCCCCCGAGGGCGGCCGGCTTCACGAAGAGGGAGGGCCGTTCCGGCGAGGGGGCCTCGGGCGCGGGCCGCGCGGACGAGGGCGGCCCGCCGGGCGCGGGCTGACGGAGGATGGCGGGCTTTTCGAAGAGGGAGGGGCGGCGGGCAGGCGGCTCCTCCCCCGCGGACCGCGGGCCGGCGGGCTGAGGGCCGACGGACTGAGGGCCGGCAGGCTCGCCCCGGCCTTCCCGATGGGCGGGCCCCCTCTGGCCCTGCTGAGGGGCGGGCTCAGCCCGGCTCTCCCGGTGGGCGCGCTGGCCCGAGCCCTTCCCGTCGGCGGGCTCGCCCGAGGCGACCTCCCCGTCGGTGGCGGGCCCCGTGCGGGGGGTGGCGTCGGGCTGGGCCTCCGGGGGGAGGTCGTCGTCCGTTATCGGGCGGAAGCTCAACGTCTGCTCCCCGAGCGACTCGTGCCGCCCGTCATCCATGGCCGTGTTCACGGCAAGCGCTCCGCTCGTACCATCTCGACCTCCTGGCCGACCCGCACGACGTCGCCGACGATGACGATCGCCGGCGGCCGGATCCCAGCCGCGGACACGCGGTCGGCCACGGTGGAAAGCGAAGCGGTGACCGCCCGCTGGGTCGGAAGGGTACCGTCCTGTACCACCATTACGGGAGTCTCCGGCGAACGTCCGTCGCGGACGAGGGCTTCGGCCACCTTCGCGAGGCGTTCGACGGCCATCAGCAGCACCAGCGTGCCCTGGGAGCGGGCCAGGCCGGGCCAGTCGACGGTGGACTTGGGGTCGTCGGGGGCCACGTGCACGGAGATGACGTGGAACTCCTGGCTGACGCCGCGGTGGGTGACGGGCACCCCGGCGGCGGCGGGCACGGCGACGGCGCTGGTGAGGCCGGGCACGACGAGGACGGGGATGCCGGCCTCGGCGCAGGCGATCATCTCCTCGCCGCCGCGGCCGAACACGAACGAGTCTCCGCCCTTGAGCCGGACGACGAACTTGCCCTGCCGGGCGCGGTCGACGAGCAGCTCGTTGATCGTCTCCTGGGAGAGCGCGCGGCCGTAGGGGACCTTGGCGGCGTCGATGAGCTCGACGTCGGGGGCCAGCTCGTCGAGCAGGGCGCGGGGCGCGAGGCGGTCGGCGACGACGACGTCGGCCTGGGCGAGGAGCTGGCGGCCGCGCACGGTGATGAGGCCGGGGTCGCCGGGGCCACCGCCGACGAGGGCGACGCCGACGGGCTTGGTGCGGTTGCGGCGGGCGTCGACGGTGCCGTCGCGCAGCGCCTCGACCACGGCGTCCCTGATGCCGGCGGCGCGGCGCGGGTCGCCGCCCGCGGTGACGGCGACGCCGATCTCGTCGACCCGGCCGGTGGCGGGTGTCCAGGCGGCGGAGGCGTCTTTGTCGTCGGCGCGCACGCACCACACGCGCTTGGCCTCCGCCTCGGCGGCGACCGCGGTGTTGACGGACCTGTCATCGGTGCAGGCCTGTACGAGCCAGGCCCCGTCGCAGTCGCCGACCTCGTAGGGCCGGGCGTGCCAGGTGACCCGGCCGGCGGCGATGAGGTCGTCGAGGGCCGGCGTGACGGACGGCGACACGACGGTGACCTCCGCACCGGCCTCTAGCAGCGCGGGCACCCGTCGCTGCGCGACGCGGCCGCCGCCCACGACGAGGACCCGGCGGCCGGAAAGCCGCAGGCCGAGGAGGTAGGGACCCATGGGGGGAATCTCCCGTTCGCGAAGGTTGTGTTAGGACGTAAACCTACCGGCTCCGCATGCGTCATTTGCTGCGCACGGGTCAACGACCATCAAGAAGAGGCTGCCTGGGATCCCAACGTGGCCCGCCCTCATCGTCCTTGCGGCGTCTGGCCATCGCTGACAGGGCTTCCAGGATAACCCGGTTGCCGAGGTACGCGGTGATGTCCGCGTGGTCGTACGGCGGCGCCACTTCCACCACTTCCATGCCGGCCACGGGCATTTCATAGCAGATCCGGCGGACCGCATCGAGCAGTTGCCGGGCGGTGAGGCCGCCGGGCTCGGGTGTGCCGGTGCCGGGGGCGTGGCCGGGGTCGCAGACGTCGATGTCGACGGACAGGAAGATCTGGTCGCACTCGTCGAGCGCGACCGAGAACGACTCGGTCAGGCACTCGTCGAGCCCGCGAGCCACGATTTCCGTCATTTCATAGGAACGCATATTTTGCCGGGCCATCCAGCCGAGCGTCTCCGGCTCCGGCCAGTAGCCGCGCAGGCCGATCTGCAGGAACCGGTCGCCCCTGATGGCCCCGGACTCGATGAGCCGCCGCATCGGCTGGCCGTGCCCGTACAGGTGGCCGAAGGCGATGTCGCCCGTGTCGGCGTGCGCGTCGAAGTGGATCATCGAGGTGCGCCCCGCCGCGTACGCCCTGGCGGTCCCCCGCGCGTCCGGCAGCGCCACCGTGTGGTCGCCCCCGAGCACCAGCGGGACGGCCCCCGAGGCGGCCACCCGGTGCACCGCCTCCTCGATGGCCGCCAGCGAGCCCTCGACGTCGCCCGAGTAGCACTCCACGTCGCCGGCGTCGAGCACCCGCAGGTCGCGCAGCGCGTCCACGCGCAGCGCGAGGCTGGGCCTGGAGCCGTCGTGCGGCAGGTAGCACGCCTGGCGCAGCGCCATGGGCCCGAACCTGGCGCCCGGCCGGTTGGACGTGCCGCCGTCGAACGGGGCGCCGATGATCACCACGTCGGCGCCCGCGTAGCTCTCGGGGTCGTTCACGTCGCAGCGATCGACCCCGAGGAACGTGATGTCAGGTCCGTACATCGGTCCATAACGAGACACTGTCGCTCCCTCCAGTGCCTCCCATCATCACACGGGCTTTTCAGTCACTCCCGCCGAGTCGAACGTGGCCACGTCGTGCATCACCCGCACCGCCGCGCACACCATCGGATGCGCCAGCAGGCCGCCCGTTCCCTCGCCGAGCCGGAGCTCCAGATCCACCAGGGGGCGCAGGCCGAGATGCGCGAGCGCGGCGGTGTGGCCGGGCTCGGCGGAGCGGTGGCCGGCCACGCAGTGATCGACGGCGGCCGGGTCGAACGCGGCGGCCACCAGCGCGGCGGCCCCGGCGATCACGCCGTCGAGTATCACCGGCACGCGCAGCGCCGCGCCGCCCAGGATGAAGCCCGCGATGGCCGCGTGCTCGAACCCGCCGACGGCCGCCAGCGCCCGCAGCGTCTCGCTGGGCGAGGAGGCGGGGTCCGTCACCGCGTTCGCGCGCAGGGCCGCGCGCACGATCCCGACCTTCAGCTCGTACGTCTCGTCGTCGATGCCGGTGCCCCGCCCGGTCACCTCGGCCGGGTCCTTGCCGGTGAAGGCGGAGACGAGCGCGGCGGAGGCGGTGGTGTTGGCGATGCCCATGTCGCCGGTGATCAGGCAGCGCGCGCCCTTGGCGACCAGGTCACGGGCCACGACGATGCCGGCCTCCAGCGCCTGGACGGCCTGGTCGACGGTCATGGCGGGGCCCTGCGACAGGTCGGCGGTGCCGTACGCGATCTTGTGGTTGACCAGGCCGGGAGCGTCGGGCAGGTCGGCGGCGACGCCCACGTCCACCACCGTCACCGAGGCGCCCGCCTGGGCGGCGAAGGCGTTGGCGACGGCGCCCCCGGCCAGGAAGTTGGCCACCATCTGCACCGTGACCTCCTGCGGCCACGGGCTGACGCCGCGCGCGTGCACCCCGTGGTCGGCGGCGAAGATGGCCAGGGCGGCGGGCTCCGGCATGGGCGGCGGGCTGGTGCCGGCCGCGCCCGCCAGGCGGACCGCGACCTCCTCCAGCGCGCCCAGCGAGCCGCGCGGCTTGGTGAGGCGGTCCTGGTGGGCGCGCGCCTCGGCGAGCACCCGCGGGTCCGCGGGGCGGATCGCCGCCAGGGTCTCAGCGAACACGGCGCCTCCCAAACAGAACCGCCGGCGTCTCAGCGAACACGGCGCCTCCCAAACAGAACCGCCGGCGTCTCAGCGAACACAGGACCTCCAGTACAAAATCTCAGCGACCACGACGAACCTCCGGTCACGGGACGAGTTGGAGCGCTTCCTCGTAGCGGTCGATCACGACGTCGGCCAGCGTCTCGCAGTCGCCGATCACCTCGGCGCAGCGGATGTCGAGGTCGGGGTGCCCCGCGCCGTACGCCAGCGCCTGCGCCCAGACCCGCTCCAGCAGGCCACCGGCGAACAGCAGGTACGGCACCACGATCACCCGCTTGGCCCCGAGGCGGCGGCAGCGCTCCAGCCCGCCGGGCACCCCGGGAGGGGTGACGGAGACGAAGGCGGTCTCGACGGTCATGAAGTCGTAGGCGTGGGTCTCCCAGAACAGCCGGGAGACGCGGTGGACCTCGGCGTTGGCGGCGGCGTCGGTGGAGCCTTCGCCGACGAGCACGACCGCGGTCTCCCCCGGCTCGATGTGCTGGTGGAGGTCCTCGGCGGGCGGGGAGTCGACGGCGCGCAGCCGGGGCCGGGCGCCGGCCAGCTCCAGCGCGCGCGGCCTGGACAGCTCGGTGGCGGCCTCGTTGAGCCGCTCGGCGAGCAGGGCGAGGACGCGCGGGTCGGGGCCGAGGGGCCGGCCGTAGTCGTACATGAGGGTGGGGTGGCGCTGCTGCTCCAGCGCCATGGCGGCGGGGAACTCCTCGCCGACCCTGCTGAGGCTCAGCGGCAGCGCGACGAGCCGGTGGTGCCCCCGCGCGACGAGGGAGGCGACGGAGTCGCTCAGCCGGGGCGTGGCCCGCTCCAGGTAGCCCCCGGACACATCGGCGCCCGACTGGTCGAGGCGGCAGCGCAGGCGGTGTACGAACCTGCCGAACTCGGCGGCGTAGGCGTCATCCTGGGAGCTCTGCCCGATCAGCAGGAGCGGCGGCTTCATCGTGAGGGATTCTCCGGTGCGGTGGACAAAGACACGCGAGGATAACCGATGCGCCCGTGTGGGCAACAGGTCACGCTGCGTGCGCGGGTGTCGCGTGCACCACGAAGACGGGGTCGACGGCGGCCAGGCTGTGGGAGCCGTCGGGGTTGAGCAGCAGCTTGGAGACCTGGATCTGGGTGCCTTCGCCGCGGTAGCCGTGCTCGCGCAGCCGGTCGAGCACGCCGGCGACGTGCTCGACCTTGCGCAGCGCGCACACCAGCACGCGCGGGCGCCTGGCGGCGCAAGCGAGGATGACGTCGAGGCCGCCGCCGCCGACGAAGACGGCGTCGGGGTCGGGCAGCGGCTCCAGCGCCGGGGGCGCCTGTCCTCTGGTGAGGGCCACTTTGACGCCGTGTTCGAGCACGTGGGCGCGCAGCTTGGCGCAGCGTTCCTCGTCGCGTTCGACGGCGACGACGGCGGCGCCGAGCCTGGCGCATTCGACGGCGATCTGGCCGGTGCCGGCGCCGACGTCCCACACGAGGTCGCCGAGCCGCGGGCCGAGCTTGGCCAGCACGTACGCCCTGGCCTCGGCCGGCATGCCGTCGGCGGACGGCAGCGCCCATTCCGACGGCCCGGGCCGCGCGCCGGCCACCCAGCTCGGCTCCTTCGGCTGGTGCAGCGGGTCGATCACGAGGACCACGTCGGGGTCCTTCCACGGCCTGGTGGTGGCCTCGCCCATGCGGCTGTGGGTGACGCGCTCGTCGGGGCCGCCGAGGTCCTCGCACACGATGAGCGCGCGCGGCGTGGTGGGCGCCAGCTCCCGGGCGATCTCGGCGGGGCCGACGCCGGGGGCGACGAGCAGCGCGACCTTGGGATGGGCGCGGCAGGCGTTGACGACCCGGTCGAGCTGGCGGGGGCCGGACGGGGCGACGACGAGCGCGTCCTCCCAGTTGAGCCCGGCGCAGGCGAAGGCGCGGGTGACGAGCGAGGTGGC
The DNA here is from genome assembly GCF_012034275.1 of Nonomuraea composti. Lineage (NCBI taxonomy): Bacteria > Bacillati > Actinomycetota > Actinomycetes > Streptosporangiales > Streptosporangiaceae > Nonomuraea > Nonomuraea composti. Next base: position 133,401 of record NZ_JAATEP010000028.1, on the reverse strand, counting down.
CGGCAGCACGTCCGGTTTGAGGCCGTGCGCCCGTAGTGTGCGGACGACGCCGAAGAAGCCGGGATCGCCCGGCGCGACCACGACCGCGGGGCCCTCTCCGTGCTCCAGGTGGTCGTCGAGCGCCTCCAGCAGCGCCCCGTCGGCCGCGGTGGCCGCGGTCAGGCCGAGCTGGCCGAGAACGGCGTCGGGCCCCACGACGAGCTTGGCCTCCCGCAGCTTGCCCACCGCCTTGGCCGAGAGCTCACTGCCGTCCCAGCCGACCACCGTGATCATGCGCCTCACCGTCCTCCACTCAAGGGTGACGGCTCGGACGGGGTTTCACAAAGGGTACGGGGGTCAGTCCGGTGTGCCCTCAGACCAGGTCCGTGGGGATGAGGCTGTAGACGATCATGTCTTCGCCCGCGATCGAGGCGCGGGCCAGCCCTTCCCTGACGAAGCCGGCCTTCTCCGCGACCCGCTGGGAGGCGTTGTTGGCCGGGGAGACACGGAGCTGGAGGCGGCTGAACCCGTGCCGCTCGAACAGCCAGCGGGCGACCGCCTGCACGGCCTCGCCCGCGTACCCCTTGCCTCTGGCCCAGGGCGCGGTCATGTAGCCGACCTCGGCGGTCCTGCCGGTCCAGTCGAGGTCGCGCAGGTCGACGTTGACCGCGTACCGGCCGGTGGCCAGCTCGGCGGCGGTCCAGGCGACGCCGACGCCCCTGATCCACCGGCGCTCGGCGTGCGCGACGTAGGCGCGGGCGTGCTCGGCCGAGTAGTCCCTGGGCACGCCGGTGAACCGCTGGGTGAGCGGGTCGGCGCCGGTGACGGCCAGGTCGGCGGCGTCCTCGGGGCGTTGCCTGCGCAGGAGGAGCCGCTGGGTGCGCAGCTCCGCCTTCGACAGGGTGGCGGGCGGCACGCGGCTGTCGTAGTGCAGCAGGCCGAACAGGACGAGGTCGTGCGCGCCGTCGCCGTCCACGACCGCGTCGCGGACGACGCCTTCCCAGGTGAAGCCCGCTTTGGTGGCGACGCGGAGCGAGGCGAGGTTGTCGAGCCTGGCGGTCAGGTCGATCCTGCGCAGCCCCATGGTGTCGAACGCCCAGGCGGTCAGGCCGCGCACGGCCTCGGTGGCGAAGCCGCGGCCCCGGTAGAGGGGGTGCACGCCGTAGCCGACCTCGGTGGTGCCCGCGCTCCACGAGGTCTTGAACAGGCTGATCGCCCCGACGATGACCCCTTCGGCGTCGGTCATGGCCAGGTGGATGCCCTGGCCGGAGCGGCGCAGCTCGTGCACGCCGTGCATCAGCCAGGGGGCGATCCCGGAGACCCTGGCGGGCGCGCCCGGCGGCAGGAACTGGGCGCCGGACTGCACGATGGAGCGGATGCGCAGGGTGTCCTTGGGGCCGAACGGCCGGAGCGTAAGTCGTTCCGTGGCGATGCTCACGTCGGGATCGAACACGGTGTGGAGGGTACACAGTCGCGATGTTTGCCCACGAAAGCGGGGGTAGGGGCGGATTGAGAGGAGAGTGGCTTGAATGATGGAACGTGGAAGCGACAAGCACGGACCCCGCCTCGACGACGAGCAGAAGCACGAGACCGAGGGCCTGGTGCGCGGAGGCGGTACGACGCATGCCGAGGAGTGGAAGGAGCCCGAGGCCATGCCGGCGCCCGGTGAGGAGTCGCTTCACTCGTACCCGCCAGGACACGAGCCGGGCGTCCCCGAAGGGATGACGCAGCGGGACGTGGACGTGCGCAGCGACCTCGCCAAGTGGCTGAGCGACACCCACTGGCCCTCGTCCAAGCGCGAGCTGCTGGCCCGCGCCCAGCGCGAGGGCGCGCCCGATCCGATCATCGACATGGTCGAGTCCCTGCCCGAGCGCGACTACACGAACATGGCCGACGTCGCCAAGGCGCTCGGCATCGGCGTGGAGAAGCGGAGGTGGTGAGCCGTGCGGCTCGACTTCATCCGCCCGCTGTACGAGCGGCGCGGCCCGTACGCCTCGGTCTACCTGGGCGCTCTGACGGGGCCTGAACGCGAGTCCCACTGGCGCAGCGTGCGCGACCGGCTCGACGGGCACTCCGGGCACGCCGACGAGGCGACCCTGGACGCCCTGGAGGAGGAGGCCCTGGGCGCCGCCGCGGGGCGGGCCCTGTTCGCCACGCACGGTGACGTGGTGCTGGCCGAGTCGCTGCCCGAGGCGCCGTCCGAGCTGGCCACGTGGACGCCGCTGCCGCACGTCACGCCGCTGCTGATGCGGCGCGGCGAGAACATCCCGCACATCCGGGTGATCGTGGATCACGCGGGCGCGGAGGTGACGGTGTTCGGCGGCGGGTCGCCGCGCAGCACCACCGTGGAGGCGGCCTCGTGGCCGCTGCAGAAGACCGCCCAGGGCGGCTGGTCGCAGAAGCGGTACGAGCGCGCCGTGGACGACGCCTGGGAGAAGAACGCGCAGGCCGTGGCCAAGGAGATCGACGAGCAGGTCCGGCGGATCGGCGCCGAGCTGATCCTGGTCGCGGGCGAGCCGAAGTCGCGTTCGTACCTGCTGCACCACCTCGGCACGAAGGCGGCCGACCGGGTGATGATCGTCGAGCACGGCAGCCGCGACAATCACGGGCAGTTCGAGCGGGACGTGGAGCGGGCGCTCGACGAATGGCTCGACCGCAGGCGCGCCGAGCTGCTGGAACGCCACCAGGAGTCCGCGGGGCCGACCGGGATGGCGCGCGTCTGTCAGGCGCTGCGCGAGGGCCGGGTGCACGCCGTGCTGCTGCCCGGCGAGCGGCCCGGCCCGGTCTGGATCGGCGAGGGCGGCACGCAGCTCGCCACCGACGAGGGGGAGCTGCGCCGCTGGGGCGTGGAGGAGCCGATCCGGGAGCGGTCGGACTCCGCGCTGGCCAGGGCGGCCGCGATGACCGACGCGGAGCTGTGGTTCACCGACGCGGTCGAGGACGTGGCCGCGGTGCTCAGGTACTGATGATCACTTCGAGCGTGCGGGGGCCGTGGACGCCCTCCACCCGGTTCAGCTCGATGTCGCTGGTGGCCGAGGGGCCGCTGATCCAGGTGAGGGGGCGGGCCGGGTCGAGCCTGGCCAGCGCCTCCGGCACGCCCGCCACGATCTGGTCGGCCCGCACCACGCACAGGTGGTAGTCGGGGATGAGCGTCTGGGCCCTCGTGCCCTGGCCGGGCCCGTGGTCGAGGACGATCGTGCCGGTCTCGGCGATGGCGACGGCGCAGCCGGTGACCACGCCGTCGGCGGTGTTGACGTCGTCCCAGCCGCCGGCCCGGCCGAAGCCGTCCGGGACGATCATGCGGCGCTCGCCGAGGCACGCGTCGAGCTTGCCGGGCACCTCGGCCGCCGGGACGACGTGCACGATCGCCCGGTAGTCGTCCACCCGCTCGGCGAACAGCCCCACCAGGTCCTCGCCCTGCCGGTCCGTCCGGTAGTGGCGGGGGATCTCGACGTCCTCCGCGCCGGCGATGGCCTTGCGGACCCTGGCGAGGATCTCCTCACGCGCGCTCATTCCGCTCCCACCAGTCTCTGAAGGATTCTTCGGGAATCTCGGGCAGGTCTCGGGTGTCCGTCCACGCCGACAGCGGGCCGGGCAGCCGCTTGGGCACCAGCTTGCGGGCGCGGGTGGCCGCGCGCTGCGCCTTGGCCAGCCGCTCGTGGTCGTTCAGTATCCAGCCGGCCACCTTCATGCCGGCCTTCTCCGCCGCCGCGTGCGGCGCCTTGGCCCGCAGGTCCACCAGCGCCTCGGGGATGTCGATGGCCACCGGGCAGACGTCGTAGCAGGCCCCGCAGAGGCTGGAGGCGAACGGCAGCGACGCGTCCAGCTCCGACGACATGCCCCTGAGCTGCGGGGTGAGGATCGCGCCGATCGGGCCGGGATAGACCGAGCCGTACGCGTGGCCGCCCGCGCGCTCGTACACGGGGCAGACGTTCAGGCAGGCCGAGCAGCGGATGCAGCGCAGCGCCTGGCGGCCCACCTCGTCGGCGAGCACGTCGGTGCGGCCGTTGTCGAGCAGCACCAGGTGGAAGTCCTGGCCCTCGACGGCGCCGGTCCACATACTCGTATAGGGATTCATCCGCTCACCCGTGGAGCTTCTCGGAAGGAGCTGGAGGAACACCTCCAGATCCCGCCAGGAGGGCAGCAGCTTCTCGATGCCGACGACGCTGATCAGGGTCTCGGGCAGGCTCAGGCACATGCGGCCGTTGCCCTCCGACTCCAGCACCACCAGCGTGCCGGTCTCGGCCACCATGAAGTTGGCGCCGGAGATCGCGACCTTGCTCCTGAGGAAGCGCTCGCGCAGGTGGAGCCGGGCCGCCTCGGCGAGGGCGGGCGGGTCATCGGTCAGGCCCGGCGGGACGTGCGGCATCTTGTCGAGGAAGATCTCGCGGATCTCGGAGCGGTTGCGGTGGATCGCGGGGACCAGGATGTGGCTGGGGAAGTCGTCGCCGAGCTGCACGATCAGCTCGGCAAGGTCCGTCTCGTACGCGGTGATGCCGTGCGCGGCCAGCGCCTGGTTGAGCTCGATCTCCTGGGTGGCCATCGACTTGACCTTGACCACCTCGGTCTCGCCGGTGGCCTTGACCAGGTCGGTGACGATGCGGTTGGCCTCGGCGGCGTCCCTGGCCCAGTGGACGGTGCCGCCCGCCCGCGTCACGGCCTCTTCGAGCTGGATCAGGTAGCGGTCGAGGTTGCGCAGCGTGTGGTCCTTGATGGCCTTGCCGGCCGCGCGCAGCTCCTGCCAGTCGGGCAGCTCGCCGACGACGCCGGCCCGCTTGCCGCGGATGGTGTGGGTGGCCTTGCGGAGGTTGAAGCGCAGCTGCGAGTTCTGGACGGCCTTCTGCGAGTTCTTCGGGAAACTTCCCGGCATGCCGAGGAAGGTCGCGCTCATTGGGCCTCCTCTGTGGATGCGAGGATCTCGGCCAGGTGCATGGTCCTGACGCCGGTCTTCTGGCGGCTCAGGGTGCCGCCGATGTGCATGAGGCAGGAGTTGTCGGCGGCGCACAGCACCTCGGCGCCGGTGTCCATGATGTTGCGGGTCTTGTCGGCGCCCATCGCGGCGGAGACCGCCGGGTTCTTGACCGCGAACGTGCCGCCGAAGCCGCAGCACTCCTCGGCGCCGGGCAGCGGCACCAGCTCCAGGCCGCGTACGTGCTGGAGCAGCCGCGTGGGCCGGTCGCCGAGGCGCAGCCCGCGCAGCGAGTGGCAGGTGGGGTGGTAGGTGACCCGGTGCGGGAAGTACGCGCCGACGTCCTCGACCTTCAGCACGTCGATGAGGAACTCCGACAGCTCGTGCACCTTGGGCGCGACCTCCGCGATCGCCGCCGCTCCCCTGCTGCCGGGCCTGGCCAGCTTCGGGTACTGCTCGCGCACCATGGCCGCGCACGACCCCGACGGCGCGACGACCGCGTCGTAGCCGGCGAACACCTCCGTGAAGTGCCGGGCCAGCCGCACGCCCTCCTCCCGGTAACCGGTGTTGACGTGCATCTGCCCGCAGCACGTCTGGGCGGCGGGGAAGTCCACGTCGCAGCCGAGCCTGCGCAGGAGCGACACCACGGCCTTGCCGGTGCCCGGGAAGAGCGTGTCGTTCACGCACGTGATGAACAGGGCGACTCGCACGGCTCTCCTTCCGAAGTATGGTCCGACCACAGTATGGTCAGACCATATCGAAGCACAACATTACCGGCCGGCAGCGAGGAGGCTCCAGGGTGGACGACACCGGCTGGCGTCCCGTCAAGCGGACGCGGACGTTCGAGGACGTGCTCGCGCAGATCGAGCGGCGCATCACCGAGGACGGCCTCACCGTGGGCGACCGGCTGCCCGCCGAGCGCCAGCTCGCCGAGCAGCTCGGCGTCAGCCGCTCCTCGGTACGCGAGGCGATGCGCGTGCTGGAGACCCTCGGCGTCGTCTCCTCCCAGGTCGGCCGGGGCCCCGACGCGGGCGCCGTGCTCACCTCGCGCCCCGACTCGGCGCTGACCGACCTGCTGCGGCTCCACCTGGGCCTGGCCAGCCTGGAGATGCGCGAGGTCATCGACACCCGGCACATGATCGAGCAGTGGGCCGCCGCCCAGGCCGCCGCGTCGCGGGCCGACACCTCGGCCCTGGCCGCCGCCCTGGCCGGGATGGACGCGGCGCGCACGGCGGAGGAGTTCGTCGAGCACGACACGGCCTTCCACTGCGCGATCGCGGACGCGTCGGGCAACCGGCTCATCGCCGCCATCATGCGCTCGCTGCGCGACTCGATGCGCAGGTACTCGGTCGAAGCGGTGCGGCGGCTGGGCGACACCTCGGTCCTGCGCGCCGACCACGTCCGCATCCTCGAGGCCATCGAGCGCGGCGAGGCGGGCGAGGCGACCCGGGCCGTGTCGGAGCACCTCGCGCACGCCTACCCCGCGCTGTTCGCCGGCCCCGGCTAGCCCTGGCTGTCGGCGACGTGGCAGCTCGCCCCCGAGCAGGCGACCATGCCCGACAGCCGCTGGTCGAGCCGGGCCAGCAGCGCCGGGTCGGCGGTGCTCGCCAGGTTCGTGAGCTGGTAGGGGTCGGTGGTCAGGTCGTAGAGCTGCCGCTCCCCCGTCTCGTACCGGACGTAGGTGTGCTGCTCGGTGCGCAGCGCCTGGTAGGCGGGCACGGGCGTCTGGGCCGCCGACGACCGGTCGGCCGGGCGGGTGAACTCCACGAGCACCTGTTTTCGCCACTGGGCGGGTGGCCTGCCGCGCAGCAGCGGCACCAGCGAGCGGCCCTCCGCGAACGGCGGCACCGTGGCCCCGCCCAGCTCGGCGAAGGTGGGGGCGAGGTCGATCGTGGCGCCCATGTGCGTGACCGTCGCGCCGGCCGCGACGCCGGGGCCGCGCACGACGAGCGGGATCCTGATCGCCTCCTCGAACGGAGTGGTCTTGCCCTGCTTCAGCCGGTGCGTGCCGAGATGGAAGCCGTTGTCGGAGGTGAAGAAGATGTAGGTGTTGTCCAGCTTCCCCGACTCCCGCAGCGCGTCCACCACCGAGCCGACGAGGTCGTCCACGCCCAGCATGGCGCGCAGCCGCCTGCGGTAGTGCTCGTCCACGTCGGCCTGGGTGTCCGGCGTGAGTGCCGGCCTGTTGCGCAGCCAGTACGGCTCGTGGCTCACGTCGGCCTGGTTGAACGACGGGGTGCGCGGCGCCATCGCCAGCGGGAAGGCGTGCGCGTGCCGGTGGGCCGGGTTGGACGGGTTGTGCGGGCCGATCGGGGCCAGGTAGAGGAAGAACGGCTGGTCGGCGTCGGTGATGAAGTCGTGGGCCTTGCCGGCCAGCACGTCGGACAGGTAGTCGTCCTCCTCCCAGCCGTACTCGCGCCGCTCGCCGTTCTCGTTGAGCCGGTAGCCGTACTCCTCGTAGAGCTTGCGTACGGGGACGTCCCACTCGTCCCAGCCCGGCGGCACGTACTCCTCCTCCGCCGTGCCGCCCGGGTAGTGGTTGAGGAACTTGCCCATCAGCCCGGTGCGGTAGCCGGCCTGCTGCATCCAGGTGCCCACCGTGGAACGTTCCAGTCCTAGGGTGTGGAAGCGGTCGAAGCCCCCTTCCGGGGCGGTGTTGGTCAGCACCCCGTGGCTGTGGACGTGCTGCGAGCGCAGGATCGACGCCCTGGACGGGCAGCACCAGGAGTTCGTCACGAAGAAGCGGTCGAACGAGGTGCCCTGGCGGACGAGCTGCTGCGTGATGTTCGGGAACAGCGGCAGCGTGCCGGTCTCGAGGTCGTCGGCCAGGATGAGGACGATGTTGGGCCGGGAGTCGCCCGCCGCGATCGTCGGCTCGGCCGCCGGCAGGAGAAGCAGCAGGCAGGCGAGTCGACAGAGAGCCTTGAGCACAGAGTGTCACTTCCCCGGAAGATCCTCCATTGACACTTGGGACATCCCCGGCCGTAATAGAACTTAATTCCGGAGGTGTCCCATGAAGCTCGGCTTGAACCTCGGCTACTGGCAGCGCAACGCCGACGACGCGACCGAATCGGTCCTGGCGGCCGAACGCCTCGGCTACGACTCGGTCTGGACGGCCGAGGCGTACGGCAGCGACGTCTTCACGCCGCTGGCCTGGTACGGCGCGCGGACGTCCCGCATCAAGCTGGGCACCTCGATCGCCCAGATCTCCGCCAGGCCCCCGGTCACGACCGCGATGACCGCCATGACGCTCGACCACCTCACCGGCGGCCGGCTCCTGCTGGGCGTGGGCGCCTCCGGGCCGCAGGTGGTGGAGGGCTGGTACGGCCAGCCGTTCGCCCGGCCGCTGGCCAGGACCCGCGAGTACGTCGAGATCATGCGCAAGGTGTGGCGCCGCGACGAGCCGGTCACCAGCGACGGCCCGCACTACCCGCTGCCGCTGCCCGGCGGCCTGGGCAAACCGCTCAAGTCCATCACCCATCCGCTCCGCCCCGACATCCCCGTCTATCTCGGGGCGGAGGGGCCCAGGAACGTGGCGCTGGCCGCCGAGGTCGCGCAGGGCTGGCTGCCGCTGTTCGCCTTCCCCGAGAAGATCGAGGAGATGTACGGCGAGGCGCTGTCGGGCGCCGAGCCGGGCTTCGACGTGGCCGCCATGGTGATGGTGCTCATCTCCGACGACCTCCGGGGCGCGCTCGACGTCGTGAAGACGATGCTGACGCTCTACATCGGCGGCATGGGCGCCCGGCAGCGCAACTTCCACGCCGACATCATCGGCCGGATGGGCTACGCGGAGGCGGCCGAGCACATCCAGGCGCTCTACCTGGCGGGGCGCAAGGACGAGGCGTTCCGGGCGATCCCGGACGAGCTGGCCGACGGCATCTCGCTCGTCGGCCCGCCCGGCCGGATCAAGGAGCGGCTGGAGCTGTGGCACCGCAGCCCGGTCACGAGCCTGCTCGTCATGGGGGTCCGGGACGAGCCCTCGCTCAAGCTCGTCCGCGACCTCGTGCTGGGGTGAACTAATCGGGGCGGGGCGCAGGGTCGGCCGTCACCGAGCGGAGCAGCGGGCGGCTCAGCGCGCCCGCCCCGATCACCCCGGCGAAGCCCGCGACGACGCAGGCGACGAGCGTGACCGTGCCGACCACGTTCATGCCGCCGATCATGAACGGCACCGCGCAGAACGCCCCGACCAGGATCGCCCCGCCGCCCATGACCGTCAGCGGGACCAGCGTCTCGGTGCGGCGGGCCCGGTCGAGCACCTCCAGCGGCGTGCCCGCCAGCCGCAGCAGCCCGTACGTCTGCCGCCGGTCGAGGATCGACGACGTGGCCGTGATGCCCGAGCTGGCGATGGCCACCAGGAACGACACCGACAGCACCACGATCGTGCCCACCCGCACGTCGGCCAGGATCTGGATCCCGAAGCGCCGGTCGTCACGCTGCGTGGTGGGCGTGCGGCCGGGCACGAGCTCGGCCAGCGCGGTGCGAGCGCGGTCGAGGGTGGCGTCGTCGGCGGTGCTGCCCAGCGCCGCGACCACGACGTTCTTGACGGGCTTCACCGTGGCTTGCACGCCGGAGGCGCGCAGCCGCTCGCGGGCCCGTGCGGCCACCTCCGTGACCTGCCCGGCCGGCGCCGTGACGCGCAGCTGGGGCGGGCCCGTCACCTCGTCGCCGAACCCGGTCGGGCTGAGCAGGCCGAGGAAGCCCGCCACGAAGCCGGTCAGCGCCACGCCGCTCACGGTCCGCCAGGCCGCGCGCGGGTCGTCCACGAGCCGGCGGCCGGCCAGCAGCCGGGCGGGGCCGCGCGCGCTCGCCGCCGTGATCCGGCCGATCATGCCGACCACCCACGGCCCGGCCAGGTTGATGCACAGGAACGCCAGGGCGAGCGCCACCGCGATGATCGAGGCGCTGGTGCCCCTGGTCAGCAGCGGGAACGCGGCCAGCACCGCCAGCAGGGCGAGCACCCGTACGAACCGCATGCCCGGCGGCGTCTCCCGCTTGGCCACGCCGAGCGGGCTCACCACGACCCGCCGCAGCCCGGCCACCGCCGACAGCCCCACCAGCAGCGGCACCGCGACCAGCACCCCGGCCAGGACGAGCGGCGGCGGGAACAGGTCGCCGGCGAACCACGGCCCGCCCTGCATCTCGATCCCGGCCAGCAGCGGCACGGCCAGCGCGAACACGACGGCCCCCGCCAGCGCGCCGGCCAGCGCGACGATCACCGCCTCCGCCACCGTCATGGCCACGACCTGCCCGGGCGTGGCTCCGACCAGGCGCAGCGCGGCCAGCCGCTGATCCCGCCTGGCCACCGTGAGCCGGGCCGCCGCGCCCCCGAAGACGAGCAGCGGCACGACCATGAGCACGCTGGCGATGAGCGAGAGCACCTGGTACGCCTCGGCGTCCTCGCTCGGCTGCCCGGCCAGGCTCGCGACCTTGACGGGCGGCTTGGCGACGACCCAGTCGTCGGTGCGCTGCGCGGTCATCGCCGGGCTGTCCGGCGCGTGGCCGACGACCGCGACCAGCTCGCCGGGGAACACCAGCGCCTCGTCCCCCAGCACGCCCTTCCTGCCGGGGTAACGCTCGGCCAGCTCGCCGGCGGGCAGCTCCTCGGCCAGCTCGGCCAGGGCCGGTGACAGCCACGTCTCGCCCGGCGCGGGGAAGCGGGGCAGCCCCGGCGGCGGCTCCGGCGTCCGGCCGGGCAGCGCGGCCAGGTCGACGACGGTGATCGTCCGGTCGCGGACGAAGTCGTAGCGGGACGCCTCGACGGCGACCGCGCCGGAGGCGGCCGGCACCGGGTTGCGCCAGGCGCCGCGCTCGGCCCTGGCCTGGAAGGCGGAGTTCGCCGCCACGGCGAACAGCAGCAGCGCCGTCGCCACCGCCACGGCGCCCAGCGTGAGCCAGGTGCCGAGCAGGCCCCTGCGCCCGCCGCCCTTGAGCAGCCGCCAGGTCAGATCGAGGTTCACGCGTACACCCCGGGCTCTCTCGTCAGCAGCCGGCCGTCGCGGACCTCGACCGTGCGGTCGCACCAGGCGGCCACGTTGGGGTCGTGGGTGACGACGATCAGGCTGGCGTCGTTGTGCTTGGTGGCCTCCACCAGCAGCCGCATGGTCTCCTGCCCGGTCTGCTGGTCGAGCGCCCCCGTGGGCTCGTCGGCGAAGACCACGGCCGGCCTGGTCACCAGCGCCCTGGCGATGGCCACCCGCTGCGCCTGGCCGCCGGACAGCTCCCCCGGCCGCCTGGCCTCCAGGGAGTGCAGGCCGAGCGGGGCGAACCACTCGCGGGCCTGCCGTACGGCCTGGGCCCTCGGCACGCCGCCGAGCATGAGCGGCAGCGCCACGTTCTCCTCGGCGGGCAGTTCCGGCAGGAGCTGGCCGAACTGGAAGACGAAGCCGAAGCGGGTGCGGCGCAGCGCGCTGCGCTTGCGCTCGCCGAGCGTGTCGATGCGCTGGCCGAGCAGGTGCACCTCGCCCCCGTCCGGCTTCATGATGCCGGCCAGGCAGTGCAGCAGGGTCGACTTGCCGGAACCGCTCGGCCCCATGATCGCCACGGCTTCGCCCGACCGTACCGCGATGTCCACGCCGCCCAGGGCGACCGTCTGCCCGAACCGTTTGGCCAGGGCCCGTCCAACAAGCACGTCGTTCATGCCGTCCAGGCTCCCGCCGGAGGGGGTGCGCGGGGATCGGCCTTGCGTCCATATCCGCCTCGGCCGAACGGCTGATCCTAGAGTTGGGGCCGTGACTATTCGGGTTCTCATCGCAGACGATCAGCAACTGGTGCGCACCGGCTTCCAGATGATCCTCGACGCCCAGCCGGACATGGAGGTCGTGGCCGCCGTCTCCGACGGCGCCGAGGCCGTCGCGGAGGCCAGGCGGCTGCGGCCGGACGTGTGCCTGCTCGACATCAGGATGCCCAAGCTCGACGGGCTGGAAGTGACCCGCGTGCTGGCCGGCCCCGGCGTGGAGAACCCGCTGCGGGTGGTCATCGTGACCACGTTCGACCTCGACGAGTACGTGTACGGAGCCCTGCGCTCCGGCGCCACCGGCTTCCTGCTCAAGGACAGCGGGCCCACGCTGCTCATCGAGGCCGTCAGGGCCGCGGCGGCGGGCGACGCGCTGGTCTCACCGTCGGTCACCGTGCGGCTGCTGCAGCACCTCGCCCAGCCCCGCCGCGTCCCGGCCCCGGTGAACGACCCGCTGACGGACCGCGAGCTGGACGTCGTCCGCCTGGTCGCCAGGGGGCGCACCAACCAGGAGGTGGCGGCGGAGCTGTTCGTGTCGCTGTCGACGGTGAAGACGCACCTGGGCAGCATCCAGGCCAAGCTCGGTGTCCGCAATCGGGTTGAAATCGCAGCTTGGGCGTGGGAATCCGGCGTGGTGAGCTGATTAACAGCGGGGCCGCCGGGATACAAGTGAATCAGAACCTCAGCGCATGGCCCGGGGGGAGATCAACGTGCGCTACACCCAGGCATCGCCCGCCAGAGCCGCTTCCGCCGTCTACGTGACGCTCACCGCCCAGATCCTCTCCCTCGGCGCTCTCGTGAGCTTCGAGCTGTCGCGCGGGCGCCGGCTCGCCGCCGAGCTGGCCGCCTTCGGCGGGCGCCCCCAGGGCGCCGACGCCGAGGCCGTGGTGGGGGCGGTGACCCTGTTCGCGGTGCTGATGATGCTGGTGGCGGTCACCACCGTCGCCGCCGCTGCCGCTTACGTGACCTGGCTCGTGCGCGCCAGGCAGGCCAACGACCGCTCCGCCGCCACCGCCCCGGTCGCGGCGGCCTGGCTGCTGCCGGGCGTCAACCTCGTCGCGCCGGCGGTGCTGGTCGACGAGGTCTGGCGCGGCACCCGTCCGCCCGCCGGGCGCCGCGGGCGCTGGCTGGCGCTGCTGGGCTCGTGGTGGGCGGCCTGGCTCGGCACGCTCGCCCTGTTCACGATCCGGCTGCCGCTCGACGCCTCCGCCGGCGACCTGACGGGGGTGGGGGTGCCGGAGCTGGCCTGCGCCTCGGTGGCGGCGCTGCTGTGCGCCGGCACCGTACGGGAGCTGACGCGGCTGCAGCGGGCCGCCCGGTCGGCCCGGGTGGTCGAGCCGGGCACCCTGCGGGCCTTCTCCCCGCAGTCGCCGCAACCGGCTCCCGGGTCCACGGCGGTGGGCCGCACGAGCTGACGGTCAGGCCGCAGTGGGGCCCGAGCTGCCCGGGCTGGCGTGCCAGAGCTGCCTGGGTGGCTTCGCGGTGACGGCCGGCCCCAGGTCGGAGTAGGGCGACAGCCTGAACCCGTTGGCGTACTCGATCTTCCGGCCGCCGACCCCGGCCAGGTCCTGCGGCGTCCGCTCCAGCACGGCCCGCACCGCCTCGATCCCCTGGGAGCGCCACAGCGCGTCGAGGTCGGCGAGGTTCCAGCAGTCGACCGCCCGCAGCGACACCGCCCGCACCCCCGTGCGCCGGACCACCCCCTTGGCCAGCATGAGCCACGACCCGAACACGATCGACGCGCACCGCCCCTGCACCGACTCGAAGAACGTCAGGTCGATCGGCCCGGTCGAGTCGTCGAGCGTGGTGAAGATGACGCGCTGGCCCGAGCGGATGGCGGGCGTCTGGGTGGCCACCTTGACGCCGGCGACGAGGATCTCCGCCCCGTTGCGCCGCGTGAGCAGGTCTCTGGAACGTACCACCCCGAGCGCGTCGAGCAGCTCGTCGTGGAAGCTGAGGATGTGCCGGCTGACGTCGATGCCGAGGATCTCCAGCTCGGCCTCGACCATCTCCGTCTCCGTCATCTCGGGCAGCTCCCCCGGCGGCAGCCTCTCGCCGAACCCGAGCGGAAGCTGTACCGCCGGGGGAACCGCGTTCTTGGTGAGATCCAGCTGGGACATGTGCGAGCTGTAGCGCTTGGACTTGCGCGGGCCCGCCTGCACGCCGATGGCGGAGGCCCGGTCGAGCGCGCCGACCTGGGCGATCAGGTCGCGCCTGGTCAGCTCGCCGGGCCGCCAGCGGCGCCCGCCGCCCGGGTGCAGGTCGTGCAGCGCGTCGAGGCCGCCGACCTGGACGATCCGCTCGATCGTGGGCCGCGAGGGCCGGGCGCGGTCCCAGAAGTCGGCCAGCGACGTGTACGGCTGCCCGGCCACCATGCGCTCGACCTCGGCCTCGCTGACGCCCTTGATCGCCGAGAACGGCACCCGCAGCGCGTACCCCTTGCCGATCTCCCCGATCTTGAAGTCTCTGCGCACGGGAGATCCGCCTTCCAGCGAGGAGGGCCGCACGCGGACCTGGACGCGCGGCCCGATCCGCTCGACCTGCCAGTCCCTGCCGGACTTGTTGATGTCGAGGGGCAGGATCTTCACCCCGCACTGCCGGGCCTCGTCGATGATGACCCGCGGCGGGTACATGCCGGGCTCGTGCGTGAGCACCCCGGCGAAGAACGCCGCCGCGTGGTGCCGCTTGAGCCAGGCCGACTGGTACGTGGGCAGCGCGAACGCCGCCGCGTGCGCCTTGCAGAACCCGAACGAGCCGAACGCGTCGAGCACCTGCCAGGCCCGCTCCACGGCCGCGTCGTCGAACCCGTTGGCCCTGGCCAGCGGGACGAACGCGCGGCGCACCCGCTCGCGGCCCTCCGGCGTGTCGAGCGTGCGCCGCAGCTTCTCGGCGTAGGACAGGTCGCGCCCCGTCATCACCGAGATGATCTTCAGGACCTGCTCGTGGAAGACCACGACGCCGTGGGTCTCCTTCAGCGCCTCCCGCAGCCGCTCGTGCGGGTAGTACGGCTGCCGCCACCCGCCCCTGGCCTCCAGGTAGGGGGTGACCATGTCGGAGTTGACCGGCCCAGGGCGGAACAGCGAGATGTCCACGATCAGGTCGTGCATCCTGCGCGGCTCCAGCTTGGCCACCAGCTCGCGCTGGCCGGGCGACTCGATCTGGAAGCAGCCGAGGGTGCGGGCGGCGCAGATCATGTCGTAGGTGTCCTGGTCGTCGTGCGGCACGTACTGGACGCCGGGGTCGTCGCCGCGCTGGGTGTCGAGCTCCACCACGACGTCGTCGACGCGCTTGATCTCGCTCAGCGCGTACGCCAGCGCCGACTGCATCCGCACGCCCAGCACGTCGAGCTTGAGCAGCCCGGCCTCCTCCACGTCGTCCTTGTCGAACTGCGACATCGGGAAGCCCAGCATGCTGCGCTCGACCGGCGTGCGGTCGCGCAGCCCGGCGTTTCCGATCAGCACGCCGCACGGGTGCAGCGCGATGTGCCGGGGCAGGCCGTCGAGCTTCTCCGCCAGCCGGAAGACCCGGTCGAGCCCGGCCTCGCCGAGCCGGCTCTCGCGCAGCTCGGGCAGGTCCTCCAGGGACGCGGTGATCTGCCTGGCCCTGATGTGCGGGAACGCCTTGGCGATGGCGTCGATCTCGTGCGGCGGCAGGCCCATCGCGCCGGCGACGTCGCGGATGGCGCTGCGGGCCCGGTAGGTCTCCATCATGGACACGCAGGCCACGCGGGACTCGCCGTAGCGGTCGAAGATGGCCTGGTAGCAGTCGAGGCGGCGGGCCGACTCGACGTCCACGTCGATGTCGGGCAGCCCGATGCGGCCCTCCGACAGGAAGCGCTCCATGAGCAGGCCGTGTTCGAGCGGGTTCACCTCGCCGATGCCGATGAGGTAGTTGACCAGGCTGCCGGCGCCCGAGCCGCGGATGGCGCAGCGGACGCCCATGTCGCGGATCATGTCGGTGATGCCGGCCACGGCGATGAAGTAGCCGGACAGGCGCTTGCGCTCGATGATCGCCATCTCGTCGCGCAGCCTCTCCCTGGCGTCGGCGGAGCGGTCGAGGCCGCGCCTGAACAGGCCGTCCTCGACGCGGTGGCGCAGCAGCGGCACGGGGTCGCGGCCGATCTCCGGCAGGTGCAGGGCGGGCGGGTCGTTGCGCAGCGCGAGCACGTCGAGCGGCTCCATCGCGCACGCCTCGGCCAGCCGCCTCGTGGTGAACAGCAGCCAGCCCATCCGCTCCTGGTCGGCGCCGCACACCTTGGCCGCGACCTGCCACATCTCCTTGGTGCTCTTGAGGTAGGCGTGGGAGGTGGTGCGCTCCAGGTGGCGCGGGTGCAGCGGGACGAGCTGGCGGGCCGCGTCGAGCACGTCGCCGACCTGGTGGTCGGCGGGGTCGAGGTAGCGCACGGCGTTGGTCAGGATCGCGGGCACACCCGCCGACTCCGCCAGGCCGAGCATGCGGACGGCGGTGCCGGCGTCGCGGAAGCCGTACTGGTCGACCAGCTCGACCACCACGCCCGGCACGGCGGCGCGCCACTGGCCGAGCAGCGCCCTGGCGTGCTCGTCACGCCGCGCGGCCACCGCGCGGCCCACGTCGGACCTGGGGCCGAGCAGCACCACGAGCCCGTCCTCCGCGCCGAAGCCGTGGTCGCCGCCGGGCCCGCCGGCCCACTCGCCGAGCAGCTCGCGGGTCACCTTGGGCGCGCCCCGCTCCCCCGCGTGATGGGCGGCCGTGACCAGGCGGCACAGGCGGGACCAGCCCTTGCCGCGAGCCAGCACGGTCACGCGATCCTCGGCGTCGGGGCCGGTCCGCGGGCGCGGCGCGCGGGCGCCCGGCACCGGGGTGAAGGCGGAGGCCGGGGCGTCGAGCGCCAGGTTCACGCCGACCACCGGCGCGATACCGGCCTCCGCGCACGCCTGGACGTGCTTGATCGCGCCGTAGAGGCCGTCGCGGTCGGTCAGGGCGAGGATGTCCATCCCGTGCTCCACCGCCCGGTTCACCAGCGCTCGCGGGAACGCGGTGCCGTAGCGCATGGAGTAGGCGGAGCACACGTCGAGGTGCGCGAACGGGGGCGCCATCAGTCCCACGCCCTCAGCAGCAGCCAGCCGTTGCTCGCGGTGTCGTAACGCAGCTCGTAGGAGCCCACCTCGCGGCCGGGGCTGGCCTCCACCCGCCAGAACTGGCGCTCACCCGGGTCGCCCTCGCCGGTCTTCCACCACTCGCGCGCGACCACCCACTGGTCGAGGACGCGGCGGACGAGGTAAAGCCGGTCGCGCCAGACGAACTGGGTCGGCTCCCCGTCTCTGGTCCACACCTCTATCGGATCGCCATAGAGTCTGCTCAAGACGCTTCTCCCCGCGGCTCTGGTCCGGTTACTGAGCCACCCGGGGGAAGACGGGCGCTTATGACTCGAACATATGTTCTCCGCCGCCGAAACGCAAGTCGCCGGCCTGCCTCACGAGCGGGTTGGCGCCGATCGAGTTGCGGATGCTGAAGGCCACGCTGCCTGCGCGGTAACGGTCGTCGGAGGTCTCCACGGGGCGGCCCTCGTACGTGGTGGTGGTCCTGCGCTGGCGCAGCAGCGGGCTGCCGCGGCGCACCCCCAGCAGGCGGGCGTCCCGGGCCCCGGCGGGCACCGCGTCGATGAGGTGTTCCCCGTAGGCGAACACCAGGCCGATGGACGCGTACAGCGCCTCGGTGACCGACTCGCAGTCGGCCGGCAGCCCCTCGACGGCGCCGGCCACCCAGTCCGCGTACACCGTCCGCTCCAGCAGCACCGGCTCGCCCTCCAGCGTGCGCACCCGCAGCACCTCCAGCACCTGCGCGCAGCCCAGCCGGGCCGGCTCGGTGCCGCGGGCGGCCCGGCGGCGCTGCTCGATCACCTGGCCGCCGTAGCGGTAGCCGTTCGCGCGCGCCCACTGGGCGAAGCTGTGCAGCTCCGCGAAGCTCTGGCTGCGCGCCCTGCCGAGCACGATCCGCCGGGCGCCCTGCCGGGAGCCGACCAGCCCCTCGGCGGCCAGCACCGCGATCGCCTGGCGGACGGTGCCGCGGGCCGCGCCGTGCCGCTCGGCCAGCTCCGCCTCACTCGGGAGCTGGGAGCCGACCGGGTGCGCGCCCGACAGGATCTCGCCCCGCAGCTCATCGGCGATCCGTTCATAGCGCGCAACCATCCCCGATCCTTCCCATTCATGAAAGAGCAACATTGATGCGACTAACTGGTGCTCGCTTGTTTGTACAAGTTCCTTTACGTTCTTGCCACACCCCCTGGAAAGTGGAGGCGTCGTGTTCACACCTCGCGCCCGTGCGGCCGGCGTTGTCGCAGTCCTCACCGTTGTCACCGCGGCGTGCGGCGCCGCCCCGAGCACCCAGCAGACCACCCGGGCCTCGCAAGGCGGCGTGAACGCGGCCACCGCGACCTCCGCGGCCGACTTCGGCGGCCTCGACAAGCTCGTGGAGGCGGCCAAGAAGGAAGGCAACCTGCACGTCATCGCCCTGCCGCCCGACTGGGCCAACTACGGCGAGATCATCGAGAAGTTCCAGGCCAAGTACGGCATCAAGATCGAGAGCGAGACGCCCGACGCGGCCAGCGCCGACGAGATCAACGCGGTCAAGACGCGCAAGGGCCAGGACCGCGCCCCCGACGTGCTCGACCTCGGCCAGTCGTTCGCGATCAGCGGCGCCGCCGAGGGGCTGTTCGCGCCGTACAAGGTGCAGACGTTCGACAAGATCCCCGAAGGCCAGAAGGAGCCCACCGGGCTCTGGGTCAACGACTACGGCGGCTACGTCTCCATCGGCTGCGACGCCAAGCAGATCAAGACCTGCCCCACGAGCTTCGCCGACCTGCTCAAGCCCGAGTACAAGGGCAAGGTCGCGATGAACGGCAACCCCACCAAGGCCGGCTCCGCGTTCGCGGGCGTCTACGCCGCCGCCATCGCCAACGGCGGCTCCTTCGACGACATCCAGCCCGGCATCGACTTCTTCAAGAAGCTCAAGGACGCCGGCAACTACAACCCCGTCGAGACCACCCCCGCCACCATCGAGAAGGGCGAGACCCAGATCAGCATCGACTGGGACTACAACAACGCCGCCTACGCCCCCCAGATGGCCGCCAAGGGCATCGACTGGAAGGTGAACGTGCCCTCCGACGGCAAGTACTTCCAGATGTACGCCCAGGCCATCAACAAGGACGCCCCGCACCCCGCCGCCGCCCGCCTGTGGCAGGAGTACCTCTACAGCGCCGAAGGCCAGAACCTCTACCTCAAGGGCTTCGCCCGCCCCGTCCTGCTGCCCGCGATGACCGCCGACGGCACCGTGGACAAGGCGCTGGCGGCCAAGCTGCCCGCCGTCGAGGGCGAGCCCGAGTTCCCGACGACCGAGCAGGTGGACGCGGCCAAGGCCAAGCTGGCCGCCGGCTGGGACGCCGCGATCTCGGGATGAACCGCACCCGGTCACGAGGCTGGCTGGGCGCGCTGCCGCTGCTGGCGTTCTTCGCGCTCGTGTTCGGCGTCCCCGCCGTCGTGCTGGTGGCGGGGGCGTTCACGGCGCAGGGACGGCCCAGCCTCGCCAACCTGTCACAGAGCCTCCAGGGCGGCTACCTCAACGCCATGATCGGCAGCGTGCGGCTGTCGGCCGTCGTCGCGCTCCTCGGGGCCGTGCTCGGCACGTTCCTCGCGTACGCGATCGTCACCTCGCGCCGCACCCTGCTGCGCGAGGCCGTGCTGACCGCGTCCGGCGTGCTCGCCAACTTCGGCGGGGTGCCGCTGGCGTTCTTCTGGATCGCCACGCTCGGCAACTCCGGCGTGGTCAGCGGCCTCGTCGGGCTGCCCTCCGGCTCCCTCTACACGTTCTGGGGCCTGGCCCTGGTCTACCTGTACTTCTCCATCCCCCTCATGGTGCTGGCCATGGCCCCCGCCCTCGACGGGCTGCGCCCCCAATGGCGCGAGGCCGCCGCCAACAGCGGCGCCACCACCTGGCACTACTGGCGCTTCGTCGCGCTGCCCGTGCTGGCGCCCGCCATGCTCGGCGGCGTGGTCCTGCTGTTCGGCGGGGCCTTCTCCGCCTACGCCACCGCGAACGCCATGGTCGGCACCGTCGTCCCGCTCGTCACCCTGAAGATCGCCAGCGCGCTGACCGGCGACGTGCTGGTCGGCTACGAGAACATCGCGCTCGCCCTCAGCCTCGACATGGTCGTCGTCGCCGGGCTCGTCATGGCGATCTACCTGCCGCTGCAGAGGAGGACCTCCCGATGGCTGCACTGACCGGCCTCGAACGGGTCTCCGGCGCCGACACGCCACGCCCCCGGCGGGCCTGGTGGCGCGGCGCGGTGTTCCTGCTGGCCGGGATCTACTTCCTGGTCCCCCTGGGCACCGCCTTCTGGTACACGATCCACACGCCGGGCGCGGGCGTGTCCCTGTCCGCCTACGGAGAACTGCTCACCGCCGACGGCTTCGCCCGGTCACTGTCGCTCTCGCTCGGGCTCGCCCTGGCCACCATCGCGGTCGTGCTGCTGCTCGCGCTGCCCGCGATGCTGGCCGTGCGGCTCTTCGCGCCCCGGCTCCGCCCCGTCATGGAAGTGCTGTGCACGCTGCCGCTCGTCGTGCCGCCCATCACGTTCGTGGCCGGGATCGGCACCGCGCTGCGCGGCGGCACCGACCTGCTGGCCCCCACCCCGTTCTGGGCCACGCTGATCGCGATCCAGGACCCCGGGTTCCCGCTCGTGCTCGTGCTGGCGTACGTGGTGCTCGTGCTGCCGTTCGTGTACCGGTCGCTGGACGCCGGGCTGCGCACCATGGACGTGCGGACGCTGGTCGAGGCGGCCCGCAACCTCGGGGCCTCGTGGCCGTACGTGCTGGCCCGGGTCATCGTGCCCAACCTGCGCTCCGCCCTGGCCAGCGCGTCGTTCCTGACCCTGGCGCTGGTGCTGGGCGAGTACACCGTGGCGAGCCTGCTCGGCTACCAGCCGTTCGCGGTGTGGATCGTGACCGTGTCCGGGTCCAAGGGGCAGCTCTCGGTCGCGGTGTCGATCCTGAGCCTGCTGCTCATCTGGCTGCTGCTGCTCGCGGTGTCCACCGTTTTCGGCAAGGAGAAGGGGAAATGACCGCACCGGTAACGGGATCGTCCTCGGTGGAGTTCCGCGCGCTGCGGCGCACGTTCGGCAGGACCGTCGCCCTGGACGGCCTGGACCTGGTCATCGCCCCCGGCGAGTTCGTCGCCCTGCTCGGCCCCTCCGGCTGCGGCAAGACGACGGCGCTGCGCTGCGTGGCCGGGTTCGAGCGGCCCGACTCGGGCGCCGTCCTCGTCGACGGCAAGGACGTCACCGACGTGCCCGCCAACAAGCGCGACGCCGGCATGGTCTTCCAGTCCTACTCCCTGTTCCCGAACATGAACGCCCGCGACAACGTCGCCTTCGGCCTGCGCGTCCGCAAGGCCCCCGTGGCCGTCAGACGGGCCAAGGCGGACGAACTCCTCGCCCTCGTCGGCCTGCCCGACCACGCCGACCGCTACCCGCACCAGCTCTCCGGCGGCCAGCAGCAGCGCGTCGCGCTCGCCCGCGCCCTCGCCCTGGAGCCGCGCGTGCTGCTGCTCGACGAGCCGCTGTCCGCGCTCGACGCCAAGGTACGGGTGACGCTGCGCGAGGAGATCCGCCGCCTCCAGCTCTCCCTGGGCATCACCACCGTCTTCGTCACCCACGACCAGGAGGAGGCCCTGTCGATCGCCGACCGGGTCGCGGTGCTGCGCGACGGGCGGCTGGAGCAGGTCGGCACGCCCGCCGAGGTCTACGACCGGCCGGCCACGCCGTTCGTGGCCGAGTTCGTCGGCACCATGAACCACCTGGCCGGGCAGGTCACCGGCGACCACGTGACCGTGCTCGGCCAGCTCCTCCCCGTGGACGGCCCCGTTCCCGCGGATCCGTCCGTGGACGTGCTGATCCGTCCGGAAGCCGTCCAGGTCGTCCCGTCCGAGGACGGCCCGTCCGAAGTGCTGGCGGCCTCCTTCCGCGGTGCCTCCGTACGGCTGCGGCTCGCGGTGGAGGGCGGGGAGGTGCTGGCGGACGTGCCCGGCCACGAGGCCGCCCGGCTCGGCCCCGG
Organism: Nonomuraea composti; assembly: GCF_012034275.1. NCBI lineage: Bacteria > Bacillati > Actinomycetota > Actinomycetes > Streptosporangiales > Streptosporangiaceae > Nonomuraea > Nonomuraea composti. The sequence goes on along the minus strand of NZ_JAATEP010000028.1, from coordinate 111,695 downwards.
CGCCCGCGTGGTGGTACGCCTGGTGGAGCGGCCCGTCCTCGTCGCGGCCCGCACCGTCACCGTCCCCGCCCCCGTCGTACCCGCCGATGCGGTCTGACCCGGCGCGACCCGAGGCGGCGCGGTCGGAGGCGGCGCGGACCGACCCGCCATGGCCTGGTCCGGCGGCTGTCCTCTTGGACATGGACGGCACCTTGGTGGACACCGAGGGGTCGTGGTGGCAGGCGGTCGCCTCCGTGGCCGGCCGCCCGCTCACCGCCGCCGACGCCCCTTTCGTCCACGGCCGCACCATCGAGGACGTCGCCGGCTACCTGGGCGACCCCGGCCTGACCCCCTGCCTGACCGGCGCCTTCGCCCAGCGCGTCGAACGCGACCTCACCGTCGTACCAGGAGCCCCCGAGCTCCTGGCGGGCCTGGCCGCGACCGGCATCCCCACCGCCCTGGTCAGCGCCTCCCCCCGGAGCATCGTGGACCTGGTGCTGCCCCGGCTGGACCACGTGTTCGACCTGGTGCTGGCCAACGAGGACACGCGGCGCGGCAAGCCGTGGCCGGACCCGTACCTGGAGGCGGCCCGCCGCCTGGGCGCCCCGCCGTCACGCTGCGTGGCCATCGAGGACAGCCCGGCGGGCATCGCGGCGGCCCGGGCGGCGGGCTGCCGCGTACTGGTGGCCTCACCGGAGCAAGGGCTGCCATCCTTGCATGCTGTATGCGCTTGGGAGGCCAGTTGCGGGGAATCCCTTCCTGAGGAGGCCTGACTCCCTGAGGTGGATGTCCGACGCGATCCGGCTGTCCCACACGCATTGGAAGCCGACCGGAGGGGTGCCGAGGCGACCGTTCAAGCTCTCTCCCTCAGAGCGGGAGACCCCGTCGTTCTTCGAGGTCGACTTCCTGCATGAAGGCGTCCGCTACTCCTACGGTTTCGAAGTCGATGACGAAGTGGTGCTCGGCGAATGGCTCAACACTTTTCCTCGAGGCCGCGTCAGAAAACTCTTCGACCGCGGCGGGCCGACCGACTTCACCTTCGGACGCGGCCTCGCCGGCGAGACACAGCGCATACGCAAGCTCACCCGCCCGAACTCGCTCTATCTCTCGTGCGCGGCGTCGAACAATCATCCGTTGCTCAGCGGCCTCTATGAACGCCTCACGTCCAGCGGCGCCTATTTCATCCAGCACGGCGAGTTGCACGAAAGGTTCCGCCTGGATGTCGTGAAGCACATCCTCGACGCGGAGTACGTGACGGACGACATCAACGAACTCCTTCGCATCGCGGACCTCGGCGTCGAGCGGATGGAGCTCGTGGAGACAGGCGCGCAGGAGAAGAAGGTGGTCCTGCGCCGGCAGATGGAAGACGCCCCGCCGCTGAGCCTGGAGGAGGAGAGTGCGGGGACGAGGGCGTGGCTCTCCCTGCTGGGGCACACACTGAGCATTCTGTACATCGGTGGCACCCTGCTCGCCGACGAGATCGACTCCAGCCTTCATCCGTTGCTCAGCTCGACGCTGATCCGGATGTTCAAGGACCACGACATCAATGGTCACGGCGCCCAGCTCATCTTCTCCTCGCACGACACCACGCTTCTCGGCTCCCTCCTCAATGAGGAGATCCTCGCCAGGGACGAGGTCTGGTTCACCGAGAAGGACGACTCCGGAGCCACGAGCCTCTACTCGCTCGCCGAATTCCACACCAGGCGTGACGAGAACATCGAACGTGGTTATCTGCAGGGCCGTTACGGCGCCGTGCCGTATCTCAATTTCGAGAGCATCCGCGAGATCTTCAAGAAAGGGCCCGTCCTAAAGCCATGAGCCCCAGGCGTAGCCCCCCGCGCCTTGACCGTCCCGTCGGCCGACGAACCCCGAAGAAACGTCTGCCCATCGTGTGCGAGGGCGAGGTCACGGAGGTCGAGTACTTCGCAGGCGTCCGCGATTACTTCCGCTCTCTCCCCGTGGAGATTCTCAACTGCAAGGTGATCGGTCTCGGACGGGACCCGGCGGCCATCGTCGCGTACGCCGTCCGGGAACGCGACAAAAGGACAAGGAGGCGCGTGCGCAGCGGGACGCCAACATCGCCTACGACGAGGTGTGGTGCGTCGTGGACGTCGACCAGCACAAGACTCTCGACCAGGCACTCGTGGAGGCCCGGAGAGGGCAGGTCAATCTCGCGATCTCTCTTCCCTGCTTCGAGCTGTGGATCCTCTATCACTTCGAGGATCACACAGCCGCCTGTGACCAGGAACGCATCAGGCAGCGGCTCAGGAAGCACATCAAGGACTACGACAAGCACCTGGGCCGGGATTTCCCTTCGTTCACCACGAGACAGCGCGGGAACGTGCCTGCCGGGCCGACCCTGAGCACTGCGAGCCCAACCGCAAGGGCACGAATCCCTCCACGAACGTCTGGCTGATCGTCGAAGCCATTCGCCGGTCAGGAAGACGTCCATGACCCTTGTCCCGGAGCCGCCGTACGCGTGTCGTCTCTCGGGGTCTGCGGCGGGAGACCCGGTATCGGTAAGCTTGCGCGGCGTGAGCGGTGAAACCTCCCACATCGGGCGCTACAGGCTGCTTGGCGTGCTGGGGCGGGGCGGGATGGGCACGGTGCATCTCGCCGAGGATGCCGCTGGGCAGCGGGTCGCCATCAAGGTGATCAACCCGGAGCTCAGCCAGCACGAGCAGTTCCGCATGCGTTTCCGCAGGGAGGCGGACGCGGCTCAGCGGGTGCGCAGGTTCTGCACGGCCGCCGTGCTGGAGGCCGCGCTCGACGGCGACCAGCTCTACGTGGTCACCGAGTACGTGCCCGGCCCCAACCTCGAAGAGGCCGTACGCCAGTCGGGCCCGTTGCGCGGCTCCAGCCTCGACGCGCTGGCCGTCAGCGTGGCCACCGCGCTCACCGCCATCCACGCCGCCGGGGTCGTGCACCGCGACCTCAAGCCGTCGAACGTGCTGCTGTCGCCCGTCGGCCCACGCGTGATCGACTTCGGCATCGCGCGGGCGCTCGACACGCTCGGCGGCGTCACCGGCACCGGCGAGATCGTCGGCACTCCGCGCTACATGGCTCCCGAGGTGCTGCGGGGCGATCCGGTCTCGCCGGCGTGCGACGTGTTCTCGTGGGGGACGCTGGTGGCGTTCGCGGCCAGCGGGCGGGCGCCGTTCGGCGGCGACACGCTGCCCGCCATCGTCTACCAGGTGCTCAACACCGAGCCGAACCTCGACGCCGTCGAGCCCGGCCTGCGCGAGTTGGTCGCGGCGGCGCTGCGCAAGGACCCGGCCGCGCGGCCCACCGCGCAGCAACTGCTGGACCATCTCGTCGGGCGGGCGGCCGCTCCCGAACAGGCGGCGCGGACCGTACAGGCCGCCTGGCAGACGACCCCCTTCACGGCGACCACCGCGCTGGGCGCGCGGCGGCCGCGGCGCGGGCTGCTGTACGGCGGGGTGGCGGCCGCTGCGGCCCTCCTGATCGCCGGGAGCGTGACCGCCTGGGCCGTGCTCGCGCCGAGCGGGCCGCCCGACGACATGGGCGTGCTCTACCGGGAGGACTTCACGCAGACCTCCGGCGGCTGGAACGGCATCTACGACCCGGACGAGACGACCAGCCAGGGATACCGCACGGACGGCACCTACGGGCTGGACGCGGAGGCGGACGACGGCTACGACGAGCGCTGGGCGAAGGCGCCCGTACCCTTCCTGATCAGCTCACCCACCGGCACGCCCGACCCGTCGGCCACCCCCACGCCGATCCTCCCGTCCTCGGTCGTCATCGCCGTCACCGCCGACGTCACGAAGGCGGTCGGGAGCGGCGAGTACGGGATCTACTGCCACAACTCCGACGATGACGACACCTACTACGAGTTCGGGCTGGACACGAAGGGCAACGCCAGGATCCGGCGCATCATGGACGGCGCGGGCGGGACGCTGGGCCAGTCCGTACCCGTGGCCGACCTGCCGGGCAAGGCGCGGCTGGTGGCCGCGTGCGAGCAGTCGGGCTCGACCGTGCGGCTGCGGATGTGGGTGAACGACGAGCTGGTGCAGGACGTCGAAGATCCGAACGGCATCGGCAGCGGCACCCTGGGGCTGTTCGCCCGTACGCCGGAGGACGGGAAGTCGTTGCTGAAGACGACGTTCGACGACTTCGAGCTGCGCGGCCAGAAGGAAACCTGACCCGCGCCCCTGGGCCGCGACGCCCAGCGGGCCGCCGGCACAGGTGGGGGCCTTCGCGGGACGTTCCGCGTTCGCGCCTTCGCGGGACGTTCCGCGTTCGCGCCTTCGCGGACGTTCCGCGTTCCCGCCTTCGCGAGGGACGCCCCCACACTCGCGCCTTCGCCGGGGGGGACACCCCATACTCGCGCCTTCGCGGGGGGGCGTTCCACATTCGCGCCTTTGCGGGGGCGTTTCGCGTTCAGATCTTCACAGGACGCCGGCGCGGGCGGCGGCCAGGGCCGCGTCGGCGGCGCGGTCGGCGTCGCGCTCGGTCACCGGCTCGTGCGCGACGAACAGCCGGTAGTAGACAGGCGCGACCGCCACCCTGATCACCTCGCTCGGGTCCACGACGTCGGGCAGCTCGCCGCGCGCGACCGCCCGCCGCACCACCTCGGCCGACTGCTCGTGCCGGGCCGCGAAGAAATCGTGCAGCGCCCGCGCGGCGGCGGCATCCTGTACGGCCGCCGCCACGAACGCCGACGACACCGGCCCCAGCTCGGGATCGGCGAACCCGCTGCGTACGAGCTGGACGACCCCCCGCAGGTCCCCTTCGACGGAGCCGGTGTCGGGGATGGGCCACGGCTCGTGGCTGGCCAGCTCCAGCGCGTCGGAGATGAGCCCTTCGATCCCGCCCCAGCGCCGGTAGACGGTCGTCTTGTGCACGCCTGACCGCTCGGCGACGTTCTCCACGGTCAGGCCCTGGTAGCCGCGCTCGGACAGCTCCGCGAGCGTGGCCCGCCGCACAGCGTCACGGACCCGCGCGCTCCGCCCTCCAGGGCGCTTGCTCGTCTCCAAAAACTACTCCAGTTGCGTTAGATCTCACCGTATGCCAAACTAACGCTACACGAGTTGCGATTGGAGCTCCATCCTGATCAGCGTTCATCAGGTCCACAAGTCCTACGGCGACCGGGCCGTCCTCACGGGCGTCTCGATGTCCGTGTCCGCGGGCGAGCGCGTCGGCATCGTCGGCGAGAACGGCTCGGGCAAGTCCACGTTGATGCGCCTGCTGGCCGGGGTCGAGCGGCCCGACGACGGCGAGGTCCGGGTGACCGGCGAGCTCGGTTACCTCGGTCAGACGCTCGGCCTGCCGCCCACCCACACCGTGCAGCAGGCCGTCGACGCCGCGCTGGCCGACCTGCGGGCCATGGAGCGCCGGATGCGCGAGCTGGAGTCGGCGCTGACCGAGGAGGTCATGCACGAGTACGGCGAGCTGCTCACCGCCTACGAGCTGCGCGGCGGCTACGAGGCCGACGCCCGCGTCGACCGGGCCTTCCACGGCCTCGGCCTGGCCCACGTGGGCCGCGACCGGCCGCTGTCCAGCCTGTCCGGCGGCGAGCAGGCGCGCCTCGGCCTGGCCTGCGTGCTGGCCGCCGCGCCGCGCGTGCTGCTGCTCGACGAGCCGACCAACCACCTCGACGCGCCGGCGCTGACCTGGCTCGAAGACCGGCTGCGCGAGCACAGGGGCGCGGTGGCCGTGATCTCGCACGACCGCGTCTTCCTCGACCGCGTCGCCACAGCGATCGTCGAGGTCGAGCACGGCTCCGTCACCCGCTTCGGCGGCGGCTACACCGGCTTCCTCGCCGCCAAGGCCGCGGCCAGGGCCCGATGGGAGCAGGCATACGCGGCGTGGTGCGAGGAGGTGCGGCAGGTCCGCGAATACGCCTCCACCACCGCCCACCGAGTGGCGGCCGGGCGCGTGATGCGCGACAACAACAAGATGGCCTACGACCGCAACGCCGGGCGCGTGCAGAGCTCGGTGGCCACCCGCGTCCGCAACGCCCACGAGCGGTTGCGCCGCCTGGAGGCCGACCCGGTCCCCCGCCCACCGGCCCCGCTCCGCTTCCTGGGCACCTTCGACCCGGCCCCGCCCCCTGCCGAGCCGCACCCCGCACATGCGACGGGCTCCGGAGCCCCCGTGCAGACGGGCAGGAGCACCACGGGGTCGCCGCCAGTCCGGCGAGCCGAGAGCACCGCCCGGGCCTCCTCTGGAAAGGCGGGCGAGAGCGCCACCCGGACCGCGCCGGGGAAGGCGGGCGAGAGCGCCACCTGCACCACACGCGCGAAGGCGGGCGAGAGCGCCGTCCGGGATACCGCCGGGCGGGCGGACGAGGACCGCGCGACCCGAAGGCCGGCTGGGCACGCGGGCTCGCATGCCGGTGCTCGCGTGCTCGTCGAGCTGCGCGACCTCCACATCGGTGACCGCCTGCACATCGACTCGCTGACGATCAGGCAGGGCGAGCGGCTCCTGGTCCGGGGCGCGAACGGCGCAGGCAAGTCCACACTCCTGCAAGCCCTCGCCGCCCAGGCCGAGCGGACCAACCGAACCCGCCTGGCCGAGGAGACCCGCCTGGCCGAGGGGGCCGATTGGGCTGGTTGCCGGGTCGGTTATCTGCCGCAGGAGGTGACGTTCGATCCCGATCAGAGCGTGCTGGAGGCGTACGGAGAGGGCTATGAGGACGAGCGGCGCGCGAAGCTGCTGAGTACCGGCCTGTTAAGGGCGCACACCCTCGACCAGAAGGTGGGCACGTTGTCGGTCGGCCAGCAGCGCAGGCTGGCGCTGGCCCGGCTGCTGGCGCGCCAGTACGACCTGCTGCTGCTCGACGAGCCGACCAACCACCTCTCGCCGGTCCTGGCCGAGGAGCTGGAGCGGGCCCTCGACGCCTACAGCGGCGCCCTCGTCCTGGTCTCGCACGACCGCGCACTGGTCCGCCGCTTCCGGGGGGCCGAGCTGGAGCTGGTAGGAGGCCGCGTCCGCTGACCAAGACCGCGGCGCACGCAGCCGCCCACGCACAGACGCCGCCCGCGCGGGCGTCGCACCCGGCCTCAGCACGGATGTACACCCTCGTGAGGCGTACGGGCAGCCTCACCACCCTCGTGAGGTGTGCGGCTAGCCTCACCACCCTCGTGAGATGTGCGGGCAGCTCAGCACAAGCGACCGCCCTCATGAGGCGTACGGGCAGGCCTCAGCACAAGCAACCGCCCGCGCGGGGTCACCCGCCGGACCAGAACGACAACCAGGGGGACATATGCATACCTTGACCGTGATCGACGCGGGCGCGCCCTACGGCATCGCCGCCGCGCCCGACGGTGCCTTGTGGTTCACGCTCGTCCATGAGGGGCGCATCGGCAGGATGGTGCCCGGGCAGGATCCGGTGATCCACCAGCTCGACCCGGCCGACGGCCAGCCGATGGTGATCACGCCGGGTCATGACGGGGCGATGTGGTTCACAGAGGGGAAGTTCGGTGAGATCGGCAGGGTGTGCCGCATCTCGGCCGACGGTGTGGTGACGGCGCACCAGGCGCCCTCCCCGTACGGGATCGTCGCCGGCCCGGACGGCGCCATGTGGTTCACCCAGATGCAGCCGGGTGCGATCGGCCGCATCGGGCATGACGGGGCGATGACGGGGTTCGCGGTGCCGGTGGAGGGCGGCGGTATGCCGTCCTTCATCACTGTGGGGCCTGACGACGCCCTCTGGTTCACCCTCAACCAGGCCAACGCCATCGGCCGCATATCGCTGTCGGGCGAGGTGACCGTCCACCCGCTCCCGACCGAGGGAGCCGGGCCGGTGGGCATCACGCTGGGGCCCGACGACGCCCTGTGGTTCGTGGAGATCGGCGCCGGCCAGATCGGGCGGATCGACACCTCCGGCAAGATCACCGAGCACCCGCTCCCCGACCGCTCCGCCCGCCCCCACGCGATCGTCACCGGCCCCGACGGTGCCCTGTGGTTCACGGAGTGGGCGGCGGGCCGCGTCGGCCGCCTCACCACCGACGGCACCTTCGACGTGCAGCCACTGCCCAGCGTTCCGGGCGAGGACGGCAACGAACGCAAGGCCGAGCCCCACGGGCTGACGGTGGGCCCTGACGGCGCGATCTGGGTGGCACTGGAGGCGGGAGCCCTGGCCCGCATCGGCTGACCCGTGACGGCGGGGAGGAGCACTTTCCGCCGCCAGGCCTGATGAGGGGTGATGGCGGGGGTCGGGCGCTCCCCTGCCGGGATCTGATGAGGGCGTTGACGGGGGACGGGCGTTCCCCCGCTGGGGCCTGACGACGGTGATGGCGGAGACGGGCGTTCCCCCGCTGGGGCCTGATGGCGGCGGTGGCGGGGGCCGTACCCGGGCGGCTTGGCCGGCGCGCAGCGGGGGTGAGCGAGCCGGTTCTCACGGCAGTACCACCTGCACCGCACCGCTCAGAAATCCGTCGCCACGTCGTCAGTTCTGGTACGCCCTCGCCACCCGCGGAAGGATTGACGACCATGAACGATGCCAGGCTGCTGGAGGACGACGGGGCCGCGTTCATCGCGGCGGCCCGCTCGAACGACGCGGCGCAGTTCGCGCTCATCACGGAGCGCTACCGGCATGAGCTGCAGGTGCACTGTTACCGGATGCTCGCGAACTACGAGGACGCCCAGGACCTGACGCAGGAGACGTTCCTGCGGGTGTGGCGCAAGCGGGAGTCGTTCAAGGGCCACGCCACGCTGCGGACCTGGCTGTACCGGATCGCGACGAACGCCTGCCTCGACTTCCTGGGCAAGCGCGACGACCGCATACCCGTGCCGGCCGAACTGCCGGGAGCGGGCTCGGAGGTGCACTACCTGCAGCCGTACCCGGACCGGATGCTTCCGGAGGATCCGCAGGAGTCGGTGGTGGCGCGGGAGACGATCGAGCTGGCGTTCGTCGTCGCCGTCCAGCACCTGCCGCCGCGGCAGCGGGCGGTGTTCGTCCTGCGTGACGTCCTCGGCTGGCCGGCGCCGAAGGTGGCGGGCGAGCTGGAGCTGACCGTCGCATCGGTGACGAGCGCCCTGCGGCGGGCGCGTGTGACGATGCGTGAGCAGCTGCCCGGGCGCCGCCTCGACTGGCGCAGCCCTGCCACGCACGAGCTGTCGGACGAGGAGCGCGGCGTGGTGAAGTCGTACATGGACGCTCACGAGCGCAACGACCTCGACGGGCTGACGGCTCTGCTGCGCGACGACCTGCGCTTCGCGATGCTGCCCGATCGGGGCACCCTGGTCGTCACGGCCAAGGACGCGGTGGACGGCTGGGTCTCCGGCGGGCTCTTCCAGCGTGGCTACGACGACTGGCGCTGCGTTCCCACGACGGTCAACCTCATGCCTGCCGCCGTGCTGTACCGGCGCACCCCCGACGACCCGGAGTACCGTCTGTTCAACATCGCGGTCCTGCGCATCGTCGACGGGAGGATCGCCGAGCTGACCGGGTTCGACGCCACGGACAAGCCATGGCTGGGTCTGCCCGCGACGCTCTGACCCATCGTTCTCACATTCGGCGAGGCGGTCCACGGCTCGCCGAGGGGCACGGTGAGCGCGCCGGCCCCGGGGCGGCGGCGTTACGAGCCGAGCGGGTGGCCCGTGCTCATCGTCTCCTCTCGTAGCGGGTCAGCACCACGCCGCCGGGGAACGTCCGCGTCTCGACCAGGCGGAGGTTCACCCAGCTGTCCAGCGCGGCGAAGAACGGCGTGCCGCCGCCCACCAGGACCGGGTGCGTGACGATCGTGTACTCGTCGATGAGCCCGGCCCGCATGGCCGCCCCGGCGAGTGTCGCGCCGCCGATGTCCATCGGGCCGCCGTCCTCGGCCTTGAGCCGGGCGATCTCGGCGACCGCGTCGCCGGTGACCAGGCGGGTGTTCCAGTCGACCTTGTCGATCGTGGACGAGAACACCACCTTCGGCATGTCCCGCCACAGGCGCGCGAACTCGATCTCCGCCGGGAGAGCGCCGGGCCGCTGGTCGGCGGTCGGCCAGTGGGAGCTCATCGCCTCCCACAGCTTGCGCCCGTACAGCGACAGCTCGCTCGCCCGCATCTGGTGGTACCACCACTGGAACAGCTCGGCGCTCGGCGACGAGTCCGGCCCCTCCCCTCCGCTCCAGCCGATGTCGTCGCCGGTGGCGGCGGTGTAGCCGTCCAGGGTCACGTTCATGCCGAAGATCAGTTTCCGCATCGTGCCAGCCTCTCGTGAGTCGATCTCACCCATACAGACGGGTACGGCGCGGAAACCTGGTCGGTGCACGATCCGCCCCCGCCTCGGTCCCCAAGTGGCACTGATCCCGACGGGAGGAGTTGACTAGGACCATGCATGCCATCATCGTCTCCGCCCCAGGCGGCCCAGAGGCTCTCGAATACGTCGAACGGCCCGACCCTGTCCCCGGTGACGGGGAGATCGTGGTCGACGTCGCCGCCAGTGGCGTGAACTTCATCGACATCTACCATCGCTCAGGCGCCTACCCCCTCCCTCTGCCCACGCCCATCGGCTCCGAAGGGGCGGGCACGGTCTCGGCCGTCGGGGCCGGGGTGGAGGGCGTCGCCGTCGGCGACACCGTCGCCTGGGCGAACGTTCTCGGCAGCTACGCCGAGAAGGCCGTCCTGCCGGCCCACCGGGCGGTGCCGGTGCCGGACGGGGTGCCGGCCGAGGTGGCGGCGGCGGCCATGTTGCAGGGGATGACGGCCCACTACCTGACCCACTCCACGCATGAGGTCAAGGAGGGCGACCAGGTGCTCGTGCACGCCGGGGCGGGCGGCATGGGGCAGCTGCTGATCCAGCTCGCCAAGCACAAGGGCGCCAAGGTCTACACCACGGTCTCCACCAGCGAGAAGGAGAAGCTGGCCAGGGAGGCGGGGGCGGACGAGGTGCTGCGTTACGACGACTTCGCCGAGGCACTGCGCGGCAAGATCGACGTGGTGTACGACGGGGTCGGCAAGGCCACGTTCGACGGCGGGCTTGAGGCGCTGCGCCCGCGCGGCCTCATGGCTCTGTACGGTGCCGCCAGCGGCCCCGTGCCGCCGTTCGACCCGCAGACGCTCAACAAGCAGGGCTCGCTCTTCCTCACCCGGCCGACGCTCGTCCACTACATCGCCGAACGGGAGGAGCTGCTGCGGCGGGCCTCCGACCTGTTCGGATGGATCACCGAGGGGCAGCTCACGATCAACATCTCCCACCGGTATCCGCTGGCGGAGGCGCGCCAGGCCCACGAGGACCTGGCCGGCCGCCGCACCACCGGGAAGCTGCTCCTGATCCCGTAGGAGGCGAGGGGTAAGGGTCCGAGGGCTCGGAGGTCCGGCGTTCGGGCTTCAAGGGCCCGAGCGCACGAGGCCCGGGCGCCGGAGCCGGGCGCGCGAGGGCCGGGAGCCAAGGGGCCGGGAGCCAAGGGGCCGGGAGCCAAGGGGCCGGAGGTCGGGGCCGGAGGTCGGCGCCGGAGGTCGGCGCCGGAGGTCGGGAGTCGAGGTCTCAGGAGTGGTCGTGAATGGCTGCTATAGCCTCGCGTTCGTGGACATCGCTGGATCTTTCTGGTCATTCGCCGCCGTCGTTGCCCTGCTCACCCTGACCCCCGGCCTCGACACGGCCCTGATCCTGCGTACGTCCCTGCTGGCCGGGCGGCGGCCGGCCTGGGGAGTGACGCTGGGCATCCAGCTCGGCACGCTCTGCTGGGGGGTGCTCACGGCGGCCGGGTTGTCGGCGCTGCTGGCCGCCTCCCAGCTCGCTTACGACGTGCTGCGCTGGGTGGGGGCGGCGTACCTCGTGTGGATGGGGCTGCGGATGCTGCTGACCAGGCACGCGCAGGCGCCGGAGGTGGAGCGGCAGGAGGAGCTGCGCTTCGGGAAGGGGTTGCGGCGGGGGCTGCTGACGAACCTGCTGAATCCCAAGGTGGGGGCGTTCTACGTGGCCATGTTGCCGCAGTTCATCCCGGCGCAGGCCCCGCATGCGGTGATGGGGCTGGCGCTGGCCGGGGTGCACGTGGTGGAGGGGCTCGTGTGGAGTGCGGTGCTGATCGGGTTCGCGTCGTGGATGGGCGGGGTGCTGCGCTCGCCGGCGGTGCGGCGGTTCCTCGATCGGCTGACCGGTGTGGTGATCGTGGGGTTCGGGGTACGGCTCGCCGTCAGCGAGTGAACCGGTGAGCCCTGGTCAGCCGGTTGGGGGCCAGCCGAGGAGGCGGGCGCCGAGGACGGCTGTCTCCAGGGTGAAGCGCTGGGTCGGGTCGTCCGGTGAGAAGCCGGTCAGGCGGCGGATGCGTTCCAGCCGGTACGTGACCGCCCGCGGGCTCACCTTCAGCCGTCGCGCCGCGGCCGTCTGGTTGCCGTGGGCGGCGAAGATGGCCTCCAGGGTCTCCAGGAGCGGCTCGTGCCCGCCCCTCGCCTCCAGCAGCGGGCTCAGCACGCTGTTCACCAGGTCCTCGATGGCGCTTCTGTCGCGCAGCAGCACGGGGAAGACCAGCAGGTCGGCGGCCTTGACCACGTCGATCGTGAGGCGGAGGCCGTCGGCCAGCTCCAGGGCCTGCGCGGCCTCGCGGTAGGAGGTCACCACTCCCCCGGGGCCCCGGTGGGCGCGGCCGATGCCGACGCGCCAGCCGGGCGGGAAGCGGGCGCGTACGTGGTGGGTGAACTCGCCCACGGCGGCGGGCAGGGTGGCGGGGGCCACGCACACCAGCAGCCCGTCCCGGACGGCGACGAGCACGTTGTGGGAGCCGAAGCGGGCGATGAGGTCGCGTTCGATGCGCCCCCAGTCCCGGCCGCCGGTACGGTCGCGGTCGCGGTCGCCAAGATCCCCCTCGCGCGCGGGACGGCCGCGAGCGTCGCCGCGCAGGCCAGGGGCGCCGTGCAGGCCGCGGGCGTCGTCGTGCCGGCCGCCAGCGCCCTCGTGCGCGCCGTGGTCAGCGGTGTGCAGGCCGCGGGCGACCGCGACCACGTACGACTCGGCGAGTCGCAGCCCGAAGTGCTCGGCCCGTTCCGCGAGCCGTTCGGCCCGCCCCTGGAGGAGGTCGTCGACGAACTCCCTGCGGGCCTCCTCCTCGTTGCGGATGGCGGCGAGCTGTGCCGCCTCGTACCCCTCCATGAGCGCGGAGACGGCCTTGCGCAGGGCGGGCAGCACTCCGGGGAGGTTTTCGCCGGCGGCGAGGGCGGCGTCCACGAGGGTGCGCAGCGGGACGCCCAGTTCGGCGGCCCTGGTGCCGGCGGCGCGGTAGGTGTCCAGGGCGTGCCGGTCGGGTAAGCGGCCTGTGGCCGCGTGGTCGGCCAGCCGCTGCCCGTGCCCCGCGAGCAGGTCGGCGGGCAGCTCGGAGATCGCCATCAGACTCCTACGTCACGCCTGTCGAAGGCGAGGACCGCGGTGAGCGCGAGTACGGCGGTCGCGCCCGCGAGGACAAGGTAGTCCCCGGCGGGCAGCCCGTCGTAGAGGGGCCGGCCTTCGGCGTAGTAGTGGAACGGCGAGACCCATTTGAGCCAGGCGACGGCGTCGAGGGAGCGGCCGACGGTGACGACGGTGTAGCCGGCCGCCGCCCAGACGCCCACGACGGCGGAGGCGACGACGCGGCGCCCGGTGGCGGCGCCGGCGGCCAGGGCGACCGTGCCGAAGAACAGGCCGAGCAGGAGCACTCCGAGGTGCCCGGCGAGGATCCGGTCGAAGGGGACCCCGGTCTCCATGAGCGCGCTCAGCCCTGCGGCGATGACGAACGTCGCGCCGGCGACCAGGAGCAGGCCCAGGGCGAGCGCGGCGAGCTTGTCGAGCACGAGCCGCCGCCGGTCCACGGGCAGGGTGACGACGAGCTCCAGGGTGCCGCTCTCCTCGGGCCCGGCGATCGCCCGGTTGGCCAGCAGGGTCGCGCACGCGATGAACAGCATGGGGACGAAGAGCTGGTAGACGACCGTCTGGAGGTATCCGGCGCCGGACACCATGTCGGTCATGCCGCCCATGAGATCGCGTAGCGGGCCGGGGAACTTGGCGACCGCGGCCGGCCCGTACACCTCGGGGTCCTGGCGGACGCTGCCGTAGACGGCCAGGTAGAGGGCGATGAAGGCGCCGATGCCGGCGCTCCACCAGATCAGCGGCCGCCGGTGGTCACGCAGGGTTCTGGTGATCATCGTGCTCCCCCTCGCTGTAGTAGGTCAGGAAGATCTCCTCCAGGTCCGGCTCGGCGCTGACCAGGTGGACGACGGTGAACCGGGCCGCGGCCTTGATCAGCGCGTCGGGCCGGCCGTCGATCGTGCAGCGCACGCTGGCCCCCTCGACGCGCAGGTCCCGTACGCCGGGCAGGTTCTCGAAGGCGGCGGGCGGGACGGGCGAGGCGAAGTGCAGCTCGACGCGGCGCACCGCCTTCTCGCGCAGCGCGGCGACGTTCTCGACGGCGACGAGCCGCCCGGCGCGGACGATGCCGACCCGGTCGGAGACGCTCTGCACCTCGGCCAGCACGTGCGAGGACATCAGCACGGTACGCCCGGACGCGCGCACCTCCCGCACCAGGGCGAGGAACTCCTGCTGCACCAGCGGGTCCAGCCCCATGGTCGGCTCGTCGAGGATGACGAACTCCGGCTCGTGCATGAACGCCTGGATCAGCCCGACCTTCTGCCTGTTGCCCTTGGAGAGCTTGCGCATCGGCACCGTCAGGTCGGCGTCGAACCGCTCGGCCAGCGCCTCGATGCGGGAGGCCGGCACGCCGCCGCGCATCCGGCCGAGGAAGCGCAGGTAGTCGATGGCCCGGTCGCGGCCCTCCAGGACGAGGTCGCCGGGCAGGTAACCGATCCTGGCGCGGGTGGCGGGCTCGCGCGGGGCGCCTCCGAGGACGCGTACCGAGCCGCGGGTGGGCCGGATGACGTCGAGCAGGAGGCGCAGCGTGGTGGTCTTGCCGGCGCCGTTCGGGCCCAGGTAGCCGAAGATCTCGCCCGGCTGGATGTCGAGCGTGAGGTCCTCCAGGCCGCGGCGCCTGCCGTAGTACTTGGTCAGGGCTTCCGCCTGTACCACTGCTGTCATGCCCGCATCGTCCCGCTCGCGGGGGCGAGGCGTCATGGGGCGAGTACGGCAGCTTGTGACCTGGTTCGCTTCCGGAGCCCGGCAAACATCATTCGAGGCTGCGGGGGTAGGGGGCGCACGTAGTCTGAAGAGGGGAATTGGTCATGAGCCGCATCGGAGAATGGCTGAAGAAGGCCGAAAACCTGGCCAGAGGGCACTCCAAGCAGGCCGACCAGGTGCTTGACCGCGCCGAGCGGTATGCGAAGGAGCGCACGGGCCACAAGTACGACGACAAGATCAGCAAGGGTGTGGACGCCGTGCAGCGCCGCTACGGCGGTGGCGGCACGCCTGGGGAGACGGGTACCCCTGGTGCCGGTGAGCAGCGGCCGCCGTACCCGCCGCAGCAGCAGCCGTACTCGCAGGAGGAGCGCGAGCGCCGCTCGCAGGGCTGACGGCGAGAGGGGCGTGGCCGCCTCACAGGCCACGCCCCTCAGCTCGTCAGAGGCTCGTCAGAGGCTCGTCGACGGCTCGTCAACGGCCGGCGGCCTCCATGACCCGGCGCGCGTCCCGCTCGAAGGACGCCCTGGCGCCCAGCGTGAGCAGCCCGCCGGCGGCCATGGGCAGCACCAGGACGTACATGCCGGTCAGCAGCGACCCGAACTGGTCGGAGGCGATGCCGACGACCAGCGACCCGAACGCGGTCCCGGCCGTGAGCAGCAGTTGCAGCACGGCGAAGCCGAGGCCGCGCGAGGCGGCCGGCACGACGTCGGCCAGGCAGGCCGTCATGTTGGGGATCGCGATCGACATGAGCGAGCACGCCACCAGCACCAGCGCCGTGAGGGCGGCGAGCGAGTCCATGGACAGCGCGCCGGCCAGCACGAGCGAGCCGGCCGTGATGCCGCTGCCGCCCGCCAGGAGCCGGCCGCCCTTGCGGGTGCCGTGCCACTTCCGGCCCAGCCACGAGCCGACGAGGGTGCCGATCAGGGTGCCGGCGATGGTGATGAGGCCGCTGAGCGAGCCGGCCGCGCCGACGCCGGCCCCGAAGCCGCGCACCATGAGGGTGGGCAGCCAGAAGAAGACGCCGGCCAGGCCGAGGCTGAGCAGCGCCAGCCCGGCGCAGACGAAGAGCAGGGTGGGGATGGCCACCACCTGGCGCAGCTGCGCCCAGAACGGCGGCTTGACCTGCGAGGCGGGCGTCTCGGCGGCCATCCCGGCGGGCGCCTCAGCAAGCGTCTCGGCGGGCGCTTCGCCAGCGGCGACGAGCCGGTCGAGCTCGCCGCGCCGCGGCTCGCGCAGGAACCACACGAGCAGCGCCGTGAGCACGCCCGGCACGACCATGATGAGGAACGCGGTGCGCCACGAGAACGCTTCGGCCAGCACGCCGCCGAGCAGGGTGCCGACGCCGCCGAGGTACGTGGTCACGCGGGTGAGCCCGTACGCTTTGGCGCGGCTGACGGGCGGGTAGTAGTCGGCGAGGAGGCTGCCGGCGGCGGGGTTGTCGATGTTCTCGGCGGCGGCCAGGAAGACCCGCATGAGGTAGAACATGGCGAAGCCGGTGGCCAGGCCGGAGCCGAGGGTGGCGATGGCCCAGCAGAAGACGACGATCGCGATGATGCGGGTGCGGCTGAAGCGGTCCGCCAGGTATCCGGCGGGCAGCGACACGACGACCGCGGCCAGCGCGGCGGCGGTCGGGATGGAGCCGGCGGCGGTGTCGCTGAAGCCCCATTCCTTCTGTATGAGCGGGAGCACGCCCGACAGGAGGTTGTGCTCGATCCGGTCCACTAGTCCGACGATGAAGAGCACCACGAGGGGTGCCCAGCCGAATGGTGCGCGGGACTGCGCGTTGATGGTGCCTGTACGCGGCGAACCGAACGTCCCGACCATGCCCACCCTTTCCGTAGGGAAATCTAGAATTGCGTTCTAGGGCAATGTTCTAGCCAGAGTGGCAGAAGTCACAGCGTTCGTAAATGGTGAATTACTGGGAATTTGCCTCCGTGTACCGTGATCCCATGGTCAAGGGGGCATTGCTGGTCGCGGGCACCACATCCGACGCGGGCAAGAGCGTGGTCACGGCGGGCATCTGCCGCTGGCTGGCCCGCCAGGGCGTCAGCGTGGCGCCCTACAAGGCGCAGAACATGTCGCTGAACTCGTACGTCACCGCCGACGGCGCCGAGATCGGCCGCGCCCAGGCCATGCAGGCGCAGGCGTGCGGCCTCGAACCCGTCGCCGACATGAACCCGATCCTCCTCAAACCGGGCAGCGACCGCCGCAGCCAGGTCGTCCTCATGGGCCGCCCGGTGGCGGACGTGGACGCCATGGAGTACGGCGCGCTCAAGGACCTGCTGCGCACCTCGGCCCTGGAGGCGCTGGAGCGGCTGCGCGCCCGCTACGACGTGGTGGTGTGCGAGGGCGCGGGCAGCCCCGCCGAGATCAACCTGCGCCGCGGCGACATCGCCAACATGGGCCTGGCCAGGGCCGCGAACCTGCCGGTGATCGTGGTCGGCGACATCGACAGGGGCGGGGTGTTCGCCGCGTTCTACGGCACGGTGGGCCTGCTGGACGCCGCCGACCAGGCGCACGTGGCCGGGTTCGTGGTCAACAAGTTCAGGGGCGCGAAGGAGCTGCTGGAGCCGGGGCTCGACATGATCAGGCAGCTGACCGGGCGGGCCGTGTACGGGGTGCTGCCCTGGCTCGACGGGCTCTGGCTCGACGTCGAGGACTCACTGGCGCTCGACAGCCGCCACGTCCCCCTGCGCGCCCCGTACGGCCGGCAGACCCTGCGCGTGGCGGTCGTGCGGCTGCCCAGGATCTCCAACTTCACCGACGTGGACGCGCTGGCCGCCGAGCCGGGCGTCGTGGTGCGGTTCGCCACCGATCCGGTCGAGCTGGACGACGCCGACCTGGTCGTGCTGCCCGGCTCCCGCGCCACCGTCTCCGACCTGGACTGGCTGCGCGAGAGCGGCCTGGCGGCGGCCATCAGCGCCAGGAAGGGGCCGGTCCTGGGGATCTGCGGCGGGTTCCAGATGCTGGCCGAGGAGATCGTGGACGAGGTCGAGTCGGGCGCGGGCCGCGTCGAGGGGCTGGGCGTCCTGCCGGTACGGGTGACGTTCGGGCGGGAGAAGCGGCTGGCCAGGCCCGAGGGGACGGCCTACGGGCAGCCGGTGCGGGCCTACGAGATCCACCACGGGGTGGCCACGGTCGAAGGGGGCGAGCCGTTCCTCGACGGCTGCCGGGTGGGCGACGTCTGGGGCACCACGTGGCACGGCGCCCTGGAGAACGACGGCTTCCGCCGCGCCTTCCTCGCCGACGTGGCGGCGCGGGCCGGGCGCGACTTCGTCCCCGACCCGGCCACCGACTTCGCGGGGTTGCGCGAGCGGCGGCTCGACGCGCTCGGCGACCTGGTCGAGCAGCATCTCGACACGGACGCGCTGCTCCGCCTCATCGACCAGGGCCCGCCCGTGACCCTGCCCACGCTGCCGCCGGGGGTCGTCCGGTAGAACGGCGCCCGGGACCGTGCGGCCGGGCGACGCGCGGCCCACCAGCGAGCGTTACGGCTTGCGGCCCACCACGCCGTACTGGAACACCTCGCGATCGGTGAAGCTGGTCCCCGGCTCGGGCCGCCACTTCGGCAGCGACACCAGCCCCGGCTCGACCAGCTTCATGCCCTCGAAGAAGGCCAGCAGTTCCTCCTCGGTGCGCAGGGCGAGCGGGGTCGCGCCGCTGGCGTTCCAGCGGGCGGCGGCCTCCTCCATGGAAGGGCTGCGCAGGCTGTGCGCGATCGCCAGGTAGCTGCCGGACGGCAGCGCGTCGAGCAGCGTGCTCACGGAGGCGTGCGCCTGCGCGGCGTCGGGGACGAACTCCAGCACGCCCATCAGCATCAGCGCGATCGGACGGGAGAAGTCGAGCGTGCGCTTGGCCTCGCGCAGGATGGTGTCCGGATCGCGCAGGTCGGCGTCGATGTAGTCGGTCTCGCCCTCCTCGGTGCCGACCAGCAGGGCGCGGGCGTGGACGAGCACGATGGGGTCGTTGTCGACGTACACGATGCGGGCCGCCGGGTTGACCGCCTGGGCCACGCCGTGGGTGTTGCTCTCGGTCGGGATGCCGGTGCCCACGTCGAGGAACTGGTCGATGCCGCACTCGCCGGTCAGGTATCGGACGGCGCGGCCGATGAACTCGCGCTCGGCGCGGGCGTTGACCGGCAGGTCCGGCATGACCTTGACGATCTCGTCACCGACCGCGCGGTCGGGCGCGTAGTTGTCCTTGCCCCCCAGCCAGTAGTCCCACACGCGAGCCGGGTGCGGGACGGAGGTGTCGATGCGGGCCAGCTCCGCCGCCCTGTCGATCTTCTTGGGCGCGTCGCCCATCAATGTCTCCCCGGTGGCATTCACTTCGATTCGTCTCAGAGATCAACCTAGACGCTCACAGCCTGACATGCGGGACGAATCCGCACGTTCAGCCCCTCCTGGCGGCCACGTGTTGCGCCGTGATCCACTCGTCGATCTGCTCCCAGTGGTCGTACAGCCAGCGGATCCTCTCCTCCCGGCCGCGCGGGACGTGGTCGGCGGGCACGCGCCACCACTTCGCGGTGATGTGTGCGCGGATGGGCAGGTAGCGCCAGATGTCGTGCAGGGTGACCAGGTCGTCGAGGCCGGTGTGCGCGACGAAGACGACGTCGGCCGACGGGCACGCCTCGATGGCCGCGATCGCGCCGTTCGGGCGGGGCGGGAGCAGGTGGTTCATGCCGCGCGCCCGCTCCGCCTCGGCATGCAGCCCCTTCTCCTCCAGGCGATGGATGGCCTTCTGGCGGCGGCGCGGGGTGAAGTTCCCGCCCTCCGGGAAGATCACGAGGGCGTCCTGGCCGCTCATGGTGGCGGCCAGGCGGCGGATCTCCTCGATCACGAGCGTCTGGCCGGACTTGCGGGGGACGAACGCGTTCGGCAGCCGGTTGATGACGACGTCGAGCGAGGGGTCGTACTGGAGCGCGGCCTTCATGACGATGCGCGGCCGGCGCTCGTAGCGCTCCAGGAGGTGGTGGATCAGCAGGAACGAGTCGCCGGGGCCCGCGTGCCTGGACAGCACGATGATCGGCCTGGCGACCCCCGACTCGTCCGGCAGGTCCGGCTTCTCGATGTCCACGCGCAGCTGGAAGATGTGCACGGCGGTCGTGTAGACCTTCTCCAGGAACCACTTGATCAGCTCGTAGTGGCGCTCCTGCCGCCGGGCCCCGCCCGCCACCCACAGCCACAGGCAGGCCACCAGCACGGCCGACTCCAGCGTCAGCCACACCACCAGGAACCACACGAACCTCGCGCTCCTGCGCTGCGGCGGCGGCAGCCGGAGCGCGGCGGCGGCCGCGACGACCAGCCAGAACGGCAGCGTCAGCACCATGAACACGGTCACCACGATGACCAGCGGCGCCAGCACGAGCCTGCGCAGGATCCGAGGTGGAAGCACCGAAGCCCCCTTCAGCGTCTCCCTTCATCCTGCCCTGTTCCGCAGGTAGCCGCGTGACGCCTCGTAGGAGCGCTCGATGCAGGCGGAGATCTGCGACACGTCGCGGTAGCGCAGCGGCGAGAGCGGCTCGGTCACGCCCGACGGCAGCACGTGCACCTCCACGCCGGGCGGCAGCGTGGCCAGGTCCTCGGCGAACCGGTGGCGGCGGGCGATCTCGAACGCCACCATGCCCACCTCCCAGAACCGCCGCGGCGGCGACAGCGGGCGCTCGATGCGGCCGACGTGCAGGACGAAGACCCGCTTCGCCCCGAGCTGCACGGCCCGGCCGATGGGGATGCTGTGCACCAGCCCGCCGTCGTAGAAGTGCTCGCCGCCGATCACGACCGGCGGCAGCAGCCCGGGCACCGCGCACGACGCCAGCACCGCGTCCACCAGCGGCCCGCGGACGAACCAGTGCGCCGCCGCCCGCTCGACCGAGGCCGCCACGCACTGGAACGGCACGGCCAGCTCCTCGATGCGCGAAACCCGGACGGTCCTGCTCAGCACCGCACGTAGCGGACTGGCCGGGTGCAGATGGGTGCCCGTCCTGGCGAGCGTGGACAACCGGGACACCCAGGACCCGGCGAACGCCGTACGGACGACGTCGGACTGCCACAGACCGGTCAGCCGGGCGACCGCCTCGGCGGGGTCGGCGGCGATGACGGCCCCGTTCAGGGCGCCGACGGAGGTGCCCACGACGAGGTCGGGGCGGATGCCCGCCTCGTCGAGCGCGCGCAGCATGCCCACCTCGTACGCGCCGAGCACGCCCCCACCACCGAGCACGAACGCGGTCTCGGCCATGGTGGAATTCTGCACCTTACGCGGGAATCGTCATAACAGGCTCACCTGGGGCAGGTTCGCCCCTCGTAGACCGAGGCCGCGTTGATCATCGAGTCGAGCCGGTCGCGGGTCCTGACCAGGTCGTCGATCCGCTCCTCGATGCGCCGCTGCTCGGCCCGCAGCCGCTCCAGCAGCTCGGGCGTCACCTCGCCGCTCGCCACGCACGGCATGATCGGCTCGATCGAGCGGCTCGGCAGCCCGGCCGCGTAGAGGTGCTGGATCATCCGCACCCGGTCCACCGCGTTCTCGGGATACACGCGCTGCCCGCTGGGGGTGCGCTCCGGGACGAGCAGCCGCTGCTCCTCGTAGTAACGCAGCGCGCGCACGCTCACCCCGGTCCTGGCGGCCAGCTCGCCGATCCTCATGAGTGACCCTCCTCACAACACTTGCCTCTGACGTCAACGTGAGGTTTTAGCGTATCCGCACACCCCTCACTCAGTTCACTTCGGAGGACAACCATGAACATCTCCGGCTCCGTCGCTCTCGTCACCGGCGCCAACCGCGGCCTCGGCCGCCACTTCGCCCAGCAGCTGCTGGAGCGGGGCGCGAAGAAGGTGTACGCGACCGCGCGCAACCCGGAGCGCGTCGACCTGCCCGGCGTGGAGCCGCTGCGGCTCGACATCACCGACCCGGCCTCGGTGGCCGCGGCGGCCGCGGCCGCGGGCGACGTGACCCTGCTGATCAACAACGCCGGCATCGCCACCTACGCGAACCTCGTCACGGGCGACCTGGACAAGATCCGCCTGGAGATGGACACGCACTTCTACGGCACGCTGAGCATGGTCCGCGCCTTCGCCCCCGTGCTGGCGGCGGGCGGCGGCGGCGCGATCGTGAACGTGCTGTCCGCGCTGTCCTGGTTCTCCTACGACGGCGCCAACGCCTACGCCGCCGCGAAGGCCGCCGCCTGGAGCCTGACCAACGGGGTGCGCCTGGAGCTGCGCGGCCAGGGCACGCAGGTGACCGGCGTGCACCTGGGCGCCGCCGCCACCGACATGATGGCCGGCTACGAGGGCGACCTGCTCGACCCGGCCGACGTCGTGCGGGCGGCGCTCGACGGGGCCGAGGCCGGCGCGTACGAGGTCGTGGTGGACGAGTGGTCCGCGCACGTCAAGGCGTCGCTGGCCGGCGACCCGCGCGCGTTCTACGACGCCGCTTGAGTCTCCAGCAAGGGGAGACGCCAGAGTGGGCCCATGGACGGGGACACGCTCTACTCGATCGGTGACCTGGCCCGGCGCACCGGGCTGACGGTCAAGACCGTCAGGTTCTACTCCGACGCGGGGATCGTGCCGCCCACCAGCCGCAGCCCCGCCGGCTACCGCCGGTACGACCTCGCCGCCGCGGCCCGACTGGAGCTCGTGCGCACGCTGCGCGACCTCGGGCTCGACCTGCCCACGATCCGCCGGGTCGTGGAGCGCGAGTCGTCGCTGCCCGAGGTCGCGGCGGCGCACGCCGAGGCCCTGGAGGTCTCGATCCGCACGCTGCGCCTGCGGCAGGCCGTGCTGCGGGCGGTGGCCAGGCGCGGCTCCACCCCGGAGGAGATGGAACTGATGCACGAGCTCGCCAAGCTGCCGGAAGCCGGCCGGCGCCACCTGGTCGGCGACTTCCTCGCCGCCACGTTCGGCGGTGTGGACCATGATCCCGCCTACGCGGGGGCGATGGTGTCGATGACGCCCGAGCTGCCGGACGATCCGGCGCCGAAGCAGGTCGAAGCCTGGGTCGAGCTGGCGGAGCTGTCGCGCGACCCGGACTTCCGGGCCGCGCTGCGCCGGATGATCGAGCGGCACGCCGCCGACCGGGCGAGAGAGCCCGGCATCCGGCCCGACGCCGCCGCGCTGGCGCGTGACCTGGCCGCCCCAGCCCTTGCCGCCGGCGTCGATCCGGCGGGGCCCGCGGCCGAGCCGTACGTCGCGGCGCTTCTCGCCGCCTCCGGCCTGGACCGGGCCGGGCTGGCCGACCGGCTGGAGGCCGCCTGCGACCCGCGCAGGGAGCGGTACCTGCGCCTGCTCGCGGTGATCAACGGCTGGCCGCCGCCGGAGAGCCTGACCCCGGCGCTCACCTGGTTCGGCCGGGCCCTGCGGGCCCACGCCCGCTGAACGCGCGACCTCAGCGCGGCGCCGCGGGTCCGCGCTCATGGAGCACGCGGTCGAGGAAGTCGTGCGCGAGCCGGTCGGTGTAGTCGCGCCCGATCGGCTCGTCCGTGACGAGCACCCGGTAGTAGAGCGGCCCCACGAGGCGGTCGGTCTCGGCCGCCACGTCGATCCCGGCGGGCAGCTCCCCCCGCGCGACCGCCCGCTCCAGCGGCAGGCGGTCGCGCCGCCGCTGCTCGTCGAGGTAGCGGGCGCGGAAGCCGGCCCCGAAGGCGGGGTCGTGCTGGGCCTGGGCGATGAGCGCCTTGAACACGGCCCCGGTGTCGGTGGCGCTCAGCACGTGGGCGAGCTGGGCGAGGTAGGCGGGCAGGTCGAGGGCGAGCAGGCCGTGGTCGGGCGGCGTCAGGTCCTCGGCCAGGTCTTCGACGAGCGCGTCGACGAGCACCGCCGTCTTGCCGCTCCACCAGCGGTAGACGGTCTGCTTGGCGACCCCGGCGCGGGCCGCGATGCCCTCCATGGTGACGCCCGCGAAGCCCTTCTCGGCCAGCAGGTCGTCGGCCGCCTGGAGCACCGCCTGCCGGGCCGCCTCGCTGCGCCCGTGCCGGTTGCCGTGGTGCCGCCGCTCCGTGTCCGCCATGTCATGAAGAATATCGTTAGCGTAGACGCGACGTTGCGTCTAGCCTAGGCGGCATGACACACACCAGCACACTCGCCGACCCGCGCGTGGCGGCGGCGCTCGACCGCATGTTCGCCGAGGCCGAGCGCGACGACTCCCGGCCGTTCCCGCGCGCCGGCGGCACGATGACGGCCCAGGAGCAGGCCGACGCCGCCGCCGAGATCTACATGCCGATCTCCCCCGAGGGCGGCCGGCTGCTCTACACGCTGGTACGGGCCGCCCGCCCGGCCACGGTGGTCGAGTTCGGCACCTCGTTCGGCATCTCGACCCTCTACCTGGCCTCCGCCGTGCGCGACAACGGCACGGGCCGCGTCGTCACCACCGAGCTGAGCAAGGCCAAGATCGCCGCCGCGCGCCGCACGTTCGCCGAGACCGGCCTGGACGACGTGATCACCGTCCTGGAGGGCGACGCCCGCGAGACGCTCGCCGGCCTGTCGGAGCCGGCCGGGTTCGTGCTGCTCGACGGCTGGAAGGACCTCTACCTGCCCGTGCTGCGCCTGCTGGAGCCCCGCCTCGCCCCCGGCACGCTCGTCGCCGCCGACGACAGCACCTTCGACAGCGTCCGCCCCTACCTCGACCACGTCCGCGACCCGGCCAACGGCTACGAGAGCGTCCCGTTCCCGGTGGAGGACGGCATCGAGATCAGCTGCCGCCTCTAGTCCCCGGAGCCGCCTACCATACGCGCATGACCACGCACGGATTCACGCTGACCGCCGAAGGGCCGTTCGACTTCGCCGACTCACTGCGGTTCGTCGAGGACTGGCCGGCCACGAGCGCGCTGCCCTCCGACGGCCGGAGCCTGCGCTTCGCGTACTGCGCGGAGGCCGACTGGCGGCCGATCGGCGTGAGCGTGACGGGCGCGCCGGGCGGGGTGGCGGTCACCACTACGCGGCCGGCCGGGCCGGCGATCAGGGGCGAGGTGGCGCGCATCCTCTCCCTCGACGTGGACGGCGCCGGCTTCGCCAAGCTGGGCGAGGCCGACCCGGTGCTCGGCGACCTGCAGCGGCTGCGCCCCGGCCTGCGGCCCGTGTGCTTCTGGAGCCCGTGGGAGGCGGCGTGCTGGGCGGTGATCGTGCAGCGCTCGTCGATGCTCATCGCGTCCCGGATCAAGCAGCGCATCGCCGAGCGGTACGGCGCGCGGGTCGAGGTGGACGGGCACCCGTACACCGCCTTCCCGCCGCCCGTCTCGCTGCTGGACGCGGGCGGGCTCGGGCTGCCCGTGCAGAAGGAGGAGTGGGTGCGCGGCCTGGCCAGGGCGGCGCTCGACGGCCTGCTCACCACCGAGCACCTGCGCTCGCTGGCCCCGGAGGAGGCCCTGGCCGAGCTGCGGGCGCTGCCCGGCGTGGGGCCGTTCTCGGCGGGCCTGATCCTGATCCGCGGCGCGGGCGCCCCCGACGCGTTCCCCGGGGACGAGCCGCGGCTGTTCGCGATCCTGCGCGAGGCGTACGGGCTGGCGGAGGACGCGCCGCCGTCGGCGTACCGGAAGCTGGCCGAAACGTGGCGGCCCTACCGCTCGTGGGCCTCGTTCCTGTTCCGGGCGACCGCCTACGGCGTCATGGACGAGCGCGACTGAACTCCGTCGATCTTCCGCATCTGGGGCAGGTCGTCGTGCTGGGTGAACATGTCGATCAGCAGCCTGATCGGCAGGTCGGCCTCGGTCGGGTAGCGGAAGTGCTGGTCGAGGTTGAGGCTGTAGCGGTTGCGGCGGCCGACCTTGTCGCGGGTGACGTAGCCGCCTTCGAGCAGGTCGCGCACGATGTTCTGGACGGCGCGCTCGGTGATGCCGATGCCGGCGGCGATGTCACGCAGCCTGATGTCGGGATCCTTGGCGATCTCCACGAGCACGCGGGCGTGGTGGGTGAGGAAGGTCCAGCTGGACGTTCGATCGTCGGTTGCGCTCATGCCCCTTTCGACTCCGATCCTGGCCCCGGATGAAAACCTTTCACGAAGATCCTATGACGAAAAGTCTTTCCTGTATCTATCTACGGGCATAGAGTTTGTGCGCAACGACAGGCGTACCCGCGGTAACCGAAGACCCCCAGCCCCAGGAGTGCCCGTGAATCTCACCTGTCGCCGTCTCCCTGGCGCCACGCTCATCGCCGTGGCCGGGCAGGTGGACACCACGACGTCCGGCCGCCTCGAAGAGTACATCGACCAGCACCGCGAGCGGCTCGACGAGCATCTCGTCATCGACATGAGCGAGCTGTCCTTCCTCGACAGCTCGGGTCTGGCCGTCCTGCTCGCCGCCGCCACCCTCGCCCGCGCGCACGGCGCGGAGGTGCACCTGGCCGGGCTGCAACCGATGCCGGCCCGCCTGCTGGAGATCACCGGAGCGGGGCGGGCCGTGACGGTGCACGATCACATCGAGCAGGCCCTCGGCGCGATCGTCGACCTCGACCTGGTCAACCCGCAGGAGCCCGCGTAGGGGGTCACGCCGGCCGGCGGTGCACGTTCACCAGGTGACCGTTCTGCCGCACCTGTGCCTCGGCGTAGGGGCACAGGGGCCGCGTCACGTACGCCTCCGCGATGCTGTCGGCGTGGCCGCGGTCCACGCCCCAGCCGATCGTGTGCCAGCGCGCCTCGCCGTCGTCGCCCGTGGTGTCCAGAACGGCGATCTCGAACAGCTCGGCGGCGGCAGGAGGCGTGCAGCGGACGTGTCCGTCCGCCCGCCCCTCGACGGTGCGGACGTTCCCGCCGGTGCCCCGCTGGTCCATCTGGGTCTCCCTCCGATCACGCAACCCTGGTGCCGAGTCCATGCCCCGATCCCCATCAGGTCAGTCATGCCGCAGCATGCCGGGCCCGTGTGTGTTCATTACCGACTGCGGAGGTTCAAGCG
Source organism: Nonomuraea composti (assembly GCF_012034275.1). NCBI lineage: Bacteria > Bacillati > Actinomycetota > Actinomycetes > Streptosporangiales > Streptosporangiaceae > Nonomuraea > Nonomuraea composti. The sequence continues at coordinate 84,849 of NZ_JAATEP010000028.1, read as the reverse complement.
GGAGCGTCCAGAGATTCGACCGGGAAGCCTCGGGTAGGGCGGGCGGGCAGGTCGCACGCCGACGAGCGCGAAGGAACGCACCGACATGACCTTCAATCCACTTCAGGAGCGGGGCATCCCGCTGGACAAGCAACTGCGCAACTGGCGGGAGCTGAACGTCACCCCGACCGACCCCGACCACGCCGACCCGTACACGCGGTGCCGGATCATCACCATGAACGGGATCGAGGTGGAGGCCATCCTGTTCAGCCACCAGCTCGCCCGCCACTGCCCCGACCTGGAGCTGAAGCAGCACCTGGCGCGGGTGCGCTACATCGAGGCCCAGCAGCAGAAGGTCGTCAACTGGCTGCTGCCCGGCCTGGCCTCGGTGCTGGAGACCACGATCGCCTACGAGCAGGTGGCCGTCGACCTGACCGCCTGGGTCGCGCGGATGGAGCCGGACCCGTACCTGCAGCAGGCCTACCAGTTCGGCGTGCTGGAGGACTTCGACCACCTCTACCGCTACGCCAACCTGTACGAGATGATCGAGCACCGCAAGGCGGAGAAGATCGTCGACAACCTGACCGAGGTCATGCCGGGCCGGCCCACGTACCTGCACCACCGTGACCCGGTCGACAACGTGCGCGAGCCGTACGACAAGAGCTCGGCCGCCCCGATCAGCAAGCTGCACGCCCTGACGATCATGTCGGCCGAGCAGCAGACCATGAACTTCTACATGAACGTCGGCCCCACCTACATGGAGCCGATCGCCCGCCAGCTCTACCAGGAGATCGGCCTCATCGAGGAGGAGCACGTCACCCACTACGAGTCGCTGGTCGACCCGGGCGAGAGCTGGTGGGAGATGCTGCTCAACCACGAGTACAACGAGTGCTACCTGTACCACTCGTTCATGGAGACCGAGTCCGACCCCAAGGTGAAGAACATCTGGGAGCTGCACCTCAACATGGAGCTGGAGCACCTGCGGCTGGCCGCCGAGCTGTTCAAGAAGCACGACGGCCGCGACCCCGAGCAGGTGTGCGCGCCGGAGCTGCCGCAGCCGGTCACGTTCGAGCCGAACAAGGCCTACCTGCGCGAGCTGATCGCCACCCAGATCGACTACACCACCCTGGGCACCGGCTACGTTCAGGACGCCCACGAGCGCTTCGAGAAGATGCAAGAGGCGCTGATGGGCGGCGAGAAGGCCCCCTCCGAGCGGGTCATCGACGACAACCGCGCCAAGTCCGGCGAGGAGTACCGGCTGCAGACCGAGGGCGACCACCCCGTCCACAGCCTCCAGATGCAGCGCTGAGCACGATCAGTCCTCCTGCACCGGCAGCCTGAGCACGAACCGGGCGCCGGTGTCGGAGTCCTCGATGGTGAGCGTGCCGAGGTGCGCCGTCGCGATCTCGCGGGCGATCGGCAGGCCGAGGCCGGTGCCGCCCGCGTCGCGGCTGCGCGAGGCGTCGAGGCGGGTGAAGCGCTCGAAGACCTTCTCGCGGTGCTCGGGCGCGATGCCCGTGCCGTCGTCGACGACCTCCAGCACGGCCTCGTCGCCCTGCCTGCGCAGGGTCACGATGATCTGCGACTCGGCGTGCCGCTCGGCGTTGTCGAGGAGGTTCGTCAGCAGGCGGGCCAGCTGCAGCCGGTCGCCGTTGACGACCACGCCCGTCTGGAGCGTGGTGACGATCCGCTTGGAGCGCGGCCTGGCGGTCTCGGCCGTCACCAGATCCGCCAGGTCGAGGGGCTCACGCTCGTCGGGGGCGCCCGCGTCGAGCTTGCTCAGCGTGAGCAGGTCCGTCACGATCGCCTGCAACCGCTCCAGGCTGGCCAGCACCTCGGCGCCGGTCTCCGGCCAGTCGGCGTCCTCGGGGTGCAGCAGCGCGTCCTCGACCTGGGCGCGCATCGCGGTGATGGGGCTGCGCAGGTCGTGGGAGGCGTCCGCGGCGAACTGGCGCTGCCGCTCCATCGCCTCCTGCAACCGCTGCAGGGCCGACTCCAGCCGCTCCAGCGTGCGGTTGCTCGTCTCGGCCAGGGCCCTGATCTCGTCGTCGGTCTCGGGCACGGGCACCCGCATCCCGCCGCCGCCCTCGCTGATCTCGGCCAGCCGCTTGGTGATGCCGCCGACCGGCCGCAACGTCCTCGCCACGACGCGGGAGACCCCGAACCAGGTCAGCACGACCAGCGCCGCCGTCACGACGGCCTGGAACGCGATCACCTGCGGGGCGACGTACCACGGCACGGCCGGGCCGACCCCGTAGATCAGCCACTCCCCCTCCGGCTGGTACGCGACCAGCACCACGACGGTCTTGCACGTGCCCGGGAAGCGCGGCAGGTCGCAGAGCCTGGCGACCTCGTTCGCCTGGTCGTGGTGCGGGATCTCGGTGGTCAGCCGCGGCGCCCCGGCCAGCCCCCGCGTCCAGGCGACCGGCCGGCCGTGCGGGTCCACGACCTGCACGCCGTCGAGCCCGTGGTCCGGCAGCACTTGGGGCAGCCGGTTGCGTTTCACCATGAGCAGCACGCGCACGCTCTTGCTCGTCACCTCGCGCGCCCTGATGTCGGCCACCTCGTTGCGGATGCCGAACAACACGAACGCGCTGACGACGACGTTCAGCAGCAACATCGCGATGCTGGCCCACAGGGCCAGCCGCGTCCGCAAGGACCGGCCCAACCGTCTGCTCACGCCCCTCCCCCGAGGATCAGCAGAACACAGAGGGGGTGTTCGCCGCTAACCTCGGGAGATTCCCCGACAAATCCGCCTACTGTCAGAGCGGCAGCGGAAGGCGCTCGACCAGCCAGTACAGGCTGACCCCCACGATGGGCACCGATAGGGCGATCATCGCCCAGCGGGCCCAGGGCGTCCGGCGGAGCAGGGTGAGCAGGGGGAAGAGAACGGCGATGAGGGCGAGCTGGGTGGCCTCGATGCCGGCGTTGAAGCTGAGCAGCGACAGCAGCAGCTCCCACGACCCGCTCCGGTCGATGTCGAGGGCGCCCGCGAAGCCCAGCCCGTGCACCAACCCGAAGGCGAGGACGATGGGCAGGCGCCGGCGGCCGAGGCGGTCCTCGTCGCGGCCGAGCAGGTTGGCGAGGGCGACCACGATGATGGAGGCGGCGATGACCGGCTCGACGATCGCGCCCGGCACGTCCACCAGGCCCAGCGCCGCCAGCAGGAACGTGATGCTGTGCGCGGCGGTGAACGCGGTGGCGGTGACGACGACGTCGCGCAGCCGGCGCGCGCCGATGAGCAGGGCCAGCAGGAAGAGCACATGGTCGAGGCCGGTCAGCAGGTGCTCGGCGCCGAGCAGGAAGAACTCGCCGGCCTGGTCGCTCCGCGCGCGCTCGCCCACCTTCAGCGTCGGGGACTCCGCCACCAGGACGGCGGAGCCGCGCTTCCCGTCGAGGTCGTAGCGGACGAGCGTCTCCGTGCTGTGCACGAACGTCTCGGCGTCGGGGAACAGCGCGCTGGAGATCGCGTGCGTGCCCCCGGAGCCGCTCTGGCAGGCGAAGGCGAAGGTGAGCACGGCGAAGGTCTTCCTGTCCCGCGGGCGCACGTCGGCGTCGCGGGTCAGGGTGGGCGCGCAGGGCCGGTCGTCGTACGTGACGGCGAAGCGCTCCGTGACGTACTCCACGACGGCGTCGCGGTTGAGCTTGAGCTGGCGCAGCTGCTCGGCCCGTTCCTTGGCGTCGTAGGCGGAGGCGTAGAGCCAGGCCGACTTCATCAGCAGGTCGTACTCGAGGTCCAGCACGACCCGCACGTCCGCTCCGGTGCCGGTGACCTCGGCGCGGGCGGTCGTGGTGGCGTCGTGCGCCGCGGCGGGGGCGGGGAGCAGCAGAGCGGCCAGCAACAGTAAGACGAGGGCAGGCAGCCGGCGCGGCATGTCAGGTCTCCAGAGGGGATGCCGCCCCGGGCCGGGCCCGGGGCGGCGGGTGGATCTAGCGGTTGAACCAGCGGTGCATGGGCGAGTCGGCGTCCCACCTGCCGGGGCGGCCGTGCTCGTCCTTGGTGACGAAGACGCTCGGCTCGGACGCGGTCACGCCGCCGCCGGCGGAGCGGGCGGTGACGAACCAGGCGTAGGCCGTGTCGTCCTTGAGCCGGTCCCACGTCACCGAGGCGACCTGGCCGGAGGCCACCCGGTCGCGCCCGATGACCCGGGTCGGCTTGTAGATGGCCAGCGAGTCGGTCTGCAGGCTCGTCGTACGCGAGGTGAGGTCGACCGGCAGCACCATGTTGTCCTCGAGGCCGTTGTAGCGGCGCAGCGGGTCGTACTCGGTGGCGCCGAACTCGTTGAGCAGCGGCGAGAACGTGTCGACGCTCAGCTCGGAGCGCTTGACGTCGAACTGCAGCATGCGCAGGAAGCTCGCGCCGAACTGGAGCTGGTCCTGCGGGTTGTAGCCGCCGATCTCGGTCAGGCCGAGCCGGTCGGCCGAGACCGTGTAGAACTGGTAGTCCGCCAGCAGCTCCACGACGCCGTTGCCGACCTGGCCCACCTTCGGCTTGACGTTGGTGCCCACGCCGTGCTCGTGGCCGGCGAGGATGAGGAAGACGTTCGGGTTCTTCTCGACGACCGTCTTGTACAGCATCGAGCCGTCGGGGGCGGAGAAGCCGGCGCCGCGCCCGTCGGGGTTCGTGCTCGGCACGAGGTAGTCGTGCGAGAGCAGGATGCCGTTGCGGTTCGGGTACTTCTTGAAGACCGAGTCGGCCCATTCGGCCTCGTCGCGGGTCACCCCGTACGACAGGCCGACGACCACGAAGTCCAGCCCGCCCGCGGAGAACAGGTCGTAGTGGTTCTGGTTGTCGCCCTCCTTCCACGGGCCTCCGTACTCGGCGTGCTGCCATCCCTGCGCGGCGGTCCGGTAGCGGGAGGGTCCGTAGTACTGGTTGTAGATCGCGCCGGGGCCATCCTCGGTGCCCGACTGGTTGTCGTGGTTGCCGGCGATCACGCCGTTCGGGATGCCGGCGTCGTCCAGCACGCGCTGCTGCTTGGAGGAGACCTCGAACTCGCCGACCACCTGCCGCTGCGTGGCCTCGTCGGCGGGCTTGCGGATGTTGTTCTCCACGATGTCGCCGGTGTGGGCGACGTACGAGATCTTCCGCTGGTCCTTGTTGTCCTTGATCCAGTTGACGATGCCGGCGTAGGCGGACTCCCACACCGCGCGCTCCTCGGCCGTCTCCTGCTCCACCGCGCCTTCCGAGATGTACTGGGTGTCGGTGAAGTGCACGATCGAGAAGTCGTAGGTGGACGGGTCGGCGAAGCCGTTGGGGTCGCCCGGCTCGATGTCGTCGGCGAACGGGTCCTCGGCCGTCACCATGACGTGCACCTTCTGCCGGTCGATGTAGGCCGGGTCCACCACGGCCGTCAGCGCGGTCTTCCCCTCGGGGGCGCCGCGGGAGCTGGTCAGCAGGTCCCACGCCTTCGCCTTGGTGTTCCACACGCGCAGCGAGGCGAGCCGCTCGGGGTCGATCGAGCCCTCCCAGCGCAGCACCGGGTCGTCCGCGTGCCCCTTCACCTGGACGTCGAAGCGCTGGTAGACGAGGTCCTGGCCGCTCGGCGCGTCGAGCGTCTGCCCGTCGGCCGGTTCGAGCCCGCGCGCCCTGACCTTCTTCTCGCCGGGCACCTGGAGCGTGGTCGGCAGCGTCGTGGCCGTGCCCTGGTACACCTCGTTCGGGGTGAGGATCTCGGCCTGCGAGAACGTCGCGGTGACCGGGCCGCCGTCCGGCTCGGCCACCTTGGCCGACAGGGTGGCGGGGTCGGAGACGTCCACGGCGCCCAGCGCGGGGCTCAGCTCGGACGGCACGTCCGGGATGCCGGCCGACTCGAACACGATCTCGCGCGTCGCGGCGTTGCCGAGCCCGTCGGAGCCGGACACCGACAGCGTGTGCCGGCCCGCCTTCAGGCCCGGCCCGACCTGGGCGCCGAGCGCGACGGGCTGCCCGTCGAGCTTGACCTCGGGGCCGGTGACCACGCCGGAGGCGTCCTCCAGCCGGACGTCCAGCACGACCGTGGCCCTGATCTTCTCGCCCGCCGCCGGGACGCTCCTGGTGACCTTCGGCGCGGAGTTGTCGGTGATCAGCGTACGGGTGGCGCGCTCGCCGCCGCTCGACTCAGCGGCCAGCGTGTGCTTGCCGTCCTTGATCGCCGTGGTGTCGAGGTCGGCGCGCAGGCCGCCCGCCGGGGCGGCCACCAGGAACTCCAGGTCGATCTCGGTGAGCGGGTTGACCGAGTCGCCGCAGTTGCCGTCGCCCATGCTGTACGAGCTCTTCAGCATCTGCCCGGTGGCCGTGCCCTGCGCCGGCGTCAGGGCGATGTTGGAGATGGCGTAGTCGTCGCGGTTGTTCCCGCAGGACGTCGGGTACGTGCCGGCCACGAAGTCGATCGTGTTCCAGCCGGGCACCAGGTACTCGTTCGGGATCGTCAGGTCGACGCGCTTGCTGACGAAGTCGCCGTCCACGATGACCTTCTGGCCGTTGACGAGCAGGTAGCTCTGGTAGCGGGCCTCGATCGAGTTGCTGCCGACGTTGAAGCTGAGCTTCGCCTCGCCCGAGCCGAGCGTCTCGACGAGGTGCACGGCCGGGGCGTCGATCGTGTAGCGCAGTTCGACCTCGCGCCTGGCCGCGGTGTCGGAGCCGCAGGTGCCGTCGCCCATCGCGTACGACGCCTCGACGCCCTGCCCGGTCACCGTGGCGCCGTCGAGCGTCAGGGCCAGGCCGGACAGGGTGAAGTCGTCGCGGTCGTTGCCGCACGCCTCCTTGTAGTCCCCGGTGACGACCTTGATCGTGTTGTCGCCGGGCGTCAGGAAGCGGGCCGGCACGGCGACGGTGGCGCGGCCGTTGACGTACGAGCCACCGAGGTCGATGCGCTTGCCGTTGACGAGCAGGAAGTTGTTGTACTTGTCGTCCAGCGCGTCCGCGCCGACGTCAAAGGCGAGCATCGCGGCCCCGTTGCCGAGGGTGGCCTTCGTGACGGGAGCCTCGCCGTCCACAGTCAGCTTCTTGACGCCGCCCGCGCTGCCCGCCGGGACCGTCGCGAAGACCGCCTTGGTGCCCGCGACCAGCGTGCCGTCGGTGGGCAGCAGCCGCGGCGCCCCGGCGGGGGCGTTGTTGACGGTCACGTCGTGCTTGACGGTGACGCCCGCCGCGGTCGTGGCGCTGAGCACGTGCGGGCCGTTGGACAGCTTGGTCGTGTCCACGTCCGCCGCGAGGCCCGTGGTGCCCTGCGGGTCGGACTGGGTGAAGAACGTGAGGGTGGCGCGCTTGAGCAGCGTCGTGTTCGTGCCGCAGCTCCCGTCGCCGAACGAGAGCGTGTACGGGTTGTCCTCGCCGTCGGCGACCTCGCCGAGCAGTTCGAGGCCCACGTCGGACAGCACGAAGTCGTCGTAGTTGGTGCCGCAGGACGACTGGATGGCGCCGACGACGATCTCGACGGTGTTCTCGCCCTTGACGAGGTGCTCGTTCGGAATGTCGAGGGTGGCCCGCTGGCTGACGTAGTTGCCGATCTCGACCTTGTACGCGCCGTTGACCAGCACGTAGCTGTGGTACTGGGCTTCGGTGGAGTTGGAGCCGACGTCGAAGGCGAGCTTGGAGACGCCCACCGTACGGGTGGCGCCCTCGATCGCGGCGTCGTCCACGGCGAGCTTGGTGACGCTGTCGCCGGCCGTCGCCGGGACGGCGGCGGCCTTGACCGTGCCTTCGAGGTAGGAGCCGTCGGCCGGGGTGAGGGCCGGCGGGGTCGGGGAGGCGGGGGGCGTGGGCGACGGGGTCGGCCGGCCGCGCTCCGGGTCGGCGTACGCGGCCGTCACCAGGGTGTTCACCAGGAGTGCGGTGAGCGCGACGGCCGTGGCCGGCCGTCCCCGTTGCCATAATCTGCGCTGCATCGGGAGAGGGGTCCCTTTCTCAAACGTTCCGGGGCCGGTCGGACGGCCCCCGGGCACCTTGGGGCGCTCGGGTGAACGTTGAGCATGGAGTGACTGAAGAGAATGGGAACTGTCTCCTCATTCTGGGCATTTGTCACAAAACGGGAACGGGCCCCACGGATTCCCCCGGCACCAGCGCGCACGGGATCAGCGTGTGCGGCGGCGCGTCGGGCACGCCTTCGAGCTGGTCGATCAGCGCGTCCACAGCCAGCCTCGCCAGCTCGGCGGCGGGCGCGGCCATGACGGTCAGCTCGGGCTCGATCATCTCGCCCAGCTCCCGCGTGGTGGACGCCGAGATCACCGACACGTCGCCGGGAATGGCGCGACCGGCCGACCGCAGCCCCTTGGCCAACCCCGCCGAGGCGCCCTCGTTGACGAGGACGACGGCCGTGTACCCCGGGTGCTCCTCGCACAGCAGGCGGGCGGCCTCCCGCCCGCCGGCCGACGTGCCGTCCACGGGGATGACCACGGGCGGCGTGCCGAGCGGCGCGATCGCGTCGCGGTAGGCCGACTCGACCCGCATGATCCGGCCCGGCTCCGCACCGCCCTTCGTGCGCTGCGTGACGAGCGCGATGCGCTCGTGCCCGTAGGAGCGCAGGTGGGCGACCGCCTCGCGGAGCGTGGTGGCGAAGTCGATGTCCACGTACGGCAGGTCGTCGTTCTCGGTGCGGCCGATCAGCGCGAACGGGATGCCGCTGGCCACCAGCCGCTCGACCCGGGAGTCACGGATCTGCACCTCCATGAGCAGCGCCCCGTCGACCAGCCCGCCCGCGAGCAGGTGCGACATCTGCTCGTCGTCGTTGACCGGCCACAGCACCAGGTCGTAGCCGCGCTCGCGGGCCCCGTGCGCGGCGCCCATGGCGAACTGGATCACGGTGGCGTTCGGCCGCGACTCCAGGTCGGGGTGGAGCAGGGCGAGGATGCGGGTGCGCGAGCTGGCCAGGGCGCGCGCCACGACGTTGCGCCGGTAGTTGAGCTCCTCGATGGCGGCCTCGATGCGGGCCCTGGTCTCGGGCGCGACCCGCTTGGTGCCGTTGAGCACGAAGGAGACCGTGGCGATGGAGACGTTCGCCCGGGCGGCGACGTCGCGCATCGTGACCATGGCGGCCCGCTCTCTTTGCCGGGAGACTTTTCTGAGGGAGCACCGAGCACTGCGACTATATATCCCTGCGGCCTTCGGCAAAACGCTTAACTTGTGGTTGACATCACAGACAGATCAGCGCAACATACACAACAAGCGAACGCCGGTTAAGCGCTTTGATCGATCAGTGCGGGCCGGCCCCCTCCCTCCATCTCCCCTGCTCTCCACCCCTCCACGGCCGATTTCCGCGACCCGCTCCAACGGGACAGGAGTCATCACATGGAGACAGCACAGAAGCGCCAGGGAAAGGCGCCCAAAGTGGCTGTCGCGGCGGCGCTGCTCGCCCCCCTCACGCTCACCGCGTGCACCGGGGCGGCCGCCTCCGGCACGGAATCCCCGAACACGCTGACCATTCAGGACTATTACGACGAGACCCAGGACCCGATCTACCACTCGTGCGCGAGCAGCATCGGCGTCTCCATCGAGATCAGCCACGTCGCGGGCCCCGGGCTGATCCCCAAGGTGCTCCAGCAGAGCTCCTCCCGCACCCTGCCGGACGTGCTCATGCTCGACAACCCCGACGTGCAGCAAATCGCCAAGTCGGGCGCCCTCTCCCCGCTGTCCGACTACGGCCTCACCGGCGAGGGCATGGTGCCCGCCGTGGTGCAGGCCGGCACGTACGCGGGCAAGCTGTACGGGCTCGCCCCCGGCGTGAACACGCTGAGCATCTTCTACAACAAGGACCTGTTCGACCAGGCCGGCATCACCACCCCGCCCGCCACCTGGGACGAGCTGCGCGCGATCGCCCGCCGGCTGACCGGCCAGAGCCGCTACGGCTTCGCCATGAGCACGATCAACACGTACGAGGGCACCTGGCAGTTCCTGCCGTTCATGTGGGGCAACGGCGGCACCGAACGGGACATCACGACACCCCAGACCGTGCAGGCGCTGCGCTTCCTCGTCGATCTGCAGAACGACGGGTCGATGTCCAGGAGCTCGATCATCTGGAGCCAGGACGACGTGATCGACCAGTTCGTCGCGGGCAAGGCGGCGATGGTCGTCAACGGGCCCTGGCAGCTGCCCGCGCTCAAGAAGCAGCGGGAGGTGCGCTGGGGCGCGTTCACGATCCCCAAGCGGGACCCGTCGCAGACCACGGTCGCGCCGCTCGGCGGCGAGGTCTTCACGGTGCCGCGCACGGGGAACCACGCCAAGATGGCCAAGGCCGGGCAGTTCGTGAAATGTCTCGTATCGCCGGAGAAGCAGCTCGAAACGGCGAGGATCAAGCAGAACGTGCCGTCCAACCCCGACGTCGCCGAGCAGGCCGGCAAGGAGAACCCCGCGCTCGCCCCGTTCGTCACGACCGTCAGGACCGCGCGCTCCCGCACCGCGCTGCTCGGCCCCGACTGGCCCAAGGCGGCCACCAAGATCTACAACGCCGTGCAGATCGCCCTCACGGGCAAGGCCGCTCCCGCCGAGGCCCTGCGCCAGGCGCAGGGCGAGCAGTAAAGGAGCACCGCGATGACCTCAGCCCACCTGAGCCTGACCGTCGCGGCCGGCGAGCGCCGCACGATCCTGTGGACGCGGCTGCTGCGGCGCGCCACGCCCTGGCTGTTCTCCCTGCCCGCCGTCGTGTTCGTGGCGATGTTCTTCGGCTACCCGATCGTCCAGAACGTCGTCATGAGCCTCCAGGAGTACACCACCTCGACGTTCTACAGCAGTGAGGCGCCCTGGGTCGGCCTGGCCAACTACGCCACTATCCTGTCCAGCTACCTGTTCACCACCACGCTGGTCAACACCGCGCTGTTCACCGTCGGGTCCATCACCTTCCAGTTCGTCATCGGGCTCGCGCTGGCGCTGTTCTTCAAGCGCGCCTTCCCGCTCAGCGGGTTCCTGCGCTCGATGCTGCTGCTGCCGTGGCTCATCCCGCTCATCGCCTCCAGCGCCGTCTGGAAATGGCTGCTCGACCAGGAGAGCGGCGCGCTCAACCAGTTCCTCGGCCTGTTCGGCGTGCCCGCCGTGCCCTGGCTCGTCGACCCCACGCTCGCGCTGGCCGGCGTCATCGGCGTCAACATCTGGCTGGGCATCCCGTTCAACGTCGCCATCCTCTACAGCGGGCTGCAGGCCGTGCCCAAGGAGCTGTACGAGGCGGGCTCGCTCGACGGCGCCACCGGGTGGACGGCGTTCCGCCACATCACCTGGCCCAACCTGCGGCCCGTGGTCAGCGTCGTCATCGTGCTCGGCGTCGTCTACACGCTCAAGGTCGTCGACATCATCCTCGGGCTGACCGGCGGCGGGCCCGCCAACTCCACGCAGACATTGGCGACGAACGCGTACAACAAGTCGTTCGTCGAGTTCAACTTCGGGGAGGGGGCGGCGATCAGCAACGTCCTCATCGTCGTCTCGCTCGCCTTCGCCCTCGTCTACCTGTACCTCTCGCGCCGGGAGCCGTCCGAATGAACCTCACCGTCGGCCCGGGCGCGGCAGGCGCCCGCGCCAGCCTCGACCTGCGGCGGCTGCCGATGACCGCGCTGGGCGTGCTCTTCCTGGCCGTGATGCTGTTCCCCGTCTACTGGATGGTCAACAGCAGCCTGCAGTCCAGCTCCGGCGCCACCACCAGGGACTGGCTCCCGCTCGACGCCACCCTGTCCGGCTACGCGAAGGCCATCTCCGAGCAGGGACAGAACTTCGTCACCAGCCTGCTCATCGCCCTCGGCACCGTCGTGCTCACCCTGGTCGTCGCCACCCCCGCCGCCTACGGCCTGTCCCGCTTCCGCTCGCGCGGCGCGAGCACGTTCGTGCTGGTGCTGCTGATCACGCAGATGATCCCCGCCATGGTCATCGCGAACGCGCTCTACCCCCTGTTCAACCAGCTCTACCTGATCAACAACGTCTTCGGCCTGATCCTCGCCAACACCGCCGCCGGCATCCCGTTCGCGGTGCTGCTCATGCGGGCGTTCATGGGCTCCATCCCCCGGGCGCTCGTCGAGGCCGCCATGGTGGACGGGGCCGGGCAGCTACGGGCGTTCCTCTCGATCGTCGTGCCGATCAGCAAGAACGCCATCGTCACCGCCGCCCTGTTCACGTTCCTCTCGGCCTGGAGCGACTTCCTGTTCGCCCTCACCCTGACCAGCACACCGGAAGTCCGGCCCATCACCCTCGGCATCTACGACTACATCAGCGCGAACACCCAGGACTGGGACACGGTGATGGCCACGGCGGTGCTCGCCTCCATCCCCGCCGCCCTGCTCCTGATCTTCGCGCAGCGTTACATCGCGGCAGGCGCCGTCGCCGGCGCCGTCAAGTAAGGAGATTCACTCTTATGACGATCCGTGTCCTGGTGTGGGGCGAGAACCGCCACGAGCAGGCCGAGCCCGAAGTGGCCAAGATCTACCCCGACGGCATGCACAACGCCATCCGGCGCGGCATCGAGGAGCGGCTCGGCGAGCGGGCGACCGTACGGACCGCCACCCTTGACGACCCCGAGCACGGCCTGACCGAAGACGTGCTCGCCGCCACCGACGTGCTGACATGGTGGGGGCACGCCGCCCACGGCGAGGTGGCCGACGAGGTGGTGGAGCGCGTGCACCGGCACGTCCTGTCCGGCATGGGGCTGCTGGTGCTGCACTCCGGCCACTGGTCGAAGATCTTCACCAAGCTGATGGGCACCACCTGCACGCTGCGCTGGCGCAGCCAGAACGACCGCGAGCTGATCTGGACCGTCAACCCCACCCACCCCATCGCGCGCGGCATCCCGCACCCCATCGAGATCCCCGCCCAGGAGATGTACGGGGAGCAGTTCGACATCCCGACACCCGACGAGCTCATCTTCATCAGCTCCTTCACCGGGGGCGAGGTGTTCCGCAGCGGGTGCACGTTCCGGCGCGGCAACGGCAAGATCTTCTACTTCAGCCCCGGCGACCAGGACTACCCCGTCTACCACCACCCCGACGTGCTGCAGGTCATCGCCAACGGGGTCGAGTGGGCGGCCGGCGACCCCGCGCGGCGCGAGCTGCCCACCCTGCTCCGGTACGAGATGGGGGACTTCTTCAACGGGCACGGCTACCGGGGCGCCATGCACAACAAGGAGAGCGGCCAGTGAGTGCGCGTCCGCTCCGCGTCGTCCAGGTGGGGGCCGGGGCGATGGGGATGGCGTGGCTGCGCACGCTCGCCGCCTCCTCCGACGTCGAGCTCGTCGGCGTGGCCGACCTCGACGTGGCGCGCGCGGAGGCGGCCGTCCGGTCGCTCTCCGGCTCTGACTCGATCGAAGTGGCCGGCTCGCTCGGTGAGCTGCTCGCGTCCATCGAGCCCGACGCGGTCGTGAACGTCACCGTCCCCGCGGCTCACAGCCCGGTGAACATCGAGGCGCTCTTCGCCGGCGTGCCCGTCCTGTGCGAGAAACCCGCCGCCCCGACCCTGGCCGAAGCACTCGTCCAGGCCGCCGCCTCGGAGGCCGCCAGCCGGCTGCTCATGATCAGCCAGTCACGCCGCTACTTCGCCGCCCTGTCCACCTTCCGCGAACGCATCGCGGAGCTCGGCACCCCCGGCCTGCTCACCACGAGCTTCTTCCGCGCCCCCCACTTCGGCGGCTTCCGCGACGAGATGCCGCAACCCCTGCTGGTCGACATGGCCATCCACGCCTTCGACGCCAGCCGCTACCTCCTGCGCGCCGAGCCGGTCTCCGTCGTGTGCGAGAGCTGGAACCCGCCCTGGAGCTGGTACCAGGGGGACGCGTCCGCCACCGCCACCTTCCTGTTCTCCGACGGCACCCGGTACGTGTTCACCGGGAGCTGGTGCGCGGAGGGCCGGGACACGTCCTGGAACGGCGAATGGCGCGCCGTCACCGCCGGCGGCACCGCCACCTGGGACGGCGAGCGTCACGTCACCTCCAGCGCTCGCGACCGGCCCGAGGACGTGCCTCCGGCCGCGCACGAGCAGATCGCCGGGGCACTCGCCGCGTTCGTGCACGCCGTACGGACCGGCTCCGAGCCCGACGGCACCATCCACGGCAACCTCCGCAGCCTGGCCATGGTCGAGGCGGCCGTCCGATCGGCCGAAACGGGAGAAAGGGTGCAGATCGGGGCGTTGCTGGAGCGGGCGTACGAGGAGGCGCTGGCGTTGCCGGTGCGGGAGGAGGTCCGGGAACGGCTGAAGGCTTGGGGCGCGGCGGCCACCGTCCTGTCCTGATCTCAAGGACGGGACGCCGTCGCGCGGCGCGCGGGCGCGGCAGGGCGCGACGTTCGCATGGGCAAGTGCCCCGGAACGCCATCGCCCTGCTCGCCCACCTCCTTCCCTCTTCCCTGCTCCCCGCGCCGTTTCCGCCGACGCAGCCCGCGTGGCGTCCGACGAACGCGCACCACGTACGACGTCAGGAGGCGAGACGGTCAGCGGGCGAGACGGTCAACCGAGCGAGACGGTCAGCGGGTGTGACGGTCGGGAAGCATCGGATCATCCGGAAGAGGCGCCGCTTCCGGGAGCCGCTGCCGGGCCGTGGACAGGTCCGCCCATCGGAGCAGCGTGGCCGTCGCCTCCGCCCGTTCCGCCTCGGACAGCAGCGCGATGGACGCCCCGTGGTTCGCGCCCGGCGCGACGTACAGGTAGGAGTCACGCCTGCTCGGGGTGAACCGCTCGGCACTCCACGGATCGTTCTCGCCGTAGACGAACATCATGCGTTCCGAGCGCGTACGCACCCAGTGGTCCACGTCCAGCATCGGCCACGGATCATGCCGGGACCGCAGCTCGGCCGGCAGAACGGAGTTGGGCTGGTACAGGCCACGGTAGCGGGTCAGCCCGCGCAGGTGCCGGAAGGCGAGATCGGGCCAGCCGAGCTGGGTGGCCGCCTGGTAGTAGTACGGCGTGTAGTACTCCATGCCCTGATCGGTGTAGAAGGCGAAGGAGGCGACGTTGTCGATCCAGGCGTACAGCTCCTCGTCGGTCGCCGTCACGGGCGGCACGGACGGGCAGTCGGCCACGCCGAGGTACTGCCAGAACGCCCACGCCGTGTCGAGCACCGTCATCTCGAACGACCGGTCGGCGCTGCCCAGCGTCCGCCCGAACGTGTACCCGTTGCGCGCCGCGTCCGCCTCCAGCAGCGCCACCATCCGCTCGCGCCGCTGCAACGCCTCCCGCTGCACGTTCTCCAGCGCCGCGCGGCAAGCCGGGGTACCGACCCTGGCGAAGAACCGGTCGTAGGCGAGATCCTGCGGGTTGACCGGATCGTCGGGCGCAACGTAGGCGACCACGCCATCCACGTCACCCGGGTAGAAGCGACGGTGGTAGACCGAGGTCATCCCGCCCTTGCTCACCCCCGTCTGGATCCACTTCCCCGAGTAGATCGTCTCGAGCGCCTGAACGATGCGGTGCTCATCGGTGGCTTCCTGCCAGATCGTCAGGTCATCCCAGTCGGCGGGCGACGGCCGGGAGGAGCGGAAGAAGCGGTGCTCGACGGAGACCTGGTTGCCGTCGAGCAGCCTGGTCGGTTCGGTACGCGAGGCCACCGGGTTCACCGGCAACCCGTACCCGCTGGTAGCGAGCACGACAGGTGCCTGCTCCGAACGGTGGAGCAGAGTGAGGCGCTGCTGAAAGACGTCCCGGCCGGGATGCCGGTGATCAGCAGGCTGCGTATAGGACAGGACGAAGAACCGATAGCCGGCCGGCTGCGCCTCCGACACCACGGTCAGGCCGGGGATGGCCTTGAGCCGTTCAAGCAGCTCGTCCTGAGCTGCGGCGGTGGCGGGGAAAGCGGGCAGGAGGAGGGCCAGGGTCGCTGCCGCCAACGCGGCGAGAAACCGTAATCGCACGACATGCGCTCCTTCGAAGGAGAACCGGTTTCGCCCGAAGGTATATCGATCATGCCCTCCCGACCACCCCACCCCGGACGAAAGCGGCCCGGCAAAAGCCCAACCCAACGGCCATGACCATCACGACCCCTCCCTCCTCCCGTCCGAGACCCAAGACCCGCGGCCGCAGCCCGAGGCCCGCAATCCGGGGCCCAAAGCCCGAAGCCCGAAGCCCGAAGCCCGCAATCCGGGGCCCGAAGCCCGAGGCCCGAAGCCCGAGACGAAGCAGGACAGCAGGAGAGCAGGACAGCAAGCCCGCAACCACACCCGTCACGCCCTCTCTCGCCTCCTCACCCCACACCGAGACGAAGCAACGGACGACAGAAAGAAGCACAGAGCTAACAGGCGCGGGCGGCGCGTCACACCCCGGTGAATCGGGACAGCAGGAGCGCAAGCCGACGCTCGTGACCATCATTCGGAAGCCTGCCCTGACGCATCAACGTCGTCAGGCCATGCAACGCAGCCCAGAACGTCTCGGCCAGCGCCCCCAGCTCATCCTCGCTCTCCGCGTACGGCCGAACAGCAGCGGCCAGCTCGTTGAACGCCGCCCAGAGCGCAGGCGGCGCCTCGGGATCACCGAACGGCAGATCCACCTGGTGGTGGAACATCGCGTCGTAGAGCGCCGGCCGCCATCCAGCGAAGGCGGTATACGCCCGCGCAACGGCTTCCAGCGCCCCAGCCGCGTCGACCGCCTCCGTACGCGCAGCCCGCAACTCCTCAGCCATGCTGGCGAACCCTTCGACCGCCACAGCGGTCATGATCGCCCCCTTGCCCTTGAAATGGCTGTAGAGCACCGGCTGGCTGTACTCGACCCGCTCGGCAAGCCGCCGAGTCGTCACCGCCTCCCACCCCTCAGCCTCGGCCAGCTCCCTGGCCGCAGAAACGATCAGCTTCTCCCGCTCGGCCCGAACCCGCTCACGCCGCGTCTGCATCGTCACGCCTCCAAATCTAGCACCGCTAGAACTTCTATCATCGCTAGTGCTAGCATCGCTCCAATTCCTAGCATCGCTAGCATTTCAAGGAACGAACATGGTCACCTACCTTGCCTACGGCCTAGCCATCGCCCTCAACCTGATGATCCTTTTCATCGGCGCCCGCTTCTTGCTCACCCCCCACCCCGCCGCCGCCGGCTACGGCGTCCCCGCCAAGGAGCACGGCGACGCCGCCTACCTGACGATCAAGGGCCTGCGCGACTTCACGTTCGGAGTGATCGGCCTGGCCCTCCTGGCCTTCGCCGGCCCCACAGCCGAAGCCTGGTTCATGCTGGCCGCCGCCCTGGCCCCGCTGGGAGACACGCTGATCGTCCTACGGCACGGAGGCACCAAGGCGACCGCTTTCGGCATCCACTTCGCAACCGCCATAGCCGTCCTGCTCAGCGCCGCCCTCCTCTTCACCATCGGCCTCACCTGACAACCCCCTCACCCGTTCATGGCACGCGCATGCCCAGGCTGACGCTTACCGGCCGACCGCCTGACCGCCCCTAAGACGGTCGGGTGGCAGACGGGCAGGATCACCGGTCACCTGACTCGCCGGGCACACGGTGGGCGGACATACAGCGGCGTATCGGGGGTGCCCACACGACCGGACGCGCACATGACCGAGGACCCGCACGCGGACACAGGCCAGGGACCTGCACACGGACAACCGACCGGGAGCCGAGCGGGCACGTTATGGATGGCGAGCGGCGGGATCCTGCCAGCGTGCGGTCGGCACGTCCGTGCCCATGTCGACCGTGACCGTCCTGCCTTCGGGAAGGGAGATGACGGCCACATCGCCTGGCTCGACGCGCACCGCAGGGGCGGGCGGCTCCTGCCCCACTCCCGCCAGCCACACAAGGCTCACGTAGAGGGCGGTCCCGCCGGGATGGGATGTCGCGAGCGCGTACGGGGTGGCGGAGTGGCGGCCGAAGGCGTTGGTGTTCGTGGCCGTGACCAGGCCCGTACCGGTGAAGCCGTGCAGGGCGCGGACGGCGCTGGTCAGGCCACCGGCCGAACGGTCGGCGCCCGTCAGGCCGTCTCCCTGCGGCAGACGGGTGAGCGCCGCGTCACCCTCCGGCCGCTCGTCGGCGGGCGCCACGCCACCCTCCCGCGCCAGACCAGCAAGCGCCACATCATCCTCAGGCCAATGACCGGTGAGCGCCACGCCATCCCACGGCCGCTCGTCGACGGGCGGCAGGCCACCCTCCCGTCCCGGACCGCCAAGCGCCGGAACACCCTCCGGCCGCCTACCGCCAAGCGCCGGATCACCCTCCTGCCGCCGACGGGCGAGCGCCAAATCACCCTCCTGCCACAGGAACAGGCCAGTTTCGGAGCCGGCGGCCACCGGGTGGCCGCCGTCGCGGACCTGGTGGCCGGCTGGGGCGGTTACGCGGTGGATGCGGATCTCGGACGCGCCGTCCACCACCGAGGCGGTGACGATGCGGACGGCGCCGTCCTGGTAGGCGGAGGCGGCGAAGCGGTCGGCGGTGGTGAGGGGTTCGATGAGGCGGCGCAACGAGGGGGTGCCGTCGGGGGCGAGGACGGCGACGTGGTTGTCGACGCCCGGCGCCTGCTCCCCCACCTCCGGCCCCGTGTGGCTGGTGTAGGCGAGCTTGACGTAGTGGGGGTCGGGGATGCCGTCGGGGGGTTGGACGCGGTCGCGGTCGGTGCCGTGGTTGACGAGGCGGACGATGCCGTCCGCGCTGGTGGTGTGCAGCAGCCAGCCGGGCGCGGGGATGGTGAGGGTCTGGTCGGCGAGTTCGACGGGGGCGGGTTCCTCGGGGGCGGTCCAGGCGGGGTGATCGGGTGGGAGCAGGAGGCCGAGGAAGGCTTTGCTGGCCCAGTACGGTGACGCGGGCCCCGAGTAGGACTGGGTGACGGGCAGGAACTCGTGGTACCAGCCGAGGGTGAGGAGGCCGCGTTCGTCCGGGGCGCCGTGGTCGGCGAAGTGGCGCAGGACGCGGTCGGCGATGCGGCGGGTGCGGCCGGGCGGGAGGGGGGAGGCGCCGGTGAGGGCGCCGAGCCACAGGGGTGCGACCGTGGCGAACCGGTAGGTGAGGGAGCGTCCCTGGTGCACGGGTGCGCCGTCGGCGGCGAAGAAGTGCTGGTACTGCTCCAGGAAGCGGCGCAGCCGCCCCGCGTAGAGGTCCTGCCTGGCGGTGTCGCCGCTCATCCTGGCCCACAGCGACGGGTACAGGTGCAGCGCCCAGCCGCAGTAGTAGTCATAGTTGCGGCCCTTGCCGTCGGTGTACCAGCCGTCGCCGGCGTACCACTCCTCGATGCGTTCGAGGCCGCCGGTGATCTCGGAGGGCTCGTGCGGCCCGCCGACCCCGGCGAGGAACTGCTCGACGATCACCCGGAAGAGCACCCAGTTGTTGTCGGGCGTGCGCTTGCCGATGAACCCGGCCAGCCAGTCCACCACCCGCTCCTGCTGCTGGGGAGAGAGCCGGTCGAAGAGCCACGGCCGGGTCTCGTGCAGGGCGAGGGCGATGGAGGCCGCCTCGACGAGCTGCTGCGCCATGTCGGTCAGGGCGGGCCACGCGTACGGGTGCGCCGGGTCGGTGCCGGCGACGAGGCCCTCCGCGTACCGTTCCAGCAGCGCCGCCGGCACGTCCCCGCCGGCGCCCGCGATCCTGAAGGCGGCGAGCAGGAACGTGCGCGCGTACCCTTCGAGGCCGTCGCTCACCGTCCCCGACCTGCTGGTCCGGCCGGGAAGGCGGTACTGGGCATGGCCGTCGGTGGCGTAGGGCAGCACGGAGGCGAGCAGGTGGTCCGCGGCCGCCTCCCACCGAAGTCGGGGGCGCTCTTCGGGAATCGACATAAAGCGGATACTAGGCCAGTGTGCCTGGAATATGGAGGTTCGGAAAGGGCTTCCCCAGTAAGCGTTTTACCTCATCGTTACGGCGAACCAGGCACCAGGGGGATTTGACACCGCGGCGGCCGGGCGGAAACATCGTGTGTAAGCGGTTTACCCGCATGTTTCACCAGGAGGTGGCATGGTCCGGCGGGCGGCGTCCGAGGGCGAGGAGCGGCGGCCGACGATCCGCGACGTGGCCGCGCACGCGGGCGTGTCCGTGGCGACCGTCTCCCGCATCCTGTCCGGCTCCTATCCCAGCGCCCCCGCCACCCGCAGCAAGGTCATGAAGGCGGTCCGCGAGCTCGACTACGTGGCCAACGCCAACGCCCGCAACCTCGCCGGAGCCAGCAGCCGCAGCGTCGCCATCATCGTCAGCTCCGTCGTCTCGCCGCACTACGCGCACGTCGCTCAGGGCGTACAGACGCAGGCCGCGCTCGAAGGCAAGCTGTGCATCGTCGGCACCACCGGCGGCGACCCCGAGCGGGAGCTGGCCACCGTCCAGCTCATGCGGCAGGAGCACGCCGAATGCGTGATCCTCGTCGGCAACGTCGTCAACAACGACGCCTACCGCCAGCGCATGGCCGACTACGCGCGCGCGCTCGCGGCGGCCGGCTCGCAGCTCGTCCTGTGCGGACGGCCCACGCTGGGCCCCGACGTGCCCGCCCTCGTCGTCGAGTACGACAACACGGGCGGTGCCTACGCCATCACCAGCCACCTGCTGTCGGCCGGGCACCGGCGCATCCTGTTCCTGGGCCGGCGCGAGGGTTACACCACCTCCGACAGCCGCATCACCGGCTACCGCAACGCGCTCGCCGACCACCGCGTCCCCCATGATCCGGGCCTTGAGGTCGACGGCACGATGGAGCGCAGCGAGGGCTACCGCATGATCCGCGAACGGCTCGCGGCCGGCCCGCCCGACTTCACCGCCGTCTTCGCCGGCAACGACCTCATCGCCGCCGGCGCCCGCCAGGCTCTGCGCGAGCACGGGCTGCGGGTGCCCGACGACATCTCGATGGTCGGGTTCGACGACCTGCCGCCCGCGGCCGACATCGACCTCACCACCGTGCACGTACCGCATGAGGAGCTGGGGCGCACCGCCGTGCGCCTGGCGCTCGAACGCCGCCAGGACCGGTCGCAGCCGGCCCAGCACGTGCTGCTCGGCACGCACATCATCGTCCGCGACTCGGTGCGGCCGCTCCGGGCCGACGTGACCTGAGGATCTGCCCTACCGCCCGTGATAGCGTCGATACAGGACGAAACCCCCGCGAAGGTCAGGGGGTGCGTCGTGGCGTGGATCGTGCTGGTCGTCTCCGGGGTGCTGGAGTCGGTCTGGGCCGCCGCCCTGGCCGCCTCGCACGGCCTGTCGCGCCTGCGTCCCAGCCTGCTGTTCGGTGCGGCGCTGGCGGCGAGCATGCTCGGGCTGGGGTACGCCCTGCGGACCATCCCCGTGGGCACGGGTTACGCGGTGTGGGTGGGCATCGGGGCGGTCGGCACGGCGCTGTACGGCATGGTCTTCCTCCAGGAGCCGGCCACGGCCGCGCGGCTCGTCTGCCTGGCGCTGATCATCGGCGGGGTCGTGGGCCTGAAGTTCGTGCACTAGAAGCCCGTCACCAGCGCTCAGGAGGGCGGGCGGGCCTCGATGCGGAAGAGCGAGTGGAACAGCGGCCACGTCAGCGCGGCCATCTCCCCCGGCGAGCGGGCGCAGCCGCCCTGCAGCCATTCGGCGGCCACCCCGATGAGCGCCCCCGCCGTGAAGGAGGCGGGCACGTCGAGCGGCAGGCTGAGCAGCGGCCTGGCCTGCTCGGGCACGTCGTCGCCGGCCACGGCCTCCTCCAGGCGTTCGCGGATGGCGGCCGTGCTGCGCTGCCGGATGTGGTCGGCCACGCGGGCGCTGCCCTGCGGCCCGAGCAGCGCGCGGTAGAGCCCGGCGTGCTCGGCGAGGCTGGCGAAGAACGACTCCAGTGACGCGGTGGCCTCCGCCTCGGGGTCGGTGGAGTTGAAGTCGCCGGGCAGCGACTCGATCAGCCGGTCGATCATCGCGGTGCAGGCGGCTTCGGCCAGCTCGTGCACGTCGCGGTAGTGGTCGTAGAAGGTGGAGCGGCTCACGCCGGCGTGCTCGGCGACGTCGGCGACGGTGACGCGGGACAGGTCCTGCTCCTCGACGAGGTCGAGCAGCGCCCGCGCCAGGGCCGCCTGGGTGCGGCGCACGCGCCGGTCGCCCGCGGAGGTGGTGGTGCTTGCTCTGGTCGTGGCCACGTGTTCACCCTACCGTCTAACGACACGTGAAGGTTTTCCTACAGATGTAGGGTAATCTGTGGGCGACACGAGGGAAAGGACGACGAGCCATGCGGGTTACTGCAGGTGGAGCCACCTCTCACCGGAGCGGGGCGGCGTGACCCCGCCCGGGAGCGTCCTGATCGTCGGCGCGTCGGCCGCCGGTCTGAGCACGGCCGAGGCGTTGCGGCGCCAGGGCTACCAGGGGCCGCTCACGTTGCTCGACGCCGAGCCGCATCTCCCCTACGACCGGCCGCCGCTGTCGAAGCAGGTCCTGGCCGGCGACTGGGAGCCGGGCCGCGCCCAGCTCCGCTCGCAGGCACAGCTCGACGCGCTGGACGCGCAGTTCGTCCGCGGCGAGGCGGCCGTCGCGTTCGACGCCGGGGCGCGCGAGGTGCGTACGGCCGGCGGACGGATGCTGCGTGCCGACGCCGTCGTCATCGCGACCGGCCTGACCCCGTACCGGCTGCCCGGACAACAGGGGCCGGCGGGTATGCAGGGGCCGGGGCAACAGGGGCTTGCGGGGGTGCACGAGCTGCGCGGCCTGGACGACGCGCTCACCCTGCGCGCGCACCTGGCCGCCGCCCGGCGGCTGGTGGTCGTGGGCGAGGGCGTGCTCGGCGGCGAGCTGGCCGCGACGGCCCGCAAGCTGAGCCTTGAGGTCACGCTCGTCGGCCTCGGCCGGGCGATCCTCGCCGACCAGCTCGGCGACCAGGTCAGCGGGCTGCTCACCCGCGCGCACGCCGAGCGCGGCGTCGAGCTGCGGCTCGGCGTCGCGGTCGAGGAGCTGACGTCGGCGGGCGGGCGCGTCACCGGGGTACGGCTGGCGACGGGCGAGGTGCTGCCCGCCGACGCGGTCGTGGTGGCCATCGGCTCCCGCCCGGCGACCGGCTGGCTGGCGGGCAGCGGGCTGTCGCTCGGCGACGGCGTGGAGTGCGACGCGCGCTGCCGCGCCGCCGAGGGCGTCTACGCCGTCGGGGACGTGGCGTCGTGGCAGCACGAAGGGCTCGGCCGGCGGCTGCGGCTGGAGAACCGCACCAACGCCACCGAACAGGCGCAGGTGGTGGCGGCCAACCTCCTCGGGGCCGATCGCCCGTACACGCCGATCCCGTACTTCTGGACCGACCAGTACGACATAAAGATCCAGGCCCACGGGCTGCCGTCGGCGAGCGCCGAGGTGAGCGTCGTGGAGGGCGACCCCGAGCAGGGCCGCTTCGCCGCCGTCTACCGCGAGGACGGCCGGGTCACCGGGGTGCTCGGCTGGAACATGCCGAAGCAGGCGCGCGTCCTGCGGCAGCAGCACCTCGCCACCCAGCCCGTCGCGACCGCGTAAGCGCGCGGCACGAGCACATGACAGCCCGTCGCGACTGCGCAAGAGCCTGGTGCCGGCGCATGACAGCCCGGCGCGAGCGCATGAGAGCGCAACTCGACCGCGCGAATGCCCAGCGCGGCCGCGCGAGTGCCCAACGCGGCTTCGGGAGAGGCCGCCACCAGCGATCCAGGCATGACACGGGCCGCCACCGGGCGGCCGGAAGATCCGCGTACGAGGAGAGTGCCTCATGAGTGTGAACGAGCAGGTCCTGAGCTACCCGATCCCCGCAGAAGCGCCGCTGGAGCCGCCCGCCGAGTGGGCGGAGCTGCGCGGCGGGTGCCCGGTGGCGCACGTGAAGCTGCCCAGCGGCGACGCGGCGCGGCTGATCACCCGCTACGAGGACGTCAAGCAGGTGCTGGCCGACCCGCGCTTCACCCGCCAGCTCACCGCCCCCGACGCGGCCCGGCTGTCGGCCGACGGCGGCGGGGTGTTCAACAGCGACGTGGCCCAGATCATCCCCGACAGCGGCGACGGGCACCTGCACTGGCGGCGCCTGGTCGGCAAGTGGTTCACGGCCAAGCGCATGGCCGCGATGCGGCCGCGGATGGCGGAGATCGCCGGCAGCCTCATCGACGACCTGGTCGAGCGGGGCGCCCCGGGCGACCTGCGGGCGGGGCTGGGCTTCCCGCTGCCGGTGTACGTGATCTGCGACATGCTGGGCGTGCCGGCCGAGGACCGGGAGCGGTTCTCGTACTGGTCGGACACGCTGCTGAACCTGACCCGGTACGGCAAGGAGGAGATCGAGGCCGCGCAGGCCGAGTTCTTCCAGTACATGTCCGACCTCATCGCCGCCAAGCGGGCCGAGCCGGGCGACGACCTGCTCAGCGAGCTGCTGGCGGCGGGCGGCCCCGACGAGGGTGGGCTCGAGGACCTGCAGATCATCGTGACGGGCATGGCGCTGCTGGTCGCGGGGCACGAGACCACCGCCAACATGATCGGCAAGATGGTCTCGATGCTGCTGGCCGACCGCGCCCGCTGGGAGGCGCTGCTGGCCGACCCGTCGCTGGTGCGCACGGCCGTCGAGGAGACGCTGCGCCTCGACGCGAACTCCGGCTTCGGCCTGCCCCGCTACCTGCCGGTGGAGGCGGAGATCGGCGGCGAGACCCTGCCCAAGGGCACCACCGTGATCTGCAGCATGGCCGCGGCCAACCGCGACGAGAGCGCGTTCGAGGACGCGGCGTCCATGGACCTGACCCGCAGCCCGAACCCGCACCTGGCCTTCGGCGCCGGCGCGCACTCGTGCCTGGGCCAGTCGCTGGCGCGCACCGAGCTGCAGGTCGTGCTGGAGGTGCTGCTGCGCAGGCTCCCGACGCTGGAGCTGGCCGTGCCGGTGGCGGAGCTGGAGCGGGTGGAGGGCCTGGCGGTCGGCGGCCTGCGTACGGTGCCGGTCCGCTGGTGACATCGTTCGACGAGGAGGGAACCCCAAGATGAAGATCACCGTCGATGAGGACAAGTGCTGCGGCGCCGGGTCGTGCGTGCTGATCGCGCCCGAGGTGTTCGACCAGCGGGAGGACGACGGCATCGTGATCCTGCTGGACGCGGAGCCGGGCGCGGGGCAGCACGCGGCGGTGCGCGAGGCCGCCGCGGTGTGCCCGGGCGCCGCCATCGAGGTGAGCGAGTAGCCGGCCGCCGATGACTCCGGGCGCACGTGCGTAGCAGGCACGTGCGCCCTTCTCATGCCCGGGACGCGTGCCTGGGACCCGGGCCCGGGACTCATGCCCGGGACTCATGCCCGGGACGTGAGGCGGGACCGGGTTCGTTCCGGCGCGTACGCGGGCAGCTCGGCGAGGACGTCGGCGAGCGAGACGCCGGCGAGGCTGGCCCGCCACGCCCGGTGCGCGTCGGCCATCTTCGCCGCCAGCACGCAGATGCTCCGGCAGTCCTCAGGTGGCAGCGCGCCGCGCCCCTGCCGGCGGATCTCGCGGCACTCGTACGGCATGGACGCGCCGTCGACCGCCTCGACGATCTGCAGCATCGTGATCTCGGAGGCCGCCCGCGCCAGCCGGAACCCGCCCCTGGGCCCGGTCGTCGCCGCCAGGATCCCGGCCTTGACCAGGGCCTGGAGCTGCTTGGCGAGGTAGGGCGCGGGTAGGTCGTAGTAGTCGGCGAGCTGCGCCGCGGACGCGGTCGTGCCCGGTTCGAGCTGGGCCAGGGACGTCGCGCAGTGCAACAGCCATTCGGTACTCACAGGCAGCTTCACGATCATCAGCATATCGTGGATATTGCGGATCTGTTTAGTCCGAGATACGGTCAGGGCATTACGGGATCGAGAAGGAGATCATCATGCGGATCGCCGTCGCCGGCGCGACCGGCAACATCGGAGCACTGACGACCGCCGCCCTCGAACGGGACGGCCACGACGTGGTGCGCATCAGCCGCTCACTGGGCGTCGACCTCGTGACCGGCGAGGGGCTGGACGCGGCGCTGGCCGGCGTCGACGCGGTGGTGGACGCGGTCAACGGCCCGGCGGGCTCGCGCGAGGAGGCGGTGAGCTACTTCGCCGCCGCCACGCGCAACCTGCTGGCCGCCGAGGGGCGGGCCGGCGTGCGCCACCACGTGCTGTTGTCGATCGTGGGCGTGCACCGCGTCGAGGGCAACGCCCACTACGCGGCCAAACGTGAGCAGGAGCGCCTGGTGGAGGCCGGCCAGGTGCCGTGGACGATCATGCCCGCCACGCAGTTCCACGACTTCGCGGAGATGGTGGCGGGCTGGACGGAGCAGGACGGCGTGTCCACGATCGCGCCGCTGCTCATCCAGCCGATCGCGCCCGCCGACGTGGCCGAGGTGCTGGCCGAGGTCGCGCTCGGCGAGCCCCAGGGCCGCCACGCCGACGTGGCGGGGCCGGAGACGCAGGACCTGGTCGACATGGCCCGCCGCACGCACCAGGCGCGCGGGCGCGAGGTGAAGCTGGTGCCGGTGTGGTCGGGGCTGTTCGGCACGGAGATGGCCGGCGACGTGCTGCTGCCCGGCAAGGACGCCCGCCTCGCGCCGACCACCTTCGAGGAGTGGCTCGGGCAGCAGCGGTAACGTGGCCCCCGAGCATTGGAGGCCCGAGATGACCGAAGTGGTCGACCTGTCGCACGCCGTCGAGCACGGCATGATCACCTACCCCGGGCTGCCCGGGCCCGAGATCGCCGACCACCTGTCCAGGGAGGCGTCGCGCGGCACGTACGGGCCCGGCACGGAGTTCCAGATCGGCCGCATCAGCATGGTCGCCAACACCGGCACCTACCTCGACGCGCCCTTCCACCGCTACCCCGACGGCGCCGACCTGAGCGAGCTGCCGCTGTCGAGGCTGGTGGGCCTCGAAGGGGTGCTCGTGTCCGCCGGCGAGCCCCGCGCGATCGGGCGGGAGGCGTTCGACAAGCACGAGGTGCGCGGCAGGGCGGTGCTGGTCCACACGGGCTGGGACCGGCACTGGCGCACCGAGCTGTACGGCGGCGGGTCCCACCCGTTCCTGACCGCCGACGCCGTCGAGTGGCTGGTGGAGCAGGGGGCCGCGCTCGTGGGCATCGACTCGGTGAACATCGACGACACGGCCGACCCGTCCCGCCCCGCGCACACGAAGCTGCTGGCCGCCGGCATCCCGGTGGTGGAGCACCTGACCGGGCTGGAGCGGCTGGCGGGGCGGTCGTTCGCCTTCCACGCCGCGCCGCCCGCCGTGCGTGGCATGGGCACCTTCACGGTACGGGCGTACGCGCTGCTGAGCGGCTGACCGGGGCTACTGCCGCAGCTCCTGGCGTTGCTGGGCGTACTGCCTGGTCTCGAAGACGATCAGGGCCCCGAGCACGAGCACCAGGCCGGCCAGCGCGGCCAGCGGCGGCACCACGATCGCGCCCGGCAGCGCCACCAGCAGCACCGCCACCGTGACGAGCCGCGGCACCTTCACGGTGGCGTGCATGCGGTTGCCGAACAGCACGTGCCCGCCCAGGTAGAGGGCGGCCCCGCCGAAGAGCGCCGGCGCGTAGAAGCCGCCGAGCGGCGTGCTCTCGTCGGCGTGGGCCAGCACGCCCTCGACGCCGAGGGCGGTGACGATGATGCCGACGACGATCGGGAAGTGCCCGTAGGTGTAGGCCTCCACGACCATCTTCACCCGGTCGGCGCCGGTGGTGCGGACGAGGCGGTGCTCGGCCGCCAGGGCGACCGTGTCGAAGTAGAGCCACCACAGGCAGACGGCGACGCCGATGCCGAGCACGGCCGCCGCCAGCAGCGGCACGCTCAGGGCGTGCCCGCCGGCGCCGACGCCGATGGCCGCGATCGACTCGCCGATCGCGAGCAGCACGAACAGGCCGTGCCGTTCGCTCCAGTGCGCCGCGCTGTGCACCCGCCAGTTGCCGCGCCGCGAGGTGACGAACGTACCGGCCCAGTCGACCAGCAGCGCCCCCGCGAACAGCGCCGTCTGCGCCCACCCGCCCAGCAGCGCCCCCACCACCAGGAACGGCACGCCCGCCAGCAGTGAGGCCCACGAGAGCAGGAGCTGGCGGCGCAGCCCCGTGTCACCCGCCGCCGCGATGCCGTAGAGGGTGAGGTGGACGACCCGCACGAGCAGGTACGCGCAGACCAGCACGAGCGGCCCGAACAACCCGCCGGGCACGTCGTGCCACGACTCGGGGATGGCCAGCGCCACCACGAACACCGCCGCCGTCGCGACCGCGGTGCCCCAGCGCAGCACGCCCTCGTCGGCGCGCGCCTGGTTGCCCAGCCACGTGTACGCCTCCCACGTCCACCACAGCAGCGCCAGCAGTAACAGGCCCTGGAGCAGGCCGTGCGCGCTGTGCTCGTGCGCCATGAACCCCGTCACGCGGGTGGCCGCGAAGACGAAGACCAGGTCGAAGAAGAGCTCGAACGTCGTCGCCTTGTGCTGCTCGCCCGTGGGGCGCGTTCCTCCGAGCAGCCTCGGGCGTCGCGGCAGCTCCCGCTGGTCGGCCATGGCCGGCACTCCTTCTGCAGATCCCTTGAATCGCCGACCCGAAGGTTATAGGGAGCAACCGGGGCAAGCCCGACCGGAGGTCGTCAGAAGTACTGCCGGACGCGGAACTCGCGCACGAACAGCGGGACGGAGGCGCGGCTGAGCACCTTCACCTTCCTGAGGTGGGTGTGCTGGTCGATCGTCACCTTGACGCACTTCATGCGTACCTCGTGGTGGCCGGGCGGCGCGTAACGGGAGATGATCACGCCGTCCCTGGCGAAGCCCCGCTCCGACAGGCCCAGGCCGACCTCCCGGTAGGTGCGCCAGGAGCCCTTCAGCATGAACGCGGTGGAGCCGACGATCGCGTGGTTCGCCTCGTCCGGGCAGTGCAGGAGCACCCGGACCACGTCGTTCTGGTGGGGCGCGGACGGCAGGACGAAGAAGGACGTGAGCTTGCGCCACGGCGGCGGCGTCCCGGCGTGGGCGACGCCCGCTTGAGCGGCGATGAGGACGGCCGCCGCCGCCATGCCGATGATGGCCCGCATGCACCCTCCCCGTACGCCCTGACCAGGCTTTTCGCCATTGTCACCGCGATCGCGGGCACGAGGGTGGTGCCACGCCGGGCCGGGGCGCTCAGGCCGCCAGCCCGAGCACGAACGCGCCGGCCACCGGGGCCAGGTACAGCAGCGGGAACGGCAGGTGGCCGTACGAGCGGGCCCTGGCCACGGTGACGAGGGCGCCGGTGAAGTACACCGCCAGGCCGATCGTGGCCGCGACCCCGATCACCGGCACGGCCAGCCCGGCCAGCAGGCCCAGCGCCCCCGCCGCCTTGGCGGTGCCGAGCCACGGCCACCAGCGGCGCGCCACGCCGTACTCGGCCAGGGGCTCGACGACCCACTTGGCGTGGATGAAGACCGACACGGCCGAGAACCCCACCCAGAGGGCGGCCAGGACGGTGACGACGGTGTGAGCGGTGCTCATGACGTGCTCCTTCAGTGCGTTGCGGGGTCTTCCACTGCCTTGACCCCGGGCACCGCGGAAGTGTGACTCGGGAGCCGGAATGTGTGTTCGAGGCCGACAGTAAACTGCCGGGTATGCGGCGTTTGAGCAGTACGGTGGTCGTGGTGGCGGGGGACGGCGCGGCCGGCGTGATCGCGGGGCTGGACAAGCTGCACAACGTACGGGCGATCGTCCGGGGCGAGCGCGCACCGTCCGAGGTGATGGAGCTGGCCGGACGCTCGGCGGCCACCTACGTCGTGCACGACGCCGACCCGCTCGCCGACGTGGCGGCGGCATGGGCCGCGTACTTCGACGGCACCGGCGTCGTCGGCGCCCTCGAAGTCGCCATCGAGGCCGCGCTGGGCGAGCTGCGGGCCGGGCGCCTGGTGCTGCCCGACTACTACCTCGTCCTGGAGCCCGACGAGCTCACCCAGACGTGGCGGCACTGGTGGCTGGGGGTGCTGGCGGGGGCGGCGCCCGTACGGGTGGTGCCGGTGAGCGCGTCGTCGGCGGCGGTCGCGGCGGAGCTGGGACGGCTGGCCGCCGGACGGTGGTGGCCCGCGGACCTGGAAGCCTGGCTCCGCGCCCTGCCCAAGGTCGTCCCCGACCAGGCGGGCCTCCCCACCGCAGGCGCGACCCGCACCTGACCGCCCACCATCTGGAGCGACCCCGCCGGCCCGCCATCGACGCGGCCCGCACCTTCTGGCGCACGGGTCGAACGGACCTGCGCTGAGGGACTTTGGTCCCTGCCTCGGGCACGCCCGGTCGCGGGATCTTGGACGCATGTCTGCTGATGTCCCCGTGACCGAGCTCGGCGCGCCGCCGTTCGCGACGCGTGCCGGGGTGCGCAGGGCGGTGAGCGCCGCCGTGGCCGCGCCGTCCGTGCACAACACCCAGCCCTGGCGCTTCCGCCGGGTCGACGACGCCACCATGGAGTTGTACGCCGACCTCGACCGGCTGCTGATCGCCACGGACCCGATGGGGCGCGGGCTCGGCATCAGCTGCGGGGCCGCGCTGTTCAACCTCAGGCTGGCCCTGCGGACGTCCGGTCACGACGCCCAGGTGACGGCGCTGCCCGACCCGGGCGAGCGCCCCGACCTGCTGGCCACCGTGCGGGCCGTGCCCGGCGAGCCGCCGCGTCCCGGCGAGCGACTGCTGTACGAGATGATCCCGCGCCGGCGCACCAACCGGTTCCCCTTCGACGGGCCGCCGCCGCCCAGGGAGGTGTTCGTCGAGCTGGTCCACGCCGCCCACGCGGAGCACGCGACCCTGGTGCCCGTCACGGGCCGGGCCGCGCGGCGGGTGCTGGACATGGTGGGCACGGCCGAGAACACACTGGCCGCCGACGAGTCGTACCGGGCCGAGCTGGCCCGCTGGACCGGCTCCGACGCCCGCGCCGACGGGGTGCCCGAGCACGCCTTCGGCCCCCGTCCCGCCCGCGGCGAGCTGCCCCTGCGCGACTTCGCGCCCGGCGCCGCCCGCCCGCGCGCCGCCTTCGAGACGGAGCCGCGGCTCGCCGCCCTGTTCACCCGCGAGGACGGGCCCCGCGACTGGCTGCGGGCCGGGCAGGCGCTGCAGCGCGTCCTGCTCACCGCGACCGCCCACGGCGTGGCGGCCTCCCTGTTCAGCCAGCCGCTGGACCTGCGCGCCCCGCAGCACCGCGATGACCGGGTGGGGCCGTTCGGGCACGTCCAGATGCTGGCCAGGTTCGGCTACGGGCCACCGGTGGCGCGGGTGCCGCGACGGCCCGTCTTCGAGGTCGTCGACCTGCGGGCGGCCCGGCATGGGTGAGCGCGCACGACAGGTGGGGTCCTCCCCTGCGGACGCGCGTCCCGTGCTGATCCAGGGCGGGATGGGGGTGGGCGTGTCCGGGTGGCGGCTGGCGCGGGCCGTCGCCATGACCGGGCAGCTCGGCGTCGTGTCCGGCACCGCGCTGGACGTCACGCTCGCCCGGCGCCTGCAGCTCGGGGACCCCGGCGGGCACCTGCGGCGCGCGCTCGCGGCCTTCCCGGTGCCCGAGATCGCCGAACGGGTGCTCGGCCGCTACTTCGTGCCCGGCGGTACCGCCGAAGGCGTGCCGTACCGGCCGGTGCCCAGGCTCGGGCTGCGCGGGAGCCGCGCCCGCGACGAGCTGACCGTGGTCGCGAACTTCGCCGAGGTCTTCCTCGCCAAGCAGGGCCACGACGGCCCGATCGGCGTCAACTACCTGGAGAAGATCCAGCTCGCCACCCCCGCCGCCGCCTACGGCGCGATGCTGGCCGGAGCCGACCATGTGCTGATGGGCGCGGGCATCCCGGCGGAGCTGCCGCGCCTGCTCGACGACCTGGCCGAGCACCGCGACGGCCGCGTCTCCGTCACCGTGGCGGGCGGCGAGGGGCACACGGTCGGCCTCGACCCGGTGGCCCTCCTCGGACGCCGGCTCCCGCCGCTGGCCCGGCCCGCGTTCCTGGCGATCGTGTCGTCGCACGTGCTGGCCCTCTACCTGGCTCGCAGCGCCGCGACCAGGCCCGACGGGTTCGTCATCGAGACACCCGTCGCGGGCGGCCACAGCGCGCCGCCGCGCGGCCGGATGGTCCTCGACCCCGCCGGCCAGCCGGTGTACGGGCCGCGCGACGAGGCCGACACCGCCAAGGTGGCCGCGCTCGGGCTGCCGTTCTGGCTGGCCGGCGGGTACGGCACGCCCGGCGGGCTGGAGCGGGCCCTGGCGGCGGGCGCCGAGGGCATCCAGGTGGGGTCGGCGTTCGCGCTGTGCCGCGAGTCCGGGCTCGACCCCGCGCTGCGCCGCCGGCTGCGCAGGCGGGCCGGGCTCGTCCGCAACGACCCGCTCGCCTCACCCACCGGGTTCCCCTTCAAGGTCGCCGCCGTCCCCGGGACGCTGTCGGAGCAGGACGTGTACGAGGCCAGGCCGCGCCTGTGCGACCTCGGGTACCTGCGGACACCGTACGAGAAGGCGGACGGCTCCATCGGCTACCGCTGCCCCGCCGAGCCCGTGGACGTCTACGTCCGCAAGGGCCGCCCGGCGGAGGAGGCGGCCGGCCGCCGCTGCCTGTGCAACGGCCTCCTCGCCGCCATCGGCCTCGGCCAGCACCGCGCCGACGGCTACACGGAGCCGCCCCTGCTGACCCTCGGCCAGGACACCGGCTTCCTCACCGACCTGCCCGACGACCACTCGGCCGCCGACGTCGTGGCCCACATCCTCCTGGGCGCCCACCTCTGACCACGGGCACCTCGCTCCCGGACGGGGGCACCTCGCTCCCGGGACGCGGGCGCGCGCTCACGTCCGAACCCGTGTTCACGTGCGGGTGCAGGCTCACGTGCGGGCGTGGTTCACGTGCGTCAGCCGGGCGGGGGTGCAAGCGGTTGCGGTGCTGGGCGGCGCGGGATGCCCGTGCCGCCCAGCCGGAGCCGGGCGTGGAAGTCCTCGACGGCGGCGAGCACCCCGTCGGCGGTGCGAGGGGAGCAGCGGGCGGTCAGCGCCCGGTGGTAGGCGCGCGCGGCACCGACGGCCGCCGCCATGTCGGCCAGCGGCTCCCCCACCGGCCACCTGTCCCGCTCGTCCACGCACCGCCCGTCCCCGATCCGCCCGTCCGGGAGCCGCCCGTCCGGGAGCCGGCCGTCTGCTGTCGCCGCGGCGATCCAGGCCAGATAGGCGCGGACGCGGCGCAGGTAGACGGTGCGGCTGGAGGGAGCGAGGTGGGAGTGGGCGAGCGCGGTCTCGTACGAACGTAACAGCGCCTCGTACGGGGCGGGCAGCTCGCGCTGGTGCACCGGGGATCACCCCGAGGTGGCGAGCACGGTGCCCGCGGCGAGCACGTTACGCCCGATCACCTCGCCGAACGCCCTCGCCCGCGGCCGGCCGCGGGCGCCCTTGAGGGCCATGAGCGGGCCCGCCGCGACCATCGCGGTGCCGGCGGCGGCCGGCAGGAGCACGGCCGCGCTTCGGACCGCGCTCATTTGCCGGCTCCGGCGGGGACGAGGCGGCGGCGGTAGACGACGTACGGGCGCCACAGGTAGGCGATCGGGGCCGACCACACGTGGACGAGGCGGGTGAACGGCCAGATGGCGGCCAGCAGCCAGGCCGACAGGGCGTGCAGCTGGAAGACGAGCGGGACGTCCGCCATCAGGGCGGGGTCGGGGCGGAAGGTGAGGACGCCGCGGAACCAGACGGCGATGGTGGCGCGGTAGTCGTAGCCGCCGCCGAGCAGGTTCTTGCCGATGGTGGCGGACAGGCCGAGCAGGATGACCACCGTCAGGACGGCGAACAGCACCTTGTCGGCGGTCGTGGTCGTGCGGCGCACGCGGGGGCGGGTGAGGCGGCGGGCCAGCAGCAGCCCGAGCCCGGCCACCACCATGAGCCCGGCCACGGTGCCGGCGCCGACCGACACGAGGTGGTAGAGGTGCTCGTCCACGCCGATCGCCGCGGTCCAGCTCTTCGGGACGAGCAGGCCGAGCACGTGCCCGCCGATGGCGGCGAACGCGCCGAGGTGGAACAGCGGCGAGCCGAGCCGCAGCAGCCGGCTCTCCAGCACCTGGGTGGTGCGGGTGGTCCAGCCGAACTGGTCCGCCCGCCAGCGCCAGACGTGCCCCACGATGAAGATCGTCAGGGCGATGTACGGGACGACGACCCAGAGCGCGACGCTCACGGCCGTACCTCCATTTCGTTGAGCGGTGAGCTGTACGGCGGCGCGTTCATCTCGTCGAGGGGCGGCCCGTACGGGGCGAGCCGGTCGAGGGGCGGGCCGTACGGGGCGAGGCCGACGTCTTCGGCGGGTGGGCCGGACAGGGCGAGGTCGGTGACGGCGGCGCGCTCGGCGGCGGAGAGGCCGGGGAGCCCGGCGCAGAGCGCGTCCAGCACCAGTGAGTACGGCGAGCCGGCGGAGCGCAGCGCGGCGCGGATGAGCTCCAGCCCCTTGCGGTGCTGCCGCAGCGGCGCTTCACCGGTGCCGGGCCCGGCCAGGGCGGCGAACTCGCACACCACCGGCAGGAAGTCGGGCAGCTCGCCCTCAGGCGGGGTCAGCCCGGCCACGCGGTAGCGCTGCTTGAGGGTGAGCAGGGCCATGCCGCGGCGGCGGGTGTCGCCGTGCAGGTAGTAGGTGAGGTAGAGGCTGGATCTGCGGCGCAGGTCGAACGTCTCGACGTAGGAGCGGGCCAGCGGCATCGGCTCGCACTCGCGGTACCAGGCGGTGAACGCGACCAGCTTGTCCCGTCCTGGGGAGGCGGGCAGCGCGTCGGCGGCGCGGCACAGCTCGTCGCGGGCGGCGAGCAGGCCGGGGTCGGGGTACTGCAGGAGCAGCGACACCAGCCGCAGGAACGCGGCCCGCCCCTGGACGCTGATGGCGTCCGGCTCCTCCTCCGGCCGTGCGGCGGCACGGTCCCGCAGGTGCGTGCGGAGTTTCACGCCGCACCTCCCTTGCCGGCGAACAGCTTCAGCCCGAGCCGCCCGTCACCGCGCCTCCCGGTGAGCCCCGTCGGATGGAACCCGCTCATACCCGGCCCCCCGTCCCCGTCGAGGCTGCACCCGTCCGCCTGCGCGGACAGCGCGGCGGCGTCCTCGCGGTGCGCGGCCGGCACGACGTACCGTTCGTCGTACTTGGCGATGGCCAGCAGCCGGTACATCTCCTCGACGTCGCCCGCCGTCATCCCGACCGCTTCGAGCAGGTCGGGTGACCGGCTGCCGTCGATGGTCCTGGCCCGCATGTACGCCCGCATGGCCGACAGCTTCATCAGCACCCCGGCCACCACTTCGGTGTCGCCGGCGGAGAAGAGGCTGGCCAGGTATTCGAGGGGGATCCGCAGGTCGGTGATGGCGTGGAAGACGTTGTCGGGGTCGTCGGCGTCCGCGCCGGCGCCGGTGACGGCGTCGAGGACGGGTGAGAGCGGCGGGATGTACCAGACCATGGGCATCGTGCGGTATTCGGGGTGGAGGGGCAGCGCGACCCGGTATTTCATGGCGAGGCGGTAGATGGGTGAGCGGCGGGCGGCGGTGATCCAGTCCTCGCTGATGCCGGCGGCGCGGGCGGCGGCGATGACGGCGGGGTCGTCGGGGTCGAGGAAGACCTGGCGCTGGGCGTCCAGGAGGTCGTGCGGGTTCTCGACGCGGGCGGCGGCGAGCACGGCGTCGGCGTCGTACAGGACGAGGCCGATGTAGCGCAGGCGGCCGACGCAGGTCTCGGCGCAGACGGTGGGCTGTCCGGCTTCGATGCGCGGGAAGCAGAAGGTGCACTTCTCGGCCTTGCCGGTCTTGTGGTTGACGTACACCTTCTTGTACGGGCACGACGACACGCACATGCGCCAGCCGCGGCAGCGGTCCTGGTCGACGAGGACGATGCCGTCCTCTTCCCGCTTGTACATGGCGCCGGAGGGGCAGGCGGCGACGCAGGCGGGGTTGAGGCAGTGCTCGCAGATGCGCGGCAGGTGGAACATGAAGGTCTTGTCGAACTCCATCTTCACCTGCTCGGCCATGGCGGCCAGGTTGGGGTCTGCGGCGGCGTGCTCGGGGGCGCCGCCGAGGTCGTCCTCCCAATTGGCGCCCCAGGTGATGGCCATGTCCTGGCCGGTGATGGCGGACTTGGGCCGGATCACCGGCGTGTGGGGGCCGGCGGGGGCGTTGAGGAGGGTGTCGTAGTCGTAGGTGGCGGGCTCGTAGTAGTCGTCGAGGTCGGGCAGGTCGGGGTTGGAGAACAGGTTGACCAGCCGCTTGATGCGGCCGCCCGCGCGGAGCTTGAGCCGGCCGCGCCGGTCGAGCTGCCAGCCGCCGTGCCAGCGCTCCTGGTCCTCGTAGCGTTTGGGGTAGCCGACGCCGGGCTTGGTCTCGACGTTGTTGAACCAGACGTACTCGACGCCTTCGCGGTTGGTCCAGGTCTGCTTGCAGGTGACGGAGCAGGTGTGGCAGCCGATGCACTTGTCGAGGTTCATCACCATGGCGACCTGTGCCATGACCTTCATCAGTAGGTCACCTCCTGGCCGCGCCGGCGGATGACGGTGACCTCGTCCCGCTGGTTGCCGGTCGGCCCGTAGTAGTTGAAGGCGTAGGTGAACTGCGCGTACCCGCCGATGAGGTGGCTGG
This sequence comes from Nonomuraea composti, assembly GCF_012034275.1. Classification (NCBI taxonomy): domain Bacteria; kingdom Bacillati; phylum Actinomycetota; class Actinomycetes; order Streptosporangiales; family Streptosporangiaceae; genus Nonomuraea; species Nonomuraea composti. The sequence goes on along the minus strand of NZ_JAATEP010000028.1, from coordinate 48,591 downwards.
GTTTGAGCAGCAGCCGGGTGAGGGAGTTGTGCACGCCGCCGCGCCGGCCGGACTTCTCGGTGAGCGGGACGTTCACGTTGCGGTCCTTGGCGTGGTACATGTACACGGTCCCGGCGGGCATGCGGTGGGAGACGACGGCTCTGGCCACGACGACGCCGTTGCGGTTGTACGCCTCGATCCAGTCGTTGTCGGCGACCCCGACGCGGGCGGCGTCCTCGACGCTCATCCAGATGGTGGGCCCGCCGCGCGAGAGCGCCAGCATGTACGCGTTGTCCTGGTACTCGGAGTGGATGGACCATTTGGAGTGCGGGGTCAGGTAGCGGACCGTCACTTCGGCGGCGCCGCCCTCGCCCTGCTCGCCGTAGTGGCGCAGCAGGTTGAGCGGCGGGCGGTACGCGGGCAGCTGCTCGCCCAGCTCGATGATCCAGTCGTGGTCGAGGAAGAACTGCTGCCGCCCGGTGAGCGTGTGCCACGGCTTGTCGCGCTCGACGTTGATGACGAACGCGGAGTAGCGGCGCCCGCCGGTCTCGGAGCCGGACCATTCGGGCGAGGTGATGACGGGCTGCGGCCTGGACTGCGTGTCGGCGAACGTGATGCGCTTGCCCTCGTGCTCGGCGGCCAGGTCGGCGAGCCGCGTGCCGGTGCGCTTCTCCAGCGTCTCGAATCCTTGCGTGGACAGGCGGCCGTTGGTGGTGCCGGACAGCGCGAGGATGGCCTCGCACATGCGGTCGGCGCTCTCCAGCGAGATCCGGCCTTCGGGGGTGAGCCCGTTCTTGCCGCGCAGGTGCACCAGCTCGGGCCCGACCCGGTAGGTGATGCCCTTGGTGGTCAGCCCGAGCTTGCCGAAGAGCGGCCCGATGCCGCGCATGCGCTGCGCGACGGCCGCGTAGTCGCGCTCGATCGTGACGATCTTCGGCATCGTGCGGCCGGGGACGGGCTCGCACTCGCCGTGCTTCCAGTCGAGCACCCGGCCGCCGGGCTGGGCCAGCTCGTCGGGGGTGTCGTGGGTGAGCGGCACGGCCAGCACGTCGGTACGGGTGCCGAGGTGCGTGGCGGCCAGCTCCGAGAAGGCGTCGGCGAGGCCGAGGAAGGCGTCGTAGTCGGAGCGGGTCTGCCAGGGCGGGGCGATGGCCGGGTTGAAGGCGTGCACGAACGGGTGCATGTCGGTGCTGGACAGGTCGTGCTTCTCGTACCAGGTGGCGGCGGGCAGCACGACGTCGGCGAACAGCGCCGTGGACGTCATCCGGAAGTCGATGGTGGTGAGCAGGTCGAGTTTGCCCTCGGTGGCCTCCTCGCGCCAGGTCACCTCCGACGGGCGGTCGCCTTCCTCGTTGCGGGTCTCGGCGTCGGTGCCGAGCAGGTGGCGCAGGAAGTACTCGTTGCCCTTGCCTGAGGAGCCGAGCAGGTTGGCCCGCCAGACGGTGAGCACGCGCGGGAAGTTGGCCGGGTCGCCGGGGTCCTCGGCGGCGAAGCGCAGGCGGCCCGCCTTCAGCTCGTTCACGACGTGCTCGGCGACCGGGACGCCCCGCTCGGCGGCCTCGTCGGCGAGCGTGAGCGGGTTGCGGTCGAACGTCGGGTGCGACGGCAGCCAGCCCAGCCGGGCGGCCTGCGCGTTGCAGTCGGCGAACGAGCGGCCCTTGAACAGGCCCTCACCGAGGGGGCTGGCCAGTTCGTCGGCGCCGATGCGCTCGTATCGCCACTGGTCGGTGGCCAGGTACCAGAACGCGGTGCCGGCCATGTGCCGGGTGGGCCGCTGCCAGTCGAAGGCGAAGGCCAGGTGCTGGAAGCCCGTGACGGGACGCACCTTCTCCTGGCCGACGTAGTGCGCCCAGCCGCCGCCGTTGACGCCCTGGCAGCCGGTCAGCGTGGTGAGGGTCAGGAACGAGCGGTAGATCTGGTCGGAGTGGAACCAGTGGTTGGTGCCGGCGCCCATCGCGATCATCGAGCGGCCCTCGGTGACCTCGGCGTTGCGGGCGAACTCGCGGGCGATCCTGGCGATCGTGGAGGCAGGCACGGAGGTGATCTCCTCGGCCCAGGCCGGCGTGTACGGCTGCGCGGCGTCGTCGTAGCCGGCCGCCCACTCCCCCGGCAGCCCGTCGCGGGCCACCCCGTACTGGGCCATGAGCAGGTCGAACACGGTGGTGACGAGCTTGCCGCCCACCTCCGTGACGGGCACGCCGCGCCGCATGGAGGAGCCGCCCTCGGTGGCGCCCTCGTCGAAGCGCGGCAGGTCCACCTCGACCGCGCGCCGGCCGTGCAGCGTGAGGATGGGGACGGCGCCGTCCAGGTCGAGGTTCCAGCGGCCCTCGCCCTTCTCGCCCCAGCGGAAGCCGAGCGAGCCGTTCGGGACGACCGGCTCGCCGGTGCGCTCGTCCAGGAAGACGGTCTTGAACTGGGCGTTCTCGCTCTGCTCAGCGAGATCGGCGGCGGTCAGGAAGCGGCGCGGGACGTGGGCGTCGCCGCGCGGCTCCAGCGTGACCAGGAACGGCAGGTCCGTATATTTCCGGACATAGTCGGTGAAGTAGGGGACCTGGCGGTCGCGGAAGAACTCCGACAGCACCACGTGCCCCATCGCCATGGCCAGCGCGCCGTCCGTGCCCGGATGCGGCGACAGCCAGTCGTCGGCGAACTTGACGTTGTCGGCGTAGTCGGGGCTGACGGCGACGACCTTGGTGCCCTGGTAGCGGGCCTCGGTCATGAAGTGCGCGTCCGGCGTCCTGGTGACCGGGATGTTGGAGCCCCACATGATCAGGTAGCGGGAGTTCCACCAGTCGGCGGCCTCGGGCACGTCCGTCTGGTCGCCCCACACCTGGGGCGAGGCGATCGGCAGGTCGGCGTACCAGTCGTAGAAGGACAGCAGCGTGCCGCCGATCATCGACAGGAACCGCGTGCCGGCCGCGAACGACGCCATCGACATGGCGGGGATCGGCGAGAACCCCACGACCCGGTCGGGCCCGTACCGCTTGATCGTGTGCACGTGCGCGGCGGCCATCAGCTCCAGGACCTCGTCCCAGCTCGACCGCACGAACCCGCCCTTGCCGCGCGCCCGCTTGTACGCCCGCGCCCGCTCCGGGTCGCCGGTCAGCTCCGCCCACGCCAGCACGGGGTCGCCCAGCCGCTCGCGCGCCTCCCGCCACATCTCCAGCAGCACCCCGCGCACATAGGGGTAGCGGACGCGCGACGGCGAGTACGTGTACCAGGAGAACGACGCGCCACGGGGGCAGCCGCGCGGCTCGTACTCGGGCGAGTCCGGCCCCGCCGACGGGTAGTCGGTGGCCTGGTGCTCCCAGGTGATCAGGCCGTCCTTGACGAACACCTGCCAGGAGCACGAGCCCGTGCAGTTCACCCCGTGGGTCGAGCGGACGACCTTGTCGTGCGCCCACCGGTCGCGGTAGAAGCGGTCCCACGCGCCGGAGTCGATCTGGTGCAGGGTGCGGCCGTCGGCGGACACCTCCGCCTTGGTGAAGAACGTCCTGGCAGCAAGCAACGGCCCCATGCCGGGAACAGCGTCGATATCGGGCATGGCAACAGCCTCGTGGCCGCCGCCCGTGACGGGGCAGGGACCAAAGTCCCTACGAGCAGGACCGATGGACCATCGGCGTGATCGGGGACGGCCGATCACGCCGGGCGGCGGTCACCAGACGACCCACACGTCCTGGAGGCCGCCCGAGATGCCGCCGGTGCGCAGGCGCAGGTCGTCGGGGTGGTCACGCAGCCGCAGGCCCGGCAGGCGCCGGGTCAGCGTGCCGAGCACCGTCTGCAGCTCCAGCCGGGCCAGCGGCTGGCCGAGGCAGTAGTGCGGGCCGGCGCCGAACGCGAGGTGCTGGGCGCCGTTCTCGCGCCGGGGGTCGAACCGGTCGGGGTCGGGGAACTTGGCGGGATCGCGGTTGGCGGCCGGGATGTTGGGGATCACGGTGCTGCCCGTGGGCACCGTGGTGCCGCTCAGCACGACGTCCTCGGTGATGAACCGGGGCACCCCGCCGAGCGCCGACAGCGTGCTGTCCATGCGCAGCACCTCTTCGACGGTGCCGGGGATCAGGTCGGGGTCGTCCACGACGTCCTCGTACCGCCTCCTGTCGGCGAGCAGCATCGCGGTCATGATCGCGATCATGTTGGACGTCGTCTCGTGGCCGGCCAGCAGCAGCCCCCGCACCGTGGAGACGAGCAGCTCGTGGCTCAGCCGGCCGTCCTCGGCGTCGGTGATCTGGGTCAGCTCGCTGAGCAGGTCGTCGCCGGGGTGGGCCCGGTGGCGCGCCACCAGGTCGGAGACGTAGGCGTTGAACTCGCTGTAGGCCTGGTCGACCTCTTCCTGCGTGAACAGGGTCAGCGTCAGCATCACGCGGGACCAGTGGGCGAACTTGTCCTGGTCCTCGCTGGGCGCGCCGACCAGCGCGCAGATCACGCGTACGGGGAGCGGCAGGGCCAGCCCCGACGACAGGTTGCCCGGCGCGCCCTTGGCCAGCATGGAGTCGAGCAGGTCGTCGGTCATGGCCTGGACCCTGGGCCGCCACGCCTCCATCTTCCGGAGGGTGAACCAGCCGCTGAGCAGCCGCCGCCAGCGCAGGTGCCCCTGGCCGTCGGGGACGCTCGCCGCGCCCTCCTTCTGGCGGCCGAAGATCCCGCCGTCCTCGGTGTTGGCCAGCCTGGCGGCGCCCTTTCCCGCGAGGTTGCGGCTGAAGCGCGGGTCGGCCAGGATCGCGCGGGCGTCGTCGTACCTGGTGACCATGGTGGCGACGTCGCCGCTCGGCAGTCGTACGTGCGCCACGGGACAGCGCTCGCGCAACTCGGCGTACTGCGGCGGCGGTTCCAGAGCGGTGGGGCGGTCGAACGGGAAATCGGGGATCGCGTCAGCCATCACCTTTGTCCTCCGACTGGGGAGTCCGACCTCTTCGAATATAAGAAGATCGTCAAATGCTGACAATCGTCTTGTCTCGATCAGGACGGATTCGGCGCCGCCACCACCCGGAACCTCTAGTGAGCGGCTTCGTACTGCTCCACGACGGTGGAGGCGATGCGGCCCCGCTCGCTGACCGGCAGCCCCTGGGCCTTGGCCCAGCGGCGGATCTCCGTGGCCTTCTCACGGCTGACCGCGCGCGAGGAGAGCGCGCCGGCACGACGGCCGCGAACACCGCGATCGGCGCGCACCGCGCGGGCCTTGGTGATATACGGAGCCAGAGCCTTCTCCAGCTTCTCCCGGTTCGGGCCCGACAGATCGATCTCGTAGTTCACTCCGTCGAGTGCGAACCTTGTCGTGCCCTCGGCCGCACTGCCGTCGATGTCATCGATAAAGGACTCAACAATACGCTTCGCCATAAGGGTGCTCCAATTAACGTCACGGGCTGCAGGTACTGTAGCCCGCTTCAGCACATCGTGCATCACCGAGGGGGGCCATACCTGCGCAAACGACTTTAGCGAACCGGCCCCGCGTCAGGCTGCGACTTGCGCATGATGGCACCGGACTGATGCTCGCCCGGGTCAACCCCGCCGGGTACGCGGGCGCCGATCCGCCGTCCTGACCCGCCGCTCAGACCGGCCCCGAGGGCATTGGCGGCGATTCCCCGGTATTGAAGTCGAATTCAAAGTTTCCCTTGCTGCATAGGGCTTTGCGGCGCCGCCCGGCCCCGCGTCAGGCGTCTTCAGGCTCGGGCGTGGGGGGCTCCACCGGCCGCGCCGTTTCCCACAGATAGTCGAACTGCCCGACCCAATAGGCGTACCACCGCTCGTGCCGCTCCCGGATGAGGTCCACGTGCATACGCGCGAAAGTCGACTGGCCGGCCCCGTGCATTTCGACGATGGCGCGGCCCTGCCAGGCTTCGGGGTCGGTGAGCACGAGGCTGAATCCCGGGTTGTACGGGAACAGCCGGTACTCCACCTTTCCCCGCGTCTTCCAGCCCCGCATGCTCGCGAGCCGTTCCAGCACCGCGTTGAGCGCGACGGGCAGGGTCTGGGTGCGGTGGGCGTCCGACTCGTCGAGCTGCCTGCGGGCGATCCGGATCGCCGTCTCCTCGTCCGGGTCGAGCAGCACGACGCGGACGGTGGCCTCGGGGTGGCGCAGCACGCCGGTGCGCAGGGTCTCGCACACCTGCGCGGTGAGCAGGTTGGCGGCCGACGGCGCGAAGATGCGCACGTCGCGGACGCCATCGAAGAGCCTGGTCACGGGGGTCTGGTCGAAGTCGGTGCGGTCGCCGAGCACGTCGCGCCCGCCGCGCTCCTGCTCGGGCAGGGTGGCGCGGTAGAGGAGCACGCCGACGCCGGCCAGCACGGCCGCCCACCTGACGTCCTCCGGCACGGCGTCGCCGGCGACCGAGACGACGGCGACGGCGGCCACGATCAGGGCCATCGTGTAGGCCTCGAGGTTCTTGCGTGCCCGTACGTCAGCCTTGATGCGCCGTACGAATCTCATCGCCACCGCCTCATCGCCACCGTCTCAACGCCGGCCCGATCCTGCCTCCATTCTGGAGCGCCGGGCGGCGGATCGCCCGCGTTCCGCGAGGTTCGCACAGCGGGCCGCCGGTGAAACTTTCATCGCCGTCGTGAGCCGCCGATCAGCCACCGACCTGGGGCTCGCGCAAGGGTGTTGCAGGGATGTGCAACCGGTTGCAGCGGTCGCTTCCCGGAGCCGTTCCCGCTGTGGTTGACTCGCCCTCACTTCGGGAAAGCGCTTACCCATTCCTCTTCTCGAAAGGGAGATCGGCGTGCGCGAAAAGGAACGTCTCGGCAGACGGCTGGCCATCGTGCTGGCCACCGGCCTCCTCGCGACCGGAGGACTGGTGGTCGCGCTCAACGGCCCCGCCTCGGCCGCCCCGTCCAACGGCAACTACACGCTGGTCAACGGCGGAAGCGGGCTGTGCGCCGCCGTGCCCGGCCAGAGCACCGGCGACGGCGTCCAGCTCGTCCAGAGCGCGTGCTCCGGCGGCGCCGGACAGGTCTTCACGCTCACCTCCTCCGGCAGCGGCTACCAGATCAAGGCCCAGCACAGCGGCAAGTGCGCGGGCGTCCGCGACGCCTCCACCTCGGCCGGCAAGGCCGTGGAGCAGGAGAGCTGCACCGGCGCCGCCTCGCAGACCTGGCAGCTCACCGCCTCCGGGTCGGCCTACCGCGTGGTCAACGGCAACGGCGGCAAGTGCCTCAACGTCAAGGACAACTCCACCGCCTCCGGCGCCGTCCTGCAGCAGAACTCCTGCGACTCGGCGTCCACCAAGCAGTGGACGCTGCAGCCCGCCGACGGGGGCTCGGGCCCCGACCCGACCCCCACACCGACCGTCACCCCGACCAGCGGCGGCGGTGACGGCAGCGGCGCGTGGCCGACCGCCAAGGGCAGCCTCAAGATCACCGACACGCAGCAGGTCACCAACTTCGACGGCGGCATGAAGAGCTACTACGGCATCGGCGACGGCGGCCAGAGCGAGAGCCAGGACCCGATGTTCGAGGTCGCCAACGGCGGCACGATCCAGAACGTCATCATCGACGCCCCCGCCGGCGACGGCATCCACTGCCTCGGCTCCTGCACCATCCGCAACGTGTGGTGGAACGACGTCGGCGAGGACGCCGCCACGTTCCTCAGCTCCAGCTCCTCGGCGACCTACCTGGTGGACGGCGGCGGCGCCAAGTCCGCCTCCGACAAGGTCTTCCAGCACAACGGCGCCGGCACCGTCACTATCAAGAACTTCCAGGTGCACAGCGCCGGCAAGCTCTACCGGGCGTGCGGCAACTGCTCCTCCTCCTACAAGCGCAACGTGGTCATGGACGGCGTCACCGCCCGCTCCACGAAGGTGCTGGCCGGCATCAACACCAACTGGGGCGACACCGCGCGCTTCAGCCGGATCACGGTGTACGGCAGCGCGGTCATCTGCGAGAAGTACAAGGGCGTGCCGAAGGGCAGCGAGCCCACCAAGATCGGCGAAGGCGCCGACGGGGTGAACTGCATCTACTCCGCGTCCGACATCACCTACAAGTGACACCTCCTGAGCCCCCGGCCGTCCAGACCGGCCGGGGGCTCACCCCGCCCGGTCGTCGGGGATGGTGGCCAGCTTGTCGGGGTTGCTGACCACGTACACGTCGCGGACGTGCTCCCCGTCGGCGGCCAGGTCCAGCACCATCACCGCGAACGGCCCGTCCTCGGCGAACAGCACCACGGACGGATCGCCGTTGACCTGCCGGTACCGCAGGTCGACGTGCTCGTTGTGGCGGGCGCCGGCGACGATCGTGCGGGCCACGCCGTCCCGGCCGCGGATCGGGCGCGGCCCGGCCACCGCCGACTTGCCGCCGCCGTCCGGCCACAGCGTGACGTCGGGCGCGAGCAGCTCCATGAGCGCCGCCAGGTCCCCGCCGAACGCGGCCGCCACGAACCGCTCGGTCACCTCCTGGTGCGTCCGCCGGTCGACGCGGGCCCTCGGCCGCCGCGCCTGCACGTGCTCGCGGGCCCGGTGCGCGATCTGCCGCACCGCCGCCGGGCTGCGGTCGATCATGGCGGCGATCTCGGTGTGCCGGTAGGCGAACACCTCGTGCAGCACGAACACCGCCCGCTCCAGCGGCGTGAGCGTCTCCAGGACGACCAGCACCGCGATCGAGACCGACTCCCCGCGCACGGCGGGCTCGGAGGCGTCGGTGGCCAGCGGCTCCGGCAGCCACGGGCCCAGGTAGGTCTCCTTGCGCCGGCGCAGCGTGCTCTGGTGGGCCAGCGCCTGGTTGACCGCGACGCGCACCAGGTAGGCGCGGTGGTGGCCGATCTCCTCCAGGCTCTTGCCGGACCAGGCCAGCCACGTCTCCTGGAGCACGTCCTCGGTGTCGCCCACCGTGCCGAGCATGTTGTAGACGATGGAGAACAGCAGCTCGCGGTGCTCGGCGAACACCTTCGCGACCGTGTCCTCCCGGTTCTCCCCGGACATCCTCGAACCCCCCGTCATCTTCCTGATCCGCCCACCAAGAGCCCCGGCGGGGTGCCGAGTGTGACATGGGGCGGGCGGTTGTGATCCGGGTCATGGGTGTCACAAACGTGCTCGCTGCGACGTCTAAGAGGTAACTGAGTGATAGCGAGGTGAATCATGGCCTGGCGGATCGCCATGGACGCCACAGAGGCGACGCTCTCGGCGAGCACGTCCCCCGACCCCCTCTTCACGCTACCCAGCCTCGACGGCGCCTTCTACCTGCGGCCCGGCGGCGGGCTCGCCGGGTTCGCGCTGCGGCTGCCGCTGCCCGCGCGCCGGGGCGAGCCTCAGGACCTGTGGTGGGAGGCCGCCGACCTCGATCGCGAGGGACGGGCCTGGCTGCGGCTCGGGCAGCACGAGGTGTGCCGGGCGGTGTCGGTGCTGTGCGCCGAGATCCCCGGTGAGCGGCCGTACGAGAAGATCGTCCTGGAGACGGCGTTCTCCTCGTGGAGCCTGCGGCTGCCCGGGGTGCCACTGCTGCGCCCGCGCCGGCTGACGCTGCGGCTGTTCAGCGAGCTGCGCCCGGCGGAGAGCACCCCGGACCTGCCCCGCTGAGCCGGCGCTCAGCGGAAGTCCGCCACGTGGTCGGCGGCCCACTGCGCGTACGTGCGGGCGGGCCGGCCGGTGAGCTCCTCGACGAGGGAGTTGACCGGCGCGGCCTTGCCGACCGTGGCCTCCATCAGGTCGAACAGCGCGTTGACGAAGGCCCGGTCCATGAACTGCGCCAGCTGCTCCCTGACCGGCCCCGCGTCCAGCTCCTCGAAGCGCAGCGGGCGGCCCAGCGCCTCGCCGAGCACGCGCACCTGGTCGGCCTGCGTCATGGACTCGGGCCCAGTCAGGCCGTAGACCCGCCCGGCGTGCCCGTCGCCGGTCAGCGCCCCGGCCGCCACCGCCGCCACGTCCCGCTCGTGGACGGGCGCGCTCGTGGCGCCCGCGTACGCGCCGCGCACGACATCGGAGCCGCGCAGCTGCATCGCGTACGACAGTGAGTTGATCGCGGGGAAGAACAGGCGCAGGAACGTCCACTCGGCGCCCGTCTCCTTGATCGCCTGCTCGACGCCGTGGTGGTAGGCGGCGATCACGTCGGGCTGCTCCGTGGCGCCGTCGATCACGGCGCCGGAGGACAGGAACACGATCCGCCCCACCCCCGCCTGCCGCGCGGCCCGCAGCAGCGGCGCGGCGTCGAGGCCGTAGGGCAGGACGAGGAAGAGCGCGCGCACGCCGCTCAGCGCCGGGGCCAGCGTCTCCTCCTGGGTGAGGTCGCCGCGCACGACCTCGACGCCCTCGGGCAGGCCGGCCTGCTCCGGGGCCCGGCTCAGGGCCCGCACGGGGTGGCCCCCGGCGGCGAGCGCCTCCACGGTCTGCCTGCCGAAGTGGGCCGTGGCCCCGACGATCAGGATCATGTCGTCCTCCTCTGTGCGTCGTTGTCACCTCACCCTATCAGAACGGAATGCTTTGTTCCAATGCATGGATTTGCCTAAAGCCTTTAGGTAGTTACATACTCGCTTAAGGCAAATGGAGGAACACTTATGGCACGAGCGGGTCTGACCACGGAGCTCCTGGTCCAGGCAGGGGCGGAGCTGGCCGACGAGGTCGGGTTCGAGCAGGTCACGGTCTCGGCCGTGGCCAGGAAGTTCGGCGTCAAGGTCGCCAGCCTCTACTCCCACCTGAAGAGCTCCCACGACCTGAAGACCAGGATCGCCCTGCTCGCGCTGGAGGAGATGGCCGACCGGGCCGCCGAGGCGCTGGCCGGGCGGGCCGGCAAGGACGCCCTCATCGCCTTCGCCGACGTCTACCGCGACTACGCCCACCAGCACCCCGGCCGCTACGCCGCGGCCCAGCTCCGGCTCGACACCGAGACGGCGATGGCCAGCGCCGGGCCCCGGCACGCGCAGATGACGCGGGCCATCCTGCGCGGCTACGACCTGGCCGAGCCCGACCAGACGCACGCCGTACGGCTGCTGGGCAGCGTCTTCCACGGCTACGTCAGCCTGGAGCTGGGCGGCGGGTTCGACCACAGCGCGCCCGACACCCAGGAGACCTGGGCCCGCACCATGGACGCCCTCGACGCCCTCCTCCGCACCTGGCCCGCCCGCACGCCGTAAGCCCCTCCCCCGCACCCGGCCCGCCCGCACCCCCTGCGCCCGCACCCCCCTGCGCCCGCACCCCCTGCGCCCTCTCCCCGTCACAACGATCGGCTGACACCATGCTCATCACCACGCCCATCACCGCCGGCCTCCTGCGCGGCGCCCTCGATCTGGAGCCCACCGAGCGCGGTCTGCTGCCGCACCGGCTGCCCGCGCGGGCCCGCGCCCAGTGCGCCGACGGCCAGCTCGCCATGGCCGAGTCGCAGCCCTCCGGCGTACGCCTGGCCCTGCGCACCCGCGCCACCACCGTCGAGCTGGACACGCTGCCCACCAAGCGCCTCTACACGGGCGCGCCGCCCCGCCCCGACGGCGTGTACGACCTCGTCGTGGACGGCCGCCTCACCGGCCAGGCCACGCTCGGCGACGGCGACACGATCACCATCGACCTGGCCACCGGAGCCACGCAGACCCGGCCCGGCCCGGTCGGCACCGTCCGCTTCACCGGGCTGCCCGGCCGCGACAAGGACGTCGAGATCTGGCTGCCGCACAACGAGACCACGGAGCTGGTCGCGCTGCGTACCGACGCTCCCGTGGAACCCATGCCGGACCGCGGCCGCCGGGTGTGGCTGCACCACGGCAGCTCGATCAGCCACGGCTCCGACGCCGCGAGCCCCAGCACCACGTGGCCCGCCCTGGCCGCGAGCCTGGCCGGCCTGGAGCTGATCAACCTCGGGCTGGGCGGCAGCGCGCTGCTCGACCCGTTCACCGCCCGCGCCATGCGCGACACCCCGGCGGACCTCATCAGCATCAAGATCGGCATCAACGTCGTCAACGCCGACCTGATGCGGCTGCGCGCGTTCGGCCCGGCGGTGCACGGCTTCCTCGACACGATCCGCGAGGGCCACCCGACCGCGCCGCTGTTGGTGGTCTCGCCCATCTACTGCCCGATCCACGAGGACACGCCCGGCCCCTGCGCGTTCGACCTGTCCGCGCTCAGCTCCGGCAAGCTGCGCTTCCGCGCCACCGGCGACCCGGCCGAGCGCGCCGCGGGCAAGCTCACGCTGGGCGTCATCCGGGACGAGCTGGCCCGCATCGTCGAGCAGCGCCGCGCGGAGGACCCGAACCTGCGCTACCTCGACGGCCGCGACCTCTACGGCGAGGCCGACTACGCCGAGCTGCCGCTGCCCGACGAGCTCCACCCGGACGCCGCCACCCACCGCCTCATCGGCGAGCGCTTCGCCAAGCTGGCCGGCTTCTGACCCCTGTCGGAGCAGGTCGTCAGCGGTCGGCCATGGTGTCGCGGGCAGCGGCCGGCGCTTCGTCCTCCTGGTCGTCGTCGATGAGGAAACCGCCCGACTGGTGCCGCCAGAGCCGGGCGTACGGGCCCTGCGCCTGCAGCAGCTCGCTGTGGGTGCCCTGCTCCACGATGCGCCCCTTGTTGAGCACGACCAGCCGGTCCATCCGGACGACCGTGCTCAGCCGGTGGGCGACCACGAGCGCGGTGCGCCCCTGCATCAGCCGCCACAGCGCCTCCTGCACGAGGATCTCGCTCTCGGAGTCGAGCGCGCTGGTCGCCTCGTCCAGCAGCAGGATCGGGGCGTCGCGCAGGATCGCGCGGGCCAGCGCGATGCGCTGCCGCTGCCCGCCGGACAGCTTGACGCCGCGCTCCCCCACCAGCGTGCCGAACCCGTCGGGCAGCGAGTCGGCGAACTCGGTGACGTGCGCCGCCCGCGCCGCCTCGATGATCTCCGCCTCGGTCGCGCCGGGCCGGGCGAAGGCGATGTTGTCGCGGATCGACCGGTGGAACATGGCCGGCTCCTGCGGCACGTACGCGATGAGGCTGCGCAGGTCCGCCTGCCGCAGGCGGGAGATGTCCTGGCCGCCGATGAGGATGCGGCCGCCGTCGATGTCCATGAGGCGCAGCAGCAGCCGGGTGAGCGTGCTCTTGCCGCCGCCCGACTGGCCGACCAGGCCGATCCTGGTGCCGCTGGCGATGTCGAGGTCGAGCCGGTCGAACAGGGGCGGGCCGTTGTTGTAGGCGAACCGCACCCGCTCGAAGCGCACGCTCGCGTCGGCCGGCCGCAGCGGCTGCGGGTCGGCCGGGTCGACCACGGTCGGCGGGTCGAGCAGCAGCTCGGTGAACTGGGCGGCCTCGGTGAGCACGCTCTCCAGCCGCCGGTAGATCTGGTTGAACTCGAACATGATGCTGATCGTGTTCGTGTAGTACGTGAAGGTCACCACGACGGCCTCCACGCCCAGGCCGCCCCGCAGCGCCACGGCGAGGAGCAGGCCCACGGCGCTGGTCAGGACCGACATGGGGGCGACCACGGTGTCGACCCGCAGGTTGCCGTAGTCCCACGAGCGCAGCGACAGCCTGGTCTGCTCGGCGATCCTGGCGCGGTGCTCGCTGGCCTCGCGGTCCTCGGCGGCGAACGCGCGGACCGTGTCCATGTTGGACAGCACGTCGGCCACGTGGCCCGACACGCGTACCTTGGCGGCCTCGCGCTCGTCCACCAGCGCCTGCCGGCGGCGGATGAGCGGGGCGACGAGGAAGCCCGTCACCACGATCAGCCCGAGCAGCACGACCACCAGCAGCGGGTCGTAGTTCCACAGCACCACCGAGGCGAAGGCCAGCGGCACCAGCTTGGCCATGATCGAGAACGTCATCGTGTCGACGAAGTCCTCGAACCTGCTGGAGAAGCCCAGCACCCGCTTGGTCAGCGAGCCGGCGAAGTTGTCGTGGAAGAACGCGGCGTCCTTGACGAGCAGTTCGTCCATGCCGACGACGCCGAGCCGTTCGATGCCGCGCGCGTCCGTGCGGTTGAGGAAGTGCAGGCCCACCCGCCAGAACACCTCGCCGAGCAGCAGCAGGCCGCCGAAGCCGAGCACGTATGGCAGCAGCGTGCCGATCGTGCCGTCACCGCCGGCGGCGAGCCGCCCGACGAGCCCGGCCACCGCGAGCGGCGCCAGGTAGAACAGGCAGACGTTGCCGAGGGCCGGGAGCGTCAGCGCGGGCGCGGCGACCCGCCACTGACGCTTCAGCTCGCCGAAGTAGTGGCGCAGGACCAGCAGGATCGCTGATTTGCGCGGGGACGTGGAGTCCGAGGGAGCGGTGCTCTCCTCGGAGCCCTGTTGTGTTTCGAGCACAGTCATCCGCCCCTCCCGAACGCCGATAGCCGCCGTCGTCATGCTGCCGTCCCGTTCCCGCGAGGGCGACTGGTTTTTGCGGCGGACATGACCGGCAGGGGCGGGATGACGTCAGAAGGCCAGGTCCCTCCAGTTCTTGACCTCGTCGGCGGTCAGCGTCCTGGCGAGGATGGCGGCGCGGTCCACGCCGCCGGTCAGGCGCTGGCCGCCGCCCTGGTCGGCGGCGAAGCGGAGCGGGCGGGCGGTGCAGCCGGTGATGCCGTCGCCGGTGACCTGGCCGGTCGCGACGCGCTCGCCGTCCACGTAGAGGGTGAGGGCGCCGGTGCGGTCGAGGGTGAGGACGAGGTCGAGCCAGCGGCCGGCGGGCAGGGTGGCGTCCAGGGTGACGTTGGCGCCCGCGCCGATGAAGCGGACCTTCCCGGCGGGGGTGACGTCGATGAGGACGCCGTCGGTGCCGGGGTCGCCGGACGGCTGGGAGTCGAACAGCCGCCGGTAGCCGCTGCCCGCGACCTTGACCTCGGCGCCGAACGTGGCCTCCCGCACGACGCCGAGCGTGGTGTTCGCGGTGGTCAGGTACGTGTTGCCGTCGAGGGTGAGCCCGCTGCCCGTGGGGGCGGTGGCGTCGTAGGCCGGGGCGCCGCCGGCGACGGTGGCGTCACGGCCGTTGCCGGAGGAGTCGGTGACCGTTCCGCCCTCCTTGGGGTCCCAGGCGACCAGGACGGAGCCGGGCGGCGCGGGCGCGCACGGCTCCAGGGCGAGCACGGCGGTGGCGGCGCCCTTCCAGGTGTCGCCGGCGACGGAGGCGGTCAGCAGCGCCCGCCGCGTGCCGTCGGCCGGTCCCGGCGTGACGGTGAAGGTGGCGGTGCGGGAGCGTCCGGGCGCCACGCCCGCGAGGTGGCGGGTGGCGGGCTCGACGGTCCAGCCCTGGGGGGCGGTGAGTGTCACGTCGGAGGCGGGCACGGACCTGCGGCGGGTGGCGGTGACGGTGACCTCGGCCTCGAACGGCGTGCCGGGCGTGGCGGTGCCGGGCGCCTGGAGGGCGACGGCGGCCTCGTTCTGGATCGTGTACGCCTTGCCGGCGCGGGCGGTCCAGCTCAGCGCGTCGCCGTCGCGGCGCGGCCCGACCTCGTGGCCCTGCTCGTCGTAGACGCGGTAGCGGCCGGCGATGAACGACGACCTGACCTTGATCGGCCCGCTCTTGCCCGGCCGGACGGTGACGGTGTCGGGCGCGCCGTCCTTCCAGGCGGCGTCCACGGTGATGTCGCCGCGGGCGCGCAGCCCCTTGACGGAGCCGTCGCGCCACGTGCTGGGCAGGGCGGGCAGCACGTGCACGACGTCGTGCTGGCTCTGCAGCAGCATCTCGGCGATGCCGGAGGTGGCGCCGAAGTTGCCGTCGATCTGGAACGGCGGGTGCGTGTCCCACAGGTTGTCCAGCGTGGAGGCTTTCAGCTGCTCGGCGAGCATCTTGTGCGCGTGGTCGCCGTCCAGCAGCCGCGCCCAGAAGTTGATCTTCCACGCCTTCGACCAGCCGGTGCCGCCGTCGCCGCGCGCGGTCAGCGACACCTTCGCCGCCTCCGCCTCGGGCGTGCCGGGCGTGATCTGGTTGCCCGGGTGCAGGGCGTACAGGTGGGAGACGTGCCGGTGCGTGTCGGTCGTGGAGTCCCAGTCGCTCTTCCACTCCTGGAGCTGGCCCCAGGAGCCGACGCGCAGGCCGGGGTCGAGCTTCGCCAGGGCGGCGCCCGCCTCGGCCTGGAAGTCCTCGTCCACCTTCAGCTTCCTCGCCGCCGCCACGGCGTTCGTGAGCACCTCGCGGACGATCTGCTGCGACATCGACGCGCCCGCCGAGAAGTCGCCGTGCTCGGGCGAATAGCTCGGCGAGACGACCAGCCTGCCGTCCCGCGGGTCGGTGTGCAGGAAGTCGAGCCAGAACTCGGCCGCGCCCTTGATCACGGGGTACGCGGTCTCACGCAGGTACCTCTCGTCGCCGGTGAAGCGGTAGGTGTCGTACAGGTGCTGGGTGGTCCAGGCGGCGGCCTCGGGGAACCAGAAGGAGCTGGCGTAGTCGTGCACGCCGGTGAAGCCGAAGGGGTTGGTCTCGTTGTTGACCACCCAGCCGCGGGCGCCGTACATCTCCTGGGCGGTCTTGCGGCCGGGCGCGACGAGCGCGGTGATGTAGCGGTCGTAGGGCGTGGTCGTCTCGTGCAGGTTGGTCTGCTCGGCGAGCCAGTAGTTCATCTGCAGGTTGATGTTGACGTGGTAGTCGGCCGACCAGGGCGGGTTGGTGACGTTGTTCCACACGCCTTGCAGGTTCGCCGGGAGCAGGTCGTTCTCGCGGGAGGAGGAGATCAGCAGGTAGCGGCCGTAGGCGAAGAACAGCGCCTCAAGGGCGCGGTCCTGGGCGGCGGCGCCGCCGGTGTAGCTCCTGCGCAGCCGGTCGGTGGGGATCGCCGGGGCGGTGCCGCCGAGGTCCAGCCGCACCCGGTCGAACAGCTCGCGGTAGTCGGCCACGTGCGCCTTCCTGAGCTGGTCGTAGCCCTGGGCGGCGGCGGCGTCCACGGCGGCGGTGACCCTGGCGTGCGGGTCCTCGCCCCGGTAGGCGGGGTAGGTGCCGGCGTAGTCGGTGCCCGCCGACAGGACGATCACGGCGCTGTCGGCCCCGGTGACGGTGATCCGGTCCCCCGCGTCCGTACGCGTGCCGCCCTCGGCGATGACCTGCACCTGGGCCTCGAAACGCAGGCGGTTGTCCCGGAGCTGCCCGCGGATGGTGAGCCGGCCGCCGGAGGCGGTGACGGTCTTGTCGTCGCGCGGCGAGGTGTGCCGCAGCGTGAACGACACCTTGCCCGCCTGGTCGGCGGCGATCCGGCCGACGATCACGTTGCCGGGGTTGCTGGCGAAGTACTCCCGCGAGTAACGCACCCCGTCCGCGGTGTAGCCGACGCGGGCGACGGCCTCGCGCAGGCTCAGCTCGCGCCGGTAATCGGCGGGGGCCGCGTGGCCGAAGTCGAGGAACAGGTCCCCGAACGTCTGGTACGCCCCGAACCCGGTCTTGCCCTGGCCGAGCCTGGCCGCCACGTCGTTCGGCGTCATCCTGCCGTCGCGGTCGATCTGCTGCTGGACCTCGGCGATGGCGCCCGGCCTCGGCGTCCTCCAGTTGCCGAAGTCATAGCCCTGGACGCCGGGGCCGCCGCTCCACAGCGTCTTCTCGTTGAACTGGAGCTGCTCCGACGCGACCCCGCCGAAGATCATGGCGCCCAGGGGGCCGTTGCCGATGGGCAGGGCCTGGGTCTCCCAGTCGGTGGCGGGCTTGTCGTACCAGAGGGTCAAGTCATCGGGTGTCTGGGCGGTGGCGGCGGTCGCGGTCAGCGGGACGGACAGGCCGGCGGCCAGGGTGAAGAGCGCGACCAGGGCGCTGCTGACGCGTCGTCGCGGGGGGTGCGGCACGGATTCCTCCGATCACAGGAGCCTTGATCAAAGGAAATAGCATCGAAATCCGGGCGTAACAAGACTTCACATCGGATGTCTTCTCACCGAGCCCGGTGAAGCGGAACCCCTCCGACGACTTCCCCCGTTGAGCATCCGTCAATGATCCGTTGACACGCAGGCCCTATCCTCGTGCGCCATGTCCACTGACCAGGTCGCGGTAGAACGCACCACCGCTACACATATGCCCCCCGAGAGCGGCGCCCCCTCCCCCTCCTCCGACGAGGAGAGCAACGGCGGCGTCCTCTATCTGCTCGAACGCATCGGCTCCGTCATCGTGCCCATCGGCGTGACGCTCTATGCGGTGCTCTACCTCGGCGTCGAGGCGATGTACCAGGTGTTCGGCATCAGCCCCCAGCAGGCCGGCATCGACCAGTCCGTCCTGCTCGGGCGGCTCATGGGCACGCTGATCCTGATGCTGCTCATCCTCATCCCCACCCTCGGCCTGCTCGTCGGCCTGTTCTGGGTCGCCGACCGGATCACCCGGGGCGCGCTCGGCCGGCTGATCGAGGCCGTCCGGCGGCGGCCCTGGGTGGCCGCGCTGCTCGCCGCGCTGTGGTGCGGCGCCACGTATTGGGGGCTGTTCACCCTCTTCGGCGACCTCGACCTGTTCGTCATGGTCGTCGTCGCCGTCGGGCTCGGCGTGCTGACGTTCCTGGTGCCGTTCCGGCTGCTGCGCCGCAAGCCCGTCGGGCGCGCCGCCACGAAGGTCCTGCTCGGCGCCCTCACCGGCGTCGGGCTGGGGTTCCTGCTGATCCTCGCGATGGTGCAGGGCGCGCTCCAGGTGCAGGAGACCGGCCAGGCGAACGACCTGCTCACGTACGTCGGCTTCCAGGACCAGTGGGCGATCATCAAGAACGCCGAGGACGACAAGCCGCTCTACGACGGGCGCTGGATGATGCTGCTCGGCGAGAGCGACGGCACGTACGTCTTCTACGACTGCGACAAGTACGAGACGTTCCGCCGGCCCATGGAGACGACCAATCTGGCCTCGATCCAGCTCGACCCGGAGCGCGAGAAGGGCTTCACCTGCGGCTCGCTGGCCGAGCGGCAGTAGGACGCGCGACTCGGCGGCCCGCGACGGCCGGGCGCGGGCGGCCGCGGCCCAGGATCACTCATCGCAGGCATCGCAGGGAACGCCCGGCGACCGGCGCGGCCCGTTCCACGGACCGTCGCGGGTCACGGGTCGCGCCTGCTCAGCAGCTTGGGCAGGGCCGCGAGCGTCGCGCCGCCCGCGCCGCCACCGCTGAGCAGGGCGCCCGGCCACTGGGCGCCGGCGGCGAGGACGAGCGCGCACGTGATCGCGGCGATCATGATCGTCAGGGTGAGGGTGAGAAGCTGGCGGGTGGTGAACAAGGCGGTGTCCCCTTGGAAGTGGTCGATGTCGATGGACGCGACCCACCCTGTGGCTCGGAGAACGCCGTCGGCCAGCGGTCCAAACGTGCTCGGACGGAGCCGTACGAGGCCGAAAATGATCGCCGGCTTCGACGCAAACTTCCACACCTATCCGAATGCATCCGGGTTCAGCCGGATTCAGCCGGATTAATCGCGAAATCAAGGCTGAATGCCACTCTTGGGTCGCATGGGCAGGCGATCAGCGGATGTGACCTGCGATACCGGATGAGATCGGATCCGCGAAGTCGCGTCTATCGTGAAACGTTCTCTGGAAGCATGGCCCGCATCCGTCGACTCCCCGTCGACTCCACCGCCACATGAACCGGAATCGATCATCAAGGATGATGGCAGACACTCATAGGGCAGGAGCCCGTTCCGAATTCATCGCCGCGCTCAAGGAGCTGCGGGAAGCGGCCGGCCAGCCGACCTATTCCCAGATGCACAAGCTGTCGCGCGCCGAGGACGTCCCCAAGGAGCTACCGGCGAGCACGCTCAACGACATACTCAACGGCAAGCGGGAGCGCCTGCCCGACTGCCAGCTCGTCGTCTCGTTCGTGATGGTCTGTCACCGCCACGCCGAGTCGACCGGCCTGCCCACGGACGGCCTCGGCAGCGTCGCCCAGTGGCTGGCCCACTGGCGCGCCGCCAGGAACGAACGCGCCCAGGCCATCGGCTCGTACGACCTCTACGGAACCCCCGCCGACGAGGCCGAGCGCCGTACCACCAGGACCGTCGCGCGCCTGGTCCGCCTGGCGGGGGACGGTGACGACGAGTCCGTCTACCGCCTGGCGATCATCAAGGTGCTGACCGGCGAGAACGCGGAGGCCAGGTACTGGCTGCACGTCGCCCGGCAGCGGCGGCATCCCGGTGCCGAGGCGTTCGCCGCCACCTCGCGGCCTGAAGAGTTCGCGGCCGGTCAGTGCTTCGCCTACGGGCAGACCTACGAGCAGGCGGGCGCCGCCAAGGAGGAGATCGCGCGGTTCTACTACAAGCTCGCCGCCGACCACGGCCACCCGCAGGCCATCGAGCGCCTGCGGGCCCTGCGCACCGTCCCGTTCGGCAAGCTGCTCCCCGCCCCCGTGCCCACGACGTAGGCCGTCGAGGGTCAGACGCTGCGCAGGACCGAGACCACGATGCCCAGCACCACGGCCTCGTCACCGTCGATCACGTCGTAGGCGGGGTTGCGCGGCTCCAGGTAGACGTGCCCGCCGCGCCGCCGGAACACCTTGACGGTGGCCTCGCCGTCGATCATCGCGGCGACGATCTGGCCCGAGTGCGCCTCCGGCTGCTGGCGCACCACGACGATGTCGCCGTCGCAGATGGCCGCGTCGATCATCGAGTCGCCGCGCACCCGCAGGCCGAACACGGTGCCGCGGCCGGTCAGGTCGCGCGGCAGCGTCAGCGCCTCGTCCAGGTGCTCCTCCGCCAGGATCGGGCTGCCCGCGGCGATGTCGCCGACCACGGGCACGCTCACCATGTCCGCCGGACGCTCCGGCGCCGCCGCCCGCAGGAACGGGCGCACGTCGATCGAGCGGGTCACCGTGGTGCCCCGGCGCAGCAACCCCCGCTCCTCCAGGCTCCTCAGATGCTTCGACACCGACGAGGGCGACCTCAGCCCCACCGCACGGCCGAGCTCGCGGGTGCTCGGCGGGTAACCGTACCTGGCCACCCAGTCCCGGATCGTGGCCAGGATCCGCTGCTGGCGCTGCGGCAGGGCCGAGAAGTCCACGTACTCGAAGTCGTCATGATCGTCGTAGCTGGTCACCTGCGAAATGCTAGGCCCAACGCGGGCCCGGCGGGGTGACGGGACACTCACGAGCCGCCGGGTGCTAATCCTGTATCGAGGCTCTTGGCCGCTGGTGACGGTCATGTCAGGGTTACGGGCACGGATCGTGCCGACAGGGGTGATCGTCATGACCGAAGCGTCCATCGAGACCGGCTCGTCCTTCGACGCGGTCGTCATCGGCGCCGGGTTCTCCGGCATGTACATGCTGCACCGGCTGCGCGGCCTCGACCTGACCGCGCGGCTCTACGAGGCGGGCGACGGCG
The DNA here is from genome assembly GCF_012034275.1 of Nonomuraea composti. Classification (NCBI taxonomy): domain Bacteria; kingdom Bacillati; phylum Actinomycetota; class Actinomycetes; order Streptosporangiales; family Streptosporangiaceae; genus Nonomuraea; species Nonomuraea composti. The sequence goes on along the minus strand of NZ_JAATEP010000028.1, from coordinate 27,506 downwards.
TCGGCGGCACCTGGTACTGGAACAGGTACCCGGGCGCCCGGTGCGACGTGGAGAGCGTCGAGTACTGCTACTCGTTCTCCGAGGAGCTGCAGCAGGCGTGGGACTGGACCGAGCGGTACCCGTCCCAGCCCGAGATCCTGCGGTACGCCGAGCACGTCGCCGACCGCTTCGACCTGCGCCGCGACATGAGGTTCGGCAGGCGCGTCAACCGCGCCGCCTACGACGCGGCCGGCGCCCGCTGGCGCGTGGAGACCGACCGCGGCGACCGCGTGACCGGCCGCTTCCTCATCACCGCCGTCGGCTGCCTGTCCGACGCGCGCGTCCCCGACCTGCCCGGCACCTTCGAGGGCGAGAGCTACCACACCGGGCGCTGGCCGCACGAAGAAGTCGACTTCACGGGCAAGCGGGTCGCCGTCATCGGCACCGGCTCGTCCGGCATCCAGATCATCCCCGTCATCGCCGAGCGGGCCGCCCAGGTCACGGTCTTCCAGCGGACGCCCAACTTCACCATCCCCGCCTGGAACCGCCCGATGCGGCCCCAGTACGCCCGATGGGTCAAGGACAACTTCGCCGAGATGCGCCGTTCCATGCGCGAATCCCTGTTCGGCATCGCGGCGCCGTTCAACACCCGCTCCGCGCTGGCGGCCTCCGAGCGGGAGCGCGCCGAGGAGCTGGAGGCTCGGTGGGCGCACGGCGGGCCGGGCTTCCTCGGCGCCTTCGGCGACACCGCCGTGGACGAGCGGGCCAACGAGGTCGTCGCCGAGTTCGTACGGGAGAAGATCCGCCGCGCCGTCGACGACCCCCAGGTGGCGGAGCTGCTGTCGCCGCGCGACCATCCGATCGGCACCAAGCGGCCCTGCTTCGACACCGGCTACTACGCCACCTACAACCGGCCCAACGTGCGGCTCGTCGACGTCCGCGCCACCCCCATCGAGGAGCTCGTTCCGGCCGGGTTGCGGACCACCGAGGCCACGTACGAGGTCGACGTCATCGTGTACGCGACCGGCTACGACGCCATGACCGGGCCGCTGCTCGCCATCGACATCACGGGCGCGGGGGGCGTGACGCTGCGGGACAAGTGGGCGGGCGGGCCGCGCACGTACCTCGGCCTGATGACTGCCGGCTTCCCCAACCTGTTCACCATCACCGGGCCCGGCAGCCCGTCGGTGCTCAGCAACATGTTCGTCTCCATCGAGCAGCACGTGGACTGGATCGCCGACTGCCTCCGCCACCTCGCGGAGGCCGGCGCGACCGTCATCGAGGCCAACGCCGACGCCGAGGACGGGTGGATGCGGCACGTCGGCGAGGTCGCCGCCCAGACGCTCTTCCCCCGCGCCGACTCCTGGTACATGGGGGCGAACATCCCTGGGAAGCCTCGGGTGTTCATGCCTTACGCGGGCGGGGTCGGCACCTACCGCGCCCTGTGTGACGAGATCGCGGCCAAGGGCTACGAGGGCTTCACCCTGTCCCCCTGACCCGCCCCCACACTCCGACCCCCATATCCTGCGTGAACCCGCCACACCGGACCTCGTGCCCTACGCACCACGCCGGAACTCACGCCCTACCCGCCATGCCGTGCGCGAGCCATGCGATGCCCGACGCGCAAGGCGGGCACCGCGCGAGCTGAACACAGCGCGATGCAGGCGCCGCGCGAGGTGACGGCCCACGGGGTGCCGTCGTGCGAGGCGGGCGCCGCAGCACGGAGCCGGGCACGGCGCAAGGTGGGCGCCGCGCAAGGTGGGCGCCGCACCGGGTGCCGCCGTGCGAGGTGGCCGCGCGAGGCCGCTGGCGTCGGGCGGTCGAGCCTGCCGCTCCGGATCGCGTATGTGCCCCTCACCGGCCGCGCGAGGTGGCGCCGCACGAGGGGGTGTCGCGGCTTCTCGGTGCGGGTGGGCGGGCGGCGGTCGCCCTCGCGTACGTGTGCGCGAGGGGCGGTGGTGCGGGTGGCGCATCGGCCGAAGGCGACACATCCGGGGGCCCTGAGTGGACACGAAGTGTCAATGTTTGAGATTTCATGACAAGTCCACGCCCAAGTCAGGGTTTTTCGTCGTTTGTCGGTTTACGCTCCCCGGCATGCGTGTTAAGTCCCGGGTCCTGGCGATCCTCGTCGTGGCCGGCCTGGCCGGTCCGATCGCCGCCCTGTCCTCACCCTCCATGGCCGCCGCGGCACCAGGCACCGTGGTCATCAGCCAGGTCTACGGCGGGGGCGGCAACTCCGGCGCCCCCCTCTCGAACGACTATGTGGAGCTGTTCAACCGCAGCGCCGCCCCCGTCTCGCTGGACGGCTGGTCCGTGCAGTACACCAGCGCCACCGGCACCGGGAACTTCGCCTCGAACAAGGCCGACCTGTCCGGCACCCTGGCGCCGGGCCAGTACCACCTGGTGCAGCTCGCCGCCGGCACCACGCCCAGCGGGGCGCTGCCCCAGCCCGACAGTGTCGGCTCGATCAACATGGGCGGCACCGCGGGCAAGGTGGCGCTGGTGCGCTCGGCCGAGGGCCTGGCCTGCAACGGCTCCACCGCCCCCTGCTCGGACGACCAGCTCGCGCAGCTCGCCGACCTGGTCGGGTACGGCACCGCGAACTTCTCGGAGGGCACGGCCGCGCCCGCGCTCACGAACGCCACCGCCGGGCTGCGCAAGGGCGGCGGCTGCGCCGACACCGACGACAACGCCGCCGACTTCGAGACCGGGGCCCCGGCGCCCCGCAACAGCGCCACCGCCCCGGCCCCCTGCGGCGGCGGCGAGCCGTCCCCGACGCCCACCCCGACACCCACCCCGACGCCGGCCGAGAGCTGTGACACGCCGGCCACGCACCAGATCCCGCAGGTGCAGGGCAACGGTGAGGCGAGCCCGGTCGCCGGGCAGAACGTCCGGGTCGAGGGTGTCGTGACCGGCGACTTCCAGGGCTCCGGCGGTCTCGGCGGCTTCTACGTGCAGGCCGCCCGGCCGGACGCCGACCCGGCGACCTCGGAGGGCCTGTTCGTGTTCTCCTCGACGCCGGTCAAGGCCGGCGACCGGGTGCTCGTGTCCGGCAAGGCGATCGAGTACAACGGCCTGACCGAGATCTCCCCCGCCACGGCCGTGAACGTGTGCGGCACCGGCACGGTCCGGCGTACCGAGATCGACCTGCCGCTCAGGAAGGACGTCACGTTCGAGCGGTACGAGGGCATGCTCGTCACGTTCGACGACGACCTCGCGATCTCCGAGACCTACAACCTGGCCCGCTACGGCGAGTTGCTCCTCGCCGAGGACGAGCGGCTGTTCCAGCCGACCGACCGCGAGGGCGTGGACACCGCCAGGGACGCGCGGCGCCGGATCCTGCTCGACGACGGCTCCAACGCGCAGAACCCGGCCACGCTGCCGTACCACACGCAGGGCTCGAACACCGTGCGCGTCGGCGACGAGGTGCGGGACCTGACCGGCATCCTCACCTACGGCTTCGACGTCTACCGCGTCCAGCCGACCGCGCCCGTCGTCTTCCGCGCCGAGAACCCGCGCCCGGCCCGCCCCGAGCGGGTCGGCGGCGACGTCCGGGTGGCCAGCCTCAACACGCTCAACTGGTTCACCACGCTCGGCTCGCGCGGCGCCACCACCGCCGAGGAGCGCGACCGCCAGCTCGCCAAGCTGGTCGCCACCATCACCACGCTCGACCCGGCCGTGGCCGGCCTCATGGAGGTCGAGCGCAACGACGACGTCGCGCTCAACGCCCTGGTGGACGCGCTCAACGCCAAGGCGGGCGCCGGCACGTACCAGGCGATCACGCACCCGAACCCGGGCACCGACCTCATCCAGACCGCGCTCATCTACCAGCCGGCCAGGGTCACCCCGATCGGCCCCGCGCGCTCCTCGTCCGACCCGATCTTCAACCGGCCGCCGCTGGTGCAGACGTTCGGCAAGGCGAACGGCCGGGGCAAGACGTTCACGGTGCTGGTCAACCACTTCAAGTCGAAGGGATGCACCGACTCCGACGGGCCCGCCACCGGCGCCGACGCCGACCAGGGCGACAGGCAGAGCTGCTACAACGCCAAGCGCGTCAAGCAGGCCCAGGCCGTGCTGTCCCTGATCGGCGAGCTGAAGCTGAAGAACGCGCTCGTCCTCGGCGACATCAACGCCTACGGCGAGGAGGACCCGATCCACGCCTTCGAGGACGGCGGGCTGACCAGCCTCAGCAAGAAGTACGTCAAGAAGGACGACCGCTACAGCTACGTCTTCGACGGCCTGTCGGGCGAGCTGGACCACGTGCTGGCCGACAAGGGCGCCCGCAAGCTGGTCACCGGCGCGACCATCTGGCACGTCAACGCCGACGAGGGCCGGTTCATGGACTACAACACCGAGTACAACCCGCCCTACCTGTACGCGCCCGACCCGTTCCGCTCCTCCGACCACGACCCGCTCCTGGTGGGCGTGCGGCTCTGAGACGCCTCGCCTCCCGCCTGCCACACCGGTGACAGGCACCACGCCTCCCGCCTGCCACACCGGTGACAGGCACCACGCCTCCGCCTGTCACACCGGTGACAGGCGGAGGCGCCGGCCCGGCCAGCGGGAACGCAGCCAGCGGTCATGGCTGGCGACCACGACCGCGCCCGGCCCCTCCGCACCCAGGGCCTCCTCCAGCTCGTCCGACAGGCGGGGCGAGAGGTGGTTCGTGGGCTCGTCGAGCAGGAGCAGCTCGGGCGGGTCCGCCACCAGCAGCGCCAGCGCCAACCTGCGCCGCTGACCGACCGACAGCTCGCCGACCCGCAGGTCCACGTCGCGGGGGCGGAGCAGGCCGAGCGAGCGCAGCGGCACCGCCTCCGCGCGTTCCGCCCCGAGCACCAGCTCGTACGTCTCCCGCGCCGTGCGGTCCGGCCGCTCGAACACCGTGTCCTGGGCCAGCAGCCCGACCCGCAGCCCGGGCCGCCGCCACACCTCGCCCGCCGCCTCCAGCCTGCCGGCGAGGACGGCGAGCAGCGACGACTTGCCGGCCCCGTTCGGCCCGGTGACCAGCAGCCGGTCGCCGGGCGTCAGGTCGAGCCGATCGACGGCCAGCCGCCCCGGCACCCGCACCCGCCGCAACGACAGCAAGGGCTCGTTCCCGGGATCCGCGCCTTCCGCGGCATGGGTCGTGTGGGCGGCGTCCGGGGTGCCGGTCGCGTCCGTGGTCAGGAGGCGGGGGTGGAAGCGGAGCGGGGGTGGCGGGGGTGGGAGCTGGTCGCGTTCCAGCTCGGCCAGCCGCCGCGCCGCGTTGCGCACCCGTCGCGAGATCTGCTGCTGCACCCGCCCGGCCCGGTGCCCGTACCCCATCTTCTCGTTGTCGCGCCGCAGCCCGCCCTGCGCCACCTGCCGGGCCGTCACGGCGACGGCGCCGCGCAGCTCGGCGAGCTCGGCCTGCTCGTCGGCGTGCCGCCGCGCCCAGCGTTCCCGTTCGGCGCGCTGCTCGGCCAGGTAGGCGCGGTACCCGCCCCCGTACCGGACGGGCCCGTCCATGGACGGGTCGAGGTCGAGCAGGGCGGTGCAGACGGCGTCGAGGAAGGCCCGGTCGTGGCTGGCCACGACGACGACGCCGGTCATGCCGCGCAGCTCCTCCTCGACGAACGCGACGGCTGCGTCGTCGAGGTGGTTGGTGGGCTCGTCGAGCAGCAGCGCCGCGGGCCGCCGGATGAGCAGCGCGGCCAGCGCCAGCCGCCCGCGCATGCCGCCCGACAGCGACGCGAGCGCGCGGGAGTGGGGCAGGCCGCCGAGGCCCAGCCGGTCGAGGACGATGCCGGCGCGCCGGTCGGCGTCCCAGGAGCCGCGTTCCTGGGCCTGCTCCAGCCTGGCCCCGTACGCGGCGAGCAGGGCGGCGTCGCCGGGGTCGGCGGCGAGCGCCTGGCCGAGCCGGTCCAGCTCGGCCAGGTCCGCGCGGGCCTCGCGCAGGGCGTCGGCCAGCACGTCGGCGATGCTGGCGCGGGCGTCGAACGGCAGCTCCTGGTGCAGGAAGCCGAGGTCGGCGGGGCGCGTGACGGTGCCCGCGTCGGGCCGGTCCACCCCGGCCAGCAAGCGGAGCAGGGTGGTCTTGCCCGCGCCGTTCTCGCCGATAAGCCCGATCCGCTCGCCGGGCGCGGCGGTGAGGGAGACGCCGTCGAGCACGCGCCGCGCGCCCAGCGTCCGTACGAGATCGCGGGCGAGCAGCGCGTCACTCACCCTGGGGGCCTCCGGTCTCCAGGAGCCGGCCTCCGGACAGCTCCAGCCACCGCTCGACGCCGATCTCGGCGAGGAACCGCTCGTCGTGGCTGACCACGATGAACGCGCCCTCGTACGCGGCGAGCGCGCTTTCGAGTTGGGCGACGCTGACCAGGTCGAGGTTGTTGGTGGGCTCGTCGAGCAGCAGGAGCTGCGGGGCGGGCTCGGCGCACAGGACGCAGGCCAGCGTGGCGCGCAGCCGTTCGCCGCCGGACAGCACGCCGACGGGCAGGTGGGCGCGCGGGCCGCGGAACAGGAAGCGGGCGAGCAGGTTCATCCGCTCGGCGGGGGCCATGCCGGGGGCGGCGTCGGCGAGGTTCTCGGCCACGGTGCGGTCGAGGTCGAGCAGGTCGAGCCGCTGCGACAGGTAGGCGACGCGGCCGTCGGCCCGGCGGGTGGTGCCGGCGTCGGGCGTCAGGTCGCCGCTGACGATGCGCAGCAGGGTGGACTTGCCGGCGCCGTTCCTGCCGGTCAGCGCGATGCGCTCGGGCCCGCGCACGGTCAGGTCGAGGCCGGGCTCGGCGAACAGGCCGCGCGCCTGGAGGTGCTCGCCGTGGAAGACGGTGCGCCCGGCGGGCACGTTGGTGCCGGGCAGCTCCAGCGTGATGCGCTGGTCGTCGCGCAGCGCCCGCCCGGCCTCGTCGAGCCTGGCCTTGGCGTCGCTGACGCGGGCGGCGTGCATCTGGCCGGCCCGCCCGGCCGACTCCTGCGCGCCGCGCTTCATGTTGCCGGCGAAGATGCGGGGCAGGCCGGCGTTCTTGAGGTTGCGGGCGGCGTTGCCGGCGCGGCGCTCGGCGCGCTCGCGGGCCTGCTGCATCTCCCGCTTCTCGCGCTTGAGCTCCTGCTCGGCGCTGCGCACGGTGCGCTCTGCGGCCTCCTGCTCGGTCCGTACGGCCTCCTCGTACGCGGTGAAGTTGCCCCCGTAGAAGCGCACCTCGCCCCGTTCGAGCTCGGCGATGCGGTCCATGCGGTCGAGCAGGACGCGGTCGTGGCTGACCACGAGCAGGCAGCCGTTCCAGTCGCCGAGCAGGTCGTGCAGGCGGTGCCGGGCCTCGAGGTCGAGGTTGTTGGTGGGCTCGTCGAGCAGCAGCACGTCGGGCCGCTTGAGGAGCTGCGCGGCCAGGCCGAGCGAGACGACCTGGCCGCCGCTCAGCGTGGCGAGCGTGCGGTCGAAGGCGAGCCCGTCGAGGCCGAGCCGGTCGAGCTGGGCGCGGGTGCGCTCCTCGATGTCCCAGTCGTTGCCGATGGTGGTGAAGTGCTCCTCGGAGGCGTCGCCGGACTCGATGGCGTCCAGCGCGGCGATGACGGGGGCGATGCCGAGCACTTGCGCCACCGTCAGGTCGCCGGTGAGGGGCAGGCTCTGCGGCAGGTAGCCGAGCACGCCCTTGACGGAGACGTCGCCGCCGGACGGCCGCAGCTCGCCGGCGATGAGCTTGAGCAGCGTGCTCTTGCCGGCGCCGTTCGGGGCGACGAGCCCGGTACGGCCGCCGCCCACGCTGAAGGACAGGTCGGTGAAGACGGGGGTGTCGTCGGGCCAGGAGAAGGACAGCCCGGAACAGATGACGAACGCGTCGGACATGCTGAGAGACCTCGGAGAATTGACCCGGGCACGCAAAAGGAAGGCCCGGCAAGTGGAACGGGAATGAGGGAACGACGACCTGGGCCACACCGGGGGCGGTCTTTGTCACGCCTGCCCGGGGCCGGGGTCAATCTCCGGTATCACCCGGAGATGTCGTCGTCACCTGCCACGTCTGCTCTCCTAGCTGTCATGAACGAGCACCTGCCACCATAGCATCTTCTGCCGGCTACCCGCGCTCCTCCTCGGCCCACCGGGGATGGTTCCTCCTGGCCCAGCCCCACGTCACCCACCCCGTACGCATGCCGAGCCGCGCCCCCGGATCCCGCCAGGCCAGCCGGATGTGCCCCAGCACGACGACGCCGATGGCCAGCGCCGTCAGGTCGTGCACGAAGATGGCGCTCGCCCGCGAGATCCACGGCAGCAGCCCGGTGAACCACATCAGCAGCCCCGTGAGCATCATCACCGGCACGGCCCCCGCGATCCAGCCCGCCCAGATCTTCTGCCCGGCGTTGAACTTGCCGGCCGGGCGCGGCCCCGGCGTGCCCCGGCGGACGGCGCGCAGCCACTCCCGGTCGTACGGGGCGAGCCGGTTGATCCTGCGCAGGTCGGCGCGGAACGAGCGGGCGGCGAGCCCGAGCAGGAACGGCGCCGGCAGCAGGATCCCCGACCACTCGTGCACGACGACCAGCAGGTGGCGGCGGCCGACGAGCTGGGCCAGCGGCCCGACGTAGAGGAACGCCGCCGTCCCGACGCACACCAGCATGAGCGTGGCGGTGGCGCGGTGGACCAGCCGCTCGGGGCGGGTGAAGCGGCGCAGCCGGTCAGGCGCCGCGCTCGTCGAGCCAGCCGTCGACGTCATAGCCGTACTCCTCCCAGTATCCGGGGACGACCTGGTCCGTGACGGAGATGCCGGACAGCCACTTGGCGGACTTGTAGAAGTACATCGGCGCGACGTACAGCCGGACCGGGCCGCCGCGCTCGTGCGTGAGCGGCTTGTCCTGCATGTCCAGGGCCACGACCACGTCGGAGCGGCGGGCCTGCTCCAGCGTCAGGCTCTCGGTGTAGACGCCGTCGAAGCAGGTGAAGCGCAGCGCCTTGCCCTCGGGGCGCACGCCCGCCACCTCCAGCAGGTGCGTCAGCGACACGCCGGTGAACGGGGTGCCGGGCACCCGCCAGCCGTCCGTGCAGGTGACGTCGCCGACGACCCTGGTCTGCGGCATGGCGCGCAGCTCGGCCAGCGTGTACGTCACCGGCCGCTCGACCAGGCCGCCGATCTCCAGCCGGTAGTCGGCCGCCGTCCGCTCCGGCACCGAGCCGGCCACGCTGAAGTACCGGAACCCGCCCGAGCCGGGCAGCAACCCGGTCGGGTCCGAGCTCGCCAGCCGTTCCCAGCCGTCCTGCACGAGAGGGGCCGCGGCGAGGGCGGCGAAGCCGGCGCCGAGCATCGAGAGCATCGCCCGGCGCGCGATGGGCGCGCCGCTCTCCTTCGGGTGTCGTCGATCGTTCACGTCCGTGATTCGAGCAGCCGCGGCCTCCTCCCGCGCGCGGCGGCCCGCTCCCGTAAGACTTTCGTCATTCCTCATTCCCGCTCCGCTCCGGACCCGCCCTGGCGCAGGAACAGGCTCGTGCCTCGCTCCGCCCACAGCTCCTCGTCCATGTGGTGGTCACGCCACACCTCGGGTGGCTCGGTCAGCCAGTCGTGGCCGAAGATCGCGTACGGGTGGTCCGCGCCCGCGTCCGTCAGCTCGTCCTGGCCCAGGTACTCCATCAGCGGCCGCCACAGCTGCGCGTTGGCGACCAGCAGGTACGACGCCGCCAGCCCAGGCTCGTGCAGCCAGCGGCGCAGCAGCCACGCCTGGAACACGTCCGTGATGGGCGACGGCTTCGCCTCGAACGCCGGGCAGATCAAGTGCCGCGCGATCCCGACGTGCGCCCCCGGCGGCAGCGCCGTGCGGCGGCTCACGTCGTGCCAGATCTCCCCGACGACCGGGTCCGCGTCCAGCTCCGCCCGCTCCGGCCGGCTCAGCGTCAGCCAGCTCAGGTACGCGCGCAACCGGCCGCTCCGCCGCGACCGCAGCAGCGTGAACGCCTCCGGCCGGCGGCGCAGCCAGAACCGGACGGAAGCGGCCGTCAGCTCGCCGTGGGCCTCGCGGGCCATCGCGACGACCTCGTCATGGCCGTCCGGCGTCACCCCGCACGCCCGCACGTCCTCCTCGCCGACCTGCGACACGTACCGGCCGATGACGCCGCCGCGCCGGCGCAGGTGGCTGATCGTGCGCATGACCGCCACGCACGCGCGCGGGTCGCGGGCGCCGCGCAGCAGCTCGCCCATGACGTAGTGGCGGACGCGGCGGTGCATCCGCTCGTAGCCGGCCGGGTCGCGCCAGCGCAGGTGGTGCTCCAGGGCCTCGCGCAGCACGCCGCCGACGTCCAGGCCGTGGGCGGCGGTCTCCACGTACGGACGGGACCGCAGCCAGTCGAACAGCTCCGCCGCCCGGCCGCCCGGCAGCACCGCGGCCAGCAGGCCCTCCGTGGTGTGGCGGGCGTGCGCGCACACGTGCAACGCCCGCCGGTGCAGGTCCGACGGCACGTCCCCGGCCAGCCGGTCCAGGACGTTGTCCACCACGTACCGGACCGCCTCCCGGAACGGCGGCTGGCCCGTCGCCGACCTGCTCCTGCCCACCTCGGCCGCCAGCGACAGCGCGAACGGGTGGCCGGCGGCGAAGCCCGCGATCGACGCGCGCAGGCCCGGCTCGACGCCCCGGGCTTCGAGCAGCGCGGCGGACTCCGGGGCGGTGAGGGGGTCGAGGTGCCGGATCGCGATCGTGCCGGACCAGGCCGGGTCGGTGAGCCAGGCGGCGCTCGGCCCGGTCCTGCCCGCCACGACCACGGCCGTGTCGGCGGGCAGCCGCCTGAGGAGGTCGTCACGCAGCCATGGCTCCAGCTCGGCCAGCTCCTCGAAGGCGTCGATGAGCAGGACGGGACCCGCCGCGCCCGCCAGCTCCTTCGCGAACCGTTCAAGACGATCGCGGGCATCGGCGCCCGGGCGGTCCGCGACGGGCCGATCCGTGGCGGGCCGGTTCCTGGCGGACCGGCCCGCGGCGGCGGGCGTCAGGTGGTTCCCCGTGGCAGGCGTCAGGTGGTTCCCGGCGGAGGGCGTGAGGTGGCGTACGGGGCGGCCCTGGACGGCGGCGTCCTCGGCGAGGCCGCGCAGCAGCGCCGACTTGCCGATGCCGGCCGGCCCGCGCACGAACAGCACCCCGAGGCGGCCCTGCTGGAGGAGGTCCTGGAAGGCGGCACGCTCGGCGGCCCGCCCGACGAACGGCACGGCGTCCGGCCGGGCCTCCTGGGCGGGCCGGCGGGCGGGCGACGCGGGCGCGGGCTCGTCGCGGGGGTCCGCCTCGGCCCGCAGGATCCGGTCGTGGACGGCACGCAACCGCGGCCCCGGGCTGACCCCCAGCTCCTTGCCGAGCAGGTCGTACACCATCCGGTAGACCTCGAGCGCCTCCGCCCGCCTGCCGCTCCGGTACAGGGCGAGCAGGTAGATCTCGTACAGCGGCTCCTCCAGCCGGTTCAGCTCGATCAGCAGCGGCACCTCGGCCGCCACCTCGGCGTGCTCGCCGCGCTCCAGCCGCACCCGCAGCAGCTCCTGGACGGCCACCAGCCGCAGCCGCTCCAGCCGGAACCGCTCCCGCTCGGCCGCCTCGCCCGGCACCCCGGCCAGCGCCGTGCCCGTCCAGAGGCCGAGCGCCTGCTCCAGCAGCTTCACCGCGCCCGGGACGTGCCCGCGCTCGCGCTCCTCCCTGGCCGACTCCAGCAGGCCGGCGAACTCGAGGGCGTCCACCGCGAACAGCGCCGGATCGAGCATGTAGCCGCCCGACCTGGAGGTGATCGCCGCGTCCAGCCCCTGCGCCGACAGCAGCCGCCTGATGCGGGAGATATACGTTCTGACGACGGCCTCGCCGGTGGCCGGCGCGTGCTCGCCCCACAGGCCGTCGATGACCTCGCTGATGCGGACGTAACTGCCGCTGTTGGCGAGCAGCAGCATGAGAACGGCCTGCTGCTGCGGCGTGCCGAGGTCCAGCCGGGTGGCGCCGCAGCAGAGCCCGGGCGGCCCGAGGATCGTGAACCTGCTGGGGGACGGGAGCATGCCCCCGACGGTAGGAGCGCCGGAATCGGCGCCGCGAGCGTCAGATGACGCCATATGTGTACGTCACGTGTACGTGCCGCCGGAACCGGACCCGTGCCTAAGAGCTTACGGACCGCGAACGAGCCCGGCAATGCGTCAAAATCCCGACGCGGCGTCAGTAGGGTCGGTCGGAGGAGATGCCTTTCGCGGCATCGGTGATGAATCACGTGAAGCAAGAGGTGGGGGACCCTCGATGGGCGGGGTGAGCTTCGGGCTGCTGGGCCCGATCAGCGTCTGGAGCGGCGGGGAGGAGCGCGACGCGGGGCCGCCGCAACAGCGCGGGGTGCTCGCCCTGCTGCTGCTCGGCGAGGGGCGCCAGGTCTCGCTCGACGAGATCGTGGGCGCGCTGTGGGACGACGGGGCGCCGCGCAGCGCCGTCGTGAGCACCCGCACGTACGTCTCGCGGCTGCGCCGGGTGCTGGCCGACGGCGGGGGCGCCGGGCTGGGCACCGAGGCGGAGATCCGGTCGGCGGGCGGCGGCTACCAGCTCGTCGTGGACCCCGGCGCGGTGGACGTGACGGTGTTCCGGCAGACCACCGCCGCCGCCCGGCAGGCCCGCGAGCGCGGCCACCTCGCCGAGGCCGCCCGGCTGCTGCGCGGCGCCCTGGCGCTGTGGCGCGGGCCGGCGTTCGACGGGCTCGGCGGGGCGTTCTTCGAGGGGCGCCGCACCTGGCTGGAGCAGCTGCGTGCCTCGGCCGTGGAGGAGCGGTGGGCGCTGGACATCGAACGGGGCGACTGCGGCCCGGCCATCGCCGAGCTGACGCGGGCGACGGCGGCCGAGCCGTACCGGGAGCGGCTGTGGGAGCTGCTGATGTGGGCGCTCGACCGCGACGGCCGCCGCGAGGAGGCCCTGGCCGCCTTCCGGCGGATCGCCCGGCTGCTGGACGACGACCTCGGGCTCGACCCGGGGCCGGGCCTGCGCCGCATGTACGCCAGCATCAACGCGACCGCCGGCGCCTCCCTCGTCTGACCTTCCGGCCGCCGCCTCGCTCGCCGAACAGGTACGCGTCCTGGCCGGCGCCTCACACGTCCGACCGGTACGCGTCCTGGCCGGCGCCTCACTCGTCCGGGCGCTCGTAGGTCTGGAGCACCCGCGCGAGGTCGGCGCGGGAGCTCACCCCCAGCTTGGGGAAGATCCGGTGCAGGTGGGTGCCGACGGTGCGGTGCGACAGGTACAGCCGCTGCCCGATCTCCCGGTTCGTCAGCCCCTCGGCGGCCAGTTGCGCGATGCTCAGCTCGTGCGGGGTGAGCCGGTCCCACGCGTCCGGGTCCCGGCTCGGGCTCGACTCGCCCGCGCCGCGCAGCTCCAGCCGGGCCCGCTCGCCCCAGGCGGCCAGGCCGAGCGCGTCGAAGGCGTCCCTGGCCGTACGCAGGTGCATGCGGGACTCGACGGCCCGGCGCCGGCGGCGCAGCCACTCGCCGAACGCCAGGTGCAGCCGCGCCCGTTCGGCCGGCCACGCCGTCAGGTCCGCCCGCAGCGCGGCGGCGAACAGCTCCTCCGCCTCCTCCTCCGGGGCGAGCACGGCCCGCGCGTACCGCAGCCCGACGTGCAGCGCGGGCGACGGCGCCGACGCGGCCAGGGGTTCCAGCCCGTGCAGGACGTCCCGCACGGCCGCGACCCGCCCCGCCCGCAGCGCGGCCTCGGTCAGCTCGGCGAGGAAGCAGGCGCGCAGGGCGAGCTGGCAGGCGGGGTCGGTGGGGTCGAGGATGCGGCTCAGGTCGGCGTACGCGTCGTCGAAGCGTCCCTCGCTCATGGCCGCCAGCCCGCGCGCGAGCTGCACGGTGGCCAGAACGGGGCGGGCGCCGGCGGGCAGCGCCACCCGCTCCGCCTCGTCCGCCAGCGCCCTGGCCCGCTCGCTGTCGCCGCGCAACGCCGCGATCTCCGCCTGCACCGCCGTGGCCAGCCCGTACATGAACGGCTGGCCTGTCTCCCCGGCCAGCCGCGCCGCCTCCTCCGCCGCCGGGACCGCCGTCGCCAGGTCGCCCAGCCTGGCCGAGGTCCACGCCTGCACGGCCAGCGCCCTCGGCAGCAGCCCGAGCCTGCCCTGCGCGCGCAGACCGGGCGCCGCCGCCGCGGACAGGCGGGCCGCCAGGTCGAACGCCCCGACCTGCATGGCCGCGCTGCCCAGGTACCGATCGACCTCCGGGTCCGCGCCCGCCGCCCCCGCCAGCTCGCGCAGCCCGCCCAGCACGCTCTCACCCCGCTCGAACGGCGCCGCGTACGCGACGATCGCCACCAGGCGCGGGTCCCTTGCCGGCAGCGGCAGGTCGTCGGCCACGCTCAGCACCAGGCGGCGGGCGTCCTGGCCCGGCTCCGACCAGAAGCAGCGCATCGCGGCGCCCCACAGGATCCTGACGGCCGGCTCCACGTGGCCCTCCGCGGCGATGGACGCGGCCAGCCCGGCCAGCTCCCGCACCCGGGACACGTCCTCGCGCACCCCGTCCTCGAAACCGCTCAGCAGCCAGGCGGCGGTGGCGCGGCGGCGCGGCGACAGACCCACCTCGCGAGCCTCCGCCACCAGGCGCTCGGCCACGTCCCGGCGGCCCGACTCCACCGCCAGCTCCGCCGCCCGCAACAGCCGCAGCGCCTTCCCCTCGCGCTCCTCGCTCAGCCTGGCCGCCTCCTCCAGCGCCGCCACCGCCGCCGCGGCCGCGCCCCTGCGCCGCGCCTCGGCCGCGGCCCGGTCCAGCTCCGCCGCCACCCCCTCATCGGGCCCCGCCGTCGCCGCCGCCCGATGCCACGCCCGCCGGACGGGCTGCTCGCCCAGCGTCTCGGCCAGCGCGAGGTGCGCCCGCCTGCGGTCGGGGAGCGGGGCCGCCGCGGGGATGGCGGAGCGCATCAGGGGGTGACGGAACCTGATCGTCCCGCCGCCCAGCTCGACCAGCCTCGCCTCGACGGCCGGCACGAGGATCTCCACCTCGGCGCCCGCGAGTGGCTGCGCGGGCACGCTCGTGCCCGTCAGCGGCTCCGGGCCCAGGAGCCGGGCCGTGGCCGCCAGCGTCTCCGCGACCGACTCGCTCTCGTTGAGCGCCGCGACCAGCAGGGCCGTGCGGGCCGGCGCGGGCAGGGTGGCGTAACGCGCCGTGAACGCGCGCTCCAGGCGCTCGCCCAGGGGGACGAGCGAGCCGCCCGCGCCCAGACCACCCGCGCCCGTCGTGCCCATCGCGCCCATCGCGCCCATCGCGCCGGAGCCGCCCGAGCCGCCCGAGCCGGTCGTGCCCAGGCCGGTCACCGTCGCGGGGAGTTCGGTGAGCGCGAGCGGGTTGCCCGCCGCCTCCTCCAGGAGGCGCGCCCGTACCGGCGGGGCGAGGCCGGGGGCGGTCGCGTCCAGCAGCTCGGCGGCGGCCTCGCCCGTGAGCCGGCCGACCGGCATCGCCGCCAGGCCCGCTTCCAGCAGCGGTGAGGGCTCTCCCTCGCGCAGGGTCACGATCATGGCGATGGGCTCGGACTCGATCCGGCGCGCCACGAACGCCAGCACGTCGGCGCTGGCGCGATCCAGCCAGTGCGCGTCCTCGACGACGACCAGCAGCGGCCGGGCAGCGGCCACCTCCGCCAGCAGTGTCAGCGCGGCCAGCCCGACCAGGAACACACCGGTTTGCGCCGCACCGGACGACACCGCCCCGTCGGGTGGGGTGCCCGGCTGGGTGGCGGCCGGCTCCGGGTCCTCGCCGAGGCCCAGGGCGTCGCGCAGGGCGGTGCGCTGGCGGGCGGGCAGCGTGTCCACGGCCGCCCGGACCGGGTACAGGAGCTGGTGCAGCCCCGCGTAGGCGAGGTCGCGCTCGGCCTGCACGCCGGTCGTGGTGAGCACGCGCAGCCCGGCCGCCGACGCCGCCGAGGCCGCCTCCGCCACGAGCGCCGACTTCCCGATCCCGGCCTCACCCCGGATGAGGACGCCACCACCGTTCCGGAGCCCGCCACAATGCGGAAGGCCGCCACTGTCCCCGAGCCCGCCACGGTCCTGGAGGTCGCTACGGCCCCGGAGGTCGGCGATGAGGTCGGCCAGGGCCGCCAGTTCGGCCTTCCGCCCGTAAAGCGGCATGGTGGTGCGACTCCTAACTTCGGCGCGTGAGTCCTGGGGGACCTTACCCCGTGCCGGAGGTCGAGCTGCAACAGAACGTATACACCGCCCGCGCCGATGGCGACCGTTCGTCAACGGAGTCTTGGCCTGCCGCTCCTACGCTCCCTGCCATGCCCACCACTATCGAATTCGCGGCGACCACCGGGGTCCGCCGCATGCACGCGTTCGGACGAACACGTCCCGAAGCTGACGGCGACGGCGGAAAGGCGGGGCGCGGATGACGCTCGGACTCGCGGTGCCCTTCACGGACCCGGCCGCGCTGCTCGCGTGGGCGCGACGCGCGGACGCGGGCCCGTTCGGCCGGATCGGCGTGCCGGACCGGATCGTGTACGACAATCCCGAGCCGATGGTGATGCTGGCCGCGATGGCGGCGGCGACCGAGCGGATCCGGGTGCAGTCGGAGGTGGTGCTCGCGCCGTTGCGGGACCCGGTGCTGCTGGCCAAGCAGAGCGCGACGCTCGACCGGTTGTCCGGCGGGCGGTTCTCGCTGGGCCTCGCGGTCGGCGCGCGGCAGGACGACTTCCTGGCCGTGGGCGCCGACCACGCCTCGCGGGGCCGGCGGATGGACGAGCAGCTGGCGATCATGCGCCGGGTGTGGGCGGGCGAGCCGGTCGTGGCCGGGACCGGCCCGGTAGGCCCTGCCCCGTTGCGCGCGGGCGGCCCCGAGCTGCTGTTCGGCGGGTTCGCGCCGGCGGCGCTGGCGCGGGTCGCCCGGTGGGGCAGCGGCTACGTCTGCCCGGTGCCGCCAGGAGCCGCGCAGGGCCTGTTCGAGCTGGTCAGGCGGCAGTGGAAGGACGCGGGGCGGGCGGGTGAGCCGCTGCTCGTCGGCCAGGTGAACGTGGCGCTGGGTCCGGAGCCGACCGTGGCGCGGGCTCGGGAGTCGCTGCTGCGGTACTACGCGTTCGCGCCGGAGCTGGCCGCGCAGTCGGTGGCGACGATGGCGACGACGGCCGGCGCGATCAGGGACGCCGTGGCCGCGTACCGGGACGCGGGCGCGCACGAGGTGATGCTGAGCTGCTGGTCCGACGACCTCGGCCAGATCGGCCGCCTGGCGGACCTGCTGTCATGACCGGTTCGGGGGGACCGGTGCCGCCGGGGTGCGCGATCGTGGGGCGGGACGGCGAGCGGGAGGAGCTGGCCGCGTTCCTGGCGGCGAGTGGCGGGCAGGCGCTCGTGCTGCGGGGTGAGACCGGGGTGGGCAAGAGCGCCCTGCTCGATCACGCGGCGGGGCTCGCCGCCGCCCAGAAGTACGACGTGGTGCGGGCCGCCGGGGTCGAGGCGGAGGCGGAGCTGCCCTTCGCCGGCCTGCACCAGCTTCTCTACCCGCTGCTCCCCCACCTGTCCGGGCTCGACGACGGGCACCGGGCGGTGTTCGACGTCGTGTTCGGGCTGCGTGCGGGCGGGGCGCCGTCGATCATGTCGCTCGGCATCGCCGTCCTCGACCTGCTGGCCGTGGCGGCGTCGCAGGAGCGGCCGCTGCTGCTCGTGCTCGACGACGGCCAGTGGCTGGACGCCTCCAGCATCGAGGTGTGCGGATTCGTGGGGCGCAGGCTGGCGGGCGGCTCCGTGAAGCTGCTGATCGCGGTGCGCTCGGACGTCGCCTCGCGGTTCGACACGGCCGCGCTGCCCGAGCTGCCGGTGACGGCCCTGCCGGAGGAGGCCGCCGCGCGGCTGCTGGACCTGCGCCATCCGCGGCTCGCCCCGCCGGCCCGGCGCGTGGTCCTGGAGCACGCCCGGGGCAACCCGCTGGCCCTGCTGGAGCTGCCGTCCTCCGTGGGGGCGGGCGAGCCGGGTGGGTTCGGTGCCGTACCGCTGTCGCGGCGCCTCCAGCACGTGTACGGCCTGCGCATCGAGCGCCTGTCCGGCCCCGTACGCGAGGAGCTGCTGCGTGGCGCCCTGGACGGCGTCGGCGCGGGGCCGGGCGGGAGCCGGGTGAGCGGGGCGCGGTACCGCATGCGGGAGGCCGACGAGGCGGTGGCGGCGGGCCTGCTGGAGGTGGATCCCGCCACGGGCGACCTGGTGTTCCGGCATCCGCTGGTGCGTTCGACGGTCGTCCAGCTCGCCACGCCGAACCAGCGGCGCGCCGCGCACGCCGAGCTCGCCCGGGTGCACCGGGACGACGTCGAGCGGCGGGCGCGCCACCTGGCGGCCTCGCGGGTGGACCCGGACGAGGAGGTGGCCGCGGCGCTGGAGGCGGCGGCCGAGTCGGCGACGCGGCGCGGCGGCGCGGTGGCCGCCGTGGCGTGGCTGACCCGCGCGGCCGAGCTGAGCGAGACGCCGGACGCCCGTTCCCGGCGGCTCGGCGACGCCGCCTTCATCGCCGGGCACGCGGCGCTGCTGGACCAGGCGCAGCGGCTGGTCCGCGCGGACCCGGCGCCGGGCCGGTCCGAGTCGCCCGCCACGGCCATCACCGCCGCGTACGTGGCCCTGTACGAGGACGGCGACGTCCGCTCCGCGCACCACCGGGTGGCGGCGGCGATCGAGCACCTGAGCGACCCCCACCACCAGGGGGCCGGGGTCGTCGACGGCGGCGCGGAGGTGCTCACCCGGCTGGTGGACCTGCTGCTCGCCACCAGCCTGTACGCCGGCGAGAGCGCGTCGTGGCACCGTACGGAACAGCTCATGGACGTGCTCGGCCACCGGATCGACCCGCGCTCGGCGATCTACCGGGACGCCTGGAGCGACGTGGTGCGCCACGGCGCGGGCGTGGCCGAGCGGGTGGAGCGCGCGTTCGCCGACGTGTCGGCGCTGGAGCCGTGGGACGTCTCCCGCCTGGCCGTGGCCGCCTACCACGTGGACACGCTGGGCCGCTACCGCCCGTACCTGCGGCGGGCCGTGGACCGCGAGGTGGAGACGGGCGCCGTCGCGAACGGCATGACCATGCTGCACCTGATCATGCTCGACCAGCTCGCCGCCGGCGAGTGGGACGACGCCGAGCGCACGGGACGGCGCGCGCTGGAGCTGAACACGGCGCACGGCAACGCGTTGTTCGCCCACCACACCCGCGCCTACCTGGGGCTGCTGGCCGCCGTCCGGGGCCGGGTGGAGCAGGCGCGCGAGGCGCAAGCGGTCGTGGACGCCTGGGCGCGCCCGCGCGGCGTCGGCTTCCTGACGCAGGTCGCGGACGCGGTCGGCACGGCGGCGGCCCTGAGCGAGGGCGACTACGAGGCCGCGTACCTGCACGCGATCGGCATCACCCGGCCGGGATCCTTCGAGGCGTACGCGCACCAGGCGCCGCGCACGCTGCTGGACCTGGTCGAGGCGGCCGTGCACACGGGGCGGCTGGAGCAGGCCCGCCGGCACGCCGGCGCCGCCCTGGACGCCGGGCTGCCCGGCATCTCCCCGCGACTGGCCATGATCACGTACGGCGCGGTGGCGATGACGACCGGCGACGACCGGGAGGCGGACGACATGTACGCCAGGGCCGAGGCCGCGGGCGGCGGTTTCCCGTTCGAGCTGGCCCGCATCCGGCTGGCGCACGGCGTGCGGCTGCGGCACACGCAGGGGCCGAAGGCGGCCCGGCCGCTCCTCGCCGGCGCGGCGGGGACGTTCGAGCAGCTCGGCGCGGCGGGCTGGGCCGAGCGCGCCCAGACCGAGCTGCGCGCCACGGGGCTGCCCGCCGGCGCCTCGCCCGCCCACCTGGCCGAGCTGACCTGGCAGGAGCGCCGGATCGCGGAGCTGGCGGCGAGCGGGCTGACGAACAAGGAGATCGGCGAGCGCATGCACCTGTCGCCGCGCACGGTCAGCTCCCACCTGTACCGGGTGTTCCCGAAGCTGGGCATCGCCTCGCGCGCCGCACTGCGCGACGCCCTGGCCAAAGCCGCCCACTGACGGCTCGCCGTGAGGCACGGGCGCCTCGTCCGGCGGGCCGCCGTCAGGCTTGGACATCCTGTCGTCAGGCACGGATGCCTCGTTCGGCCAGCCAGAGCAGGACGTAGTCGGCGACCGCCCGCCACCCGCTGTCCACGACCAGCGAGTGGGCGCGGTCGGGGAACTGCTTGAGGCTGCTCACCGCCGTCGAGTCCCCGTACAGCTTGTAGACCGCGCGGGTGGCGGAGTCGGGCACCAGCCGGTCCTCCTGGCCGGAGATCAGCAGCAGCGGGCCGCGGGCGGTGTTGCCGGTGTCCACGTCCGCGCGGGGGTGGGGGCCGCCCAGGTCCGCCAGCAGCCGGGACGGTGCGGGGACGGCGTGCCGCTCGAAGAGCCGCGCCGATTCCTCCTCCGTGACCGCGTTGGCGAACAGCCGCCGGAACAGCCCGGCGTCCAGCGCGGCCGGCCACCGCTCGCGCGGGACCTGGCCGGCCGGGACGGGGGCGATGGCGACCGCGGCGCGGCCGAGGTTCGTGCCGAGGAGGTGCTGGGCGATCAGGCCGCCCACCGAGTGGCCGACGATCACCGGCGGGGTGTCGAACGAGCGGACGATGCGCGCGTAGTGCTCGGTGAGCGCGTCGAGGCCCACCTCGCGGGGGCCGCCCTGGAGCCGGCGGGCCTCCGCGACCGTGGCGGGCTCGCCCGGCCAGCCGGGCACCGAGACGGCGAACCCCAGCCTGGAGAACCGTTCGTCCCACGGCTCCCAGGACAGCGCGTGCAGCCACACGCCGTGGATGAAGACGATGGGAGTGGGGTTCACGGATCCTCCGTAGGCGCTGGACGTGGCTCAAGGATCGGGCGGGCGGCCCACCGGCGGGAACAGTCGAATGACTGAATGTCGGAGGCGAAAGCCGGGGTGGGGGCCGCAGCCCGGGGCCGCCTCCAGAGGGGCCGGGGCCGCACGCGCGCGGCCCCGGTCCGCGGGCCGGTCAGTGGCGGGGCCGGACGCACCGGTAGCTCGCCGCGTCGGCCACGTCCCCGTGGCCGGTGTAGCGGGAGACGGACGGGTAGAGGCACAGCTCGCGCGTGACCGTCTTGCCCGAGGAGTCCTTGACGGCGGCGCTGAGCGTCCGGGGAGCCTTGCCCTGCTCGACCCACGCGGTCAGGGCGCCCAGGGCGTCGGTCGGGACGGGGCCGGTGCTGCCGGTGTTGCCGCAGTGGTCCACGCCGGGGGCGAGGAACAGCCGGTAGAAGTCGTCGACCCGGTGCGCGCCGCCCATGGCGCGCTCCACCCGCTCGCGGTAGTCCACGGTGCCCTGCGTCGGGATGAGCTGGTCGGCGTACCCGTGCCAGGTCAGCAGCTTGCCGCCGGACCTGCGGAAGGCCGACAGGTCGGGGTCGTCGGTGCCGATGACCTTGTCGTACTCGGCCTGCGACTGCGCGAACAGCTTGGCGAACTCGGCGTAGGTGATCGTCGAGACGTCGAAGGCGGGCTGGCGCTTGAGCCACGTCGCGACCCAGGCGGCCGGCACGGGGAACGGCTGGCCGACGCGCTGCCCGTCGGCGCCGGGCTTGGTGGCGGCGAGGTCGAAGGCGGCCCCCACGGAGATGCCGGACCACAGCTTCCTGCCGGACGGGGTGCGGGGGCCGTCCCAGATCTTGCGGACGACGGCGGCGTCGGCGGCGGTGATGGTCTCCTGCTCGCCGTCGCACTCGACCGTCTTGCCGATCAGCTCGCGCGGGTCGAAGCGGCACTTCGCCGGGTCGCCGATGAGGCCGTCGCGGGCGCCGTCCAGCGGGTCGCACGCCTTGACCGCGGCCTGGTCGAACAGGGCGAACTCGCAGGCGGCCGGGTACGTCCTCTCCTGGTTCATGACGACCTGCGGCCACAGGGTGGCGACCTCGAACTCGTCCCAGTTGATGCCGGGGGCGGTGGCGAGGATGCCGTCGTAGTCGCCGGGGTGGCGCTGGGCCTCCATGTAGCCCTGCCGGCCGCCGGTCGAGCAGCCGTTCCAGTACGAGTAGGAGGCGGGCTTGCCGTACACGGCGGAGATGACCTGCTTGGCGACGAGCGTCATCTCGTGCACGGAGCGGTCGGCGAAGTTCTTCAGCAGCGCGGTGTCGACCTTGCCGGCGTCGTCGAGCGCCCAGGCGGTGTCGAGGTAGGTGCTGACGCCCGCGTCGGTGGTCGCGGTGGCGTAGCCGGCCTTGACCGCGCCGGCCAGCGCCGCGCCGTAGTCGCCGGCGGCGAAGGCGCTGCCGCCGACCGCCTGGAAACGCCCGTTCCAGCCCTGCTCGGGCAGCCACACCTGCACCTTGGCGTGGTCGTCCACGCCCGGGTGGGTGAGCGTGACCGTGACCGCGCAGTGGGCCGGCACGTCGGGGACGTCCACGGCGGGCAGCGGCGTGACCGCGGGCACGTGCACGGGACCCGCCTCGTGGCGCTGCGCCGTCACGGACTCCACCGTCGTGCCCGCGGGGGCTTTGACGGAGATGTCCGCACACGTGAACGCGCCGGCGGCCGGCGCACTGGCGGCGGCGGAGGCGCTGACCGGCGGCGCGGTGGCGGCCGGTGCTGTGGCGGCCGAGGCGCTGGCCGGAAGGCAGAGCGCCGCCGCCAGGGGCACACCGGCCGCCAGGACGGCCAGAAGTCTTTTCATGAGTTTCCCATCGCTGAGTGGGGTGATCGCTGAGGAGGGGGTCCGGCCGGACTCCGTTGCGGTGCCCTCACTCTGGTCCGCCCGCCGGGCGCGGCACATCAGTCACATGACGGCCGAACCGGATGGGTCCGCTTCCGTTCGTCCGGCGGGGGCCGGGCTGCCGAGCCGTCCCGCACACTCCCGCACCGGCGCCCTTTCGCCGCAGGTTGACCGTCATGTGACTGATGTGGCGGCGCCCCCTCGCGGCCGAGAGTGAGGGTGGCGCCGCCCGTCCGGGCGGCGCCGCTCGAACGCTCGGAAGGAAGTCCCATGGTCAGCATCAAGCGGCGGCTCCTGCTGGGAGCCCTGTCGGCGGGCGCCGCGCTCGGCGCCCTCGTCGTCGCCGGCCCCGCGAACGCCGCCACCGCGAACGCCACCACCGTGCCCGCCACCACCGCGCCCGGCAAGCCCACGATCGTGCTGGAGCACGGCGCGTTCGCCGACGCGTCGAGCTGGAACGGCGTGATCGAGGAGCTGCGCAAGGACGGCTATCCGGTCATCGCGACGGCCAACCCGCTGCGCGGGCCCGCGAGCGACGCCGCCGCGCTGCGCAGCGTCCTCGACCACGTGAAGGGCCCGAAGATCCTGGTGGGGCACTCCTACGGCGGCTCGGTCATCAGCACCGCCGGCGCGAACGACCCGCAGGTCAAGGCGCTCGTGTACGTCGCGGCGTTCCTGCCCGCCCCCGGCGAGACCGCGCTGGAGCTGACGAACAAGTTCCCCGGCTCCACGCTGCCGGACGCGCTCGACCCGACGCCGTTCACCCTGCCCGGCGGCGGCACCGGCACCGACCTCTTTATCAAGGCCGACAAGTTCCGCCACCAGTTCGCCGCCGACGTGCCGGCCCGCACGGCCGCGCTGATGGCCGCCACGCAGCGGCCCATCGCCCAGTCGGCGCTGGAGGAGAAGGCCGAGGTGGCCGCCTGGAAGGACAAGCCGAGCTGGGACGTCATCACGACCGAGGACCGCAACATCCCGGCGGCGGCGCAACGCTTCATGGCCGAGCGCGCCCACGCGCACGTGACCGAGGTCCGCGCCTCCCACTCGGTGGCCGTCTCCCACCCGAAGACGGTGGCCCGGGTCATCGAGAGCGCCGCCCGCGCGATCGCCGGATAAAAAAACTTTCTCCGGCCGGTGTCGATTCCTGCCGCGCGCGTTCGACGCATGGGTGAGAGCACGGCAGGAACACATTCAGGAGATGTCATGGGCAAGGTAGTGATGCACAACGTGGTGTCGGTCGACGGTTTCATCGCCGACGAGCACGACCAGGTCGGGCCGCTGTTCGACTGGTACACCAACGGCGACGTCGAGCTGGCCGAAGGCTCGGCGTTCAAGGTCTCCGCGGCCTCGGCCGCCTACGTCGGGCGGGTCTGGGCGGGCATCGGGGCGATGGTGATCGGGCGGCGGCTGTTCGACCTGACCAACGGATGGGAGGGCAGGCCGTCCGTGGGTGACCACGTGGTGGTGGTCTCGCACCGGCCCAGGCCCGAGGGCTGGCACCCCGAGGCCCCCTACCACTTCGTGGACGACGTGGCCCAGGCGGTCGAGCTGGCCGGCAAGCTCGCCGGGGGGCGCGACGTCGCGGTGGCGGCCGGCGAGGTCGGCGGCCAGGCCCTCGGCCTCGGCCTGGTGGACGAGGTGGCGATGGACGTCGTGCCCGTGGTCTTCGGCTCGGGCAGGCGCTACTTCGGCTCCCTGGACGGGCAGCGCCTGCTGGAGGACCCGCACGTGGTCGTCCAGGGTGACCGGGTGCTGCACCTGGCCTTCCGGGTCCGCCGCTGACCGCGTCCCACGCTGAAAGGAACTCAGGCGGCCGGCGCCTCCTGCCGCAGCGGGAAGTGGCAGGCGACCTGGTGCGGCCCGCCTTCCAGCACGGGCTCGGTGGCGCACACGTCCTGGGCGAGCGGGCAGCGGGTGCGGAAGCGGCAGCCGGTCGGCGGGTTGAGCGCGCTCGGCAGCTCGCCCCGGATGGTGGTGTCCGGGCTGGGCGTGCGGCCGGGGTCGGGCGAGGGCACGGCGTCCAGCAGCGCCTGCGTGTACGGGTGCCGTGGTGCGCGCACCACCTGGTGGGCGGGCCCCATCTCGACCAGCTTGCCCAGGTACATCACGCCGATGCGGTCGGCCATGTAGTCGACCACGGACAGGTCGTGGCTGATGAACACGTACGACAGGCCCAGCTCGCCCTGGAGGTCGCGCATGAGGTTGAGCACCTGCGCCTGGACGGACACGTCGAGCGCGCTGACCGGCTCGTCGGCCACGATGAGCCGGGGCCGCAGCGCCAGCGACCGGGCCAGCCCGATGCGCTGCAGCTGCCCGCCGGAGAACTCGTGCGGGTAGCGCTCCAGCGCCCGCCGGGGCAGCCCGACCTGGTCCAGCAGCTCGCTGACCCGGGCGCGGCGCGCGGCGGCGTCGCCCACCTGCTGGATCTCCAGCGGCTCGGTGAGGATGGAGTCGATGCGCATGCGCGGGTTCATGGCCGCGTAGCTGTCCTGGAACATGAGCTGCACCTTGCGGTGCATGTGGTGGCGGGCCCGCCGGTCGAGGGTGGCGATGTCGGTGCCGTCCACGATGATCTGGCCGCCGGTGGCCGGCTCGAGCCCGGCGACGAGACGGCCGACGGTGGACTTGCCGCAGCCGGACTCCCCGACGATGCCGAGCGTCTCGCCGGGCTTGACGTCGAACGACACCCCGGCCACGGCGCTGACGCGCCCGGCGGTCCTGCGCAGGCCGGCGCCGCCGGCGTCGTACTCCTTGACCAGGTCCCGCACGGCGAGGATGGGGTCGGCGGCGGAGGTGGCGGCGGCCCGGTGGTGACCGGTGGAGGCCGTGATCGGGACGGGCTCGGCGACGGGGTGCAGGCAGGCGAACTTGTGCCCGTCCCCGGTGAGGGCGACGTCGGTGGTGCGGCACTCGTCGGTGGCGAAGCGGCAGCGGGGCGCGAAGCGGCAGCCGGTCAGCGGGCGCGACAGGTCCGGCGGCAGGCCGGGAATGCTGTAGAGCCGTCCATCAGCCGCGGACTCCGGAAGGGCGCGCATCAGCGCCTCGGTGTAGCGGTGGCGCGGCGCGCGGAACAGCTCCGTGGTCGTGGCGGTCTCCACCACGCGCCCGGCGTACATGACGGCGACCCGGTCGGCGCGGCCGGCGATCACCCCGAGGTCGTGGGTGACCAGGATGACCGCCATCTTGAACTCCTCGCGCAGGTCGTCGATGAGCTCCAGGATCTGGCGCTGGGTGGTGACGTCCAGGGCCGTGGTGGGCTCGTCGGCGATCAGGAGCCGCGGGGAGCGGATGAGCGCCATGGCGATGACCACGCGCTGGCGCATGCCGCCCGAGAGCTGGTGCGGGTAGTCGTCGACGATCTTGTCGGGGCGGGGCATGCCGACCCGGCGCAGGATCTCGACGGCCCGCTCGCGCGCCTCGGCCTTGCTCACGCCCTGGTGCACGCGCAGCGGCTCGGCCACCTGCGCGCCGATGCGCATGGTGGGGTTGAGCGAGGTGAGCGGGTCCTGGAAGACCATGCCCATCTCGACGCCGCGTACCCGGCGCAGCTCGGACGCCGGCATCGTGCGCAGGTCGCGGCCGTCGAACAGGATCTCCCCGCCGACGACGCTGCCGCCCGCGGGCAGCAACCCCATGACCGACAGCACGGTCATGGTCTTGCCGCTGCCCGACTCCCCCACGATGCCGAGCGTCTCGCCCTGCTTCACTTCAAGGTTGACGTGGTCGAGCGCGTGCACGGTGCCGCGCCGCAGCGCGATGTCGGTGCTGAGGTCGCGCAGCCGCAGCAGCGGCTCGCTCGATGCCTCCATGTACGAAACCTCCTGCTAGCGCCGCCGGAGGCGGACCTCGAAGACGTCCCTCAGCCCGTCGCCGATGAAGTTGAAGGCGAGGACGATGAGGATGATGGCGATGCCGGGCGGGTAGAGCAGCCACCAGTGGCCGCTGAAGGTGTCCGACAGGCCGTCGGACAGCATGCCGCCCCAGTTCGCCGCGGGTGGCGGCACTCCCAGGCCGAGGAACGACAGGTAGGCCACGTACAGGATGGCGTCGGCGACCTGGAAGGTGGCGTTGACGATCACGGTGCCGATGGCGTTCGGGATGATGTGCCGGCGCACCGCGCGCCCGCCGGTGCCGCCCATGCCGCGCATCGCCATGACGTACTCGCGGGTGCGCAGTGTCAGGGCCTCGCCGCGCACCAGGCGGGCGGGGCCGAGCCAGGCGAAGGCGCCGATGATGACGATGAGCATCGGCACGGTGGGCGTCACGATCGAGGCCATGAGCATGAACAGGAACAGCGCCGGGATCGACATCATCGCGTCGACCACCCGCATCATGACCGCGTCCACCCAGCTCCCGGCGAACCCGGCGATGGCGCCCCAGATCGTGCCCACGACGGTGGCGAGCAGGCCGGCGGCCAGGCCGACCACGATGGACGTCTGACCGCCCAGCATCAGCCGGCCGAGCTGGTCGTAGCCGACGCCGTCGGTGCCGAGCGGGTGCCCGTCCGTGCCGGGCGTCAGGAAGACCTTGGTCAGGTCGGTGTGCACCTGGTCGGTCTGGTAGAACAGCGGCCCCAGGAAGGAGAACGCGGCCAGCAGGACGAACAGGGCCACGCCCACCAGGGCGAGCCGGTTCTCGCAGAAGACCTCGAGGCCCTGCCGCCACATCCCCCGGACGGGCGCCTCCTCCTCGTGCGGCGCGGTCATGAGCGGCCTGCCTTCAGTCGTACGCGCGGATCGACCGCGGCGTAGAGCACGTCGGCGACCAGCGCGCCGAGCACCGTGGCCACCGAGATCAGCAGCGTGACGCCGAGCAGGATCGGATAGTCCCGCTTGAGCGCCGCCTGCCAGAACAGCAGCCCCATGCCCGGGTAGTTGAACAGCCGCTCGACGACGAGGGCGCCGCTGAACAGCGCGGGCAGGTACATGCCGAGCAGGGTGATGACGGGG